>MTKO01000087.1 GCA_004028505.1 Candidatus Electrothrix aarhusensis
GTGATGCCAAGGGCCGCTGGTCGCGCTGACTGATCCGCTGGGTAATACCCGAACCTTGGCCTATGACAAAACACGCAATCTGGTTGCTGTGCAGGATGCTTACAACCGGGTGATCCAGTCCCTGAGCTATGACAGCCGGGATAATCTGCTCGGCATCACCGATGCTCTGGGCAATAGCTCCGGTCTGGAGTACGACGAGCTGAACCGGCTAAAGCAGAGCACTGATCCGCTGGGCCGGGTGGTGCAGATGAACTACGATGCCCTTGACCGTTTGTCGTCAACCGTTGATCCGCTGGGCGGAATCGCAGCCCAGTCCTTTGATGCGGACGGACGGCTCATCGACATTACCGACCCCAAGGGCAACCGGACGAGCTTTGCCTATGACAGCAATGGTCGCCGAATCAGCGAAACCTCGGCAACAGGCAGCACGGTGAAATACACCTATACGGCCCGCGATCTGCTCGCCAAGCTGACCAACGCCAGAGGGCAGGAGCGGCAGTTTACCTACGATGCCCTGGGGCGGCTCATTGCGATGAGCGACCCGGACGGCACAGTCAGCTACAGTTATGATGTCAACTCCAATGTGCTGACGGTCAGCAATGCCGACGGTACCATCTCCCGCGAATATGATGCTCTGGATCGGGTGATCAAGTACACGGACAGCCGAGGCAATGTCATCCGCTACGAATATGATGCGGTGGGTAACCTGAGCAGCCTGACCTACCCGGACGGCAAGCAGGTGCAGTACGGCTACGATGCAGCGGATCGACTGGTCAGCGTGACAGACTGGAATAACCGCACAACAAGCTATGCCTATGACAAGGAAGGGCGACTGGTTCTGACCACCCGACCCAACGGCAGCACGGTCGCCCGCGTGTACAACGAGGCCGGGCAGTTGCTGCAACAGAAGGATGCCAAAGCTGGCGGCGAGGTCATTGTCCAATATGATTACACCTATGACAAGGTCGGCAATATTGTCGAGGAAAAACCAACGCCAGCACCTGAACCGATGGCGATCAGCCCGGCGGTTATGACCTACGGCCCGGCCAATCTCTTGGCGACCTACAATGGCCTGCCGGTCCAGCACGATGCGGACGGCAATATGGTGCAGGGGCCGTTGAACAGAAAAGCTGTCTCCTTTGTTTTTGATTCCCGCAACCGACTGCGCCAGGTCGGCAGCACGGTCTATACCTACAATGCGGAGAACCAGCGCATTGCCGTGACAGAGGGCGAGGCCGCAACCCGGTATATTGTCAATCCCAATGCCTCACTGAGTCAGGTGCTGGTCCGGGAAGATCAGGCCGGGGAAAAGACCTATTATGTGTACGGGATCGGCCTGATCGGGCAGGAGAAAAACGGTGCGTATCGGAGTTTTCATTATGATTTCCGGGGCAGCACGGTGGCCATGACCGATGAGGCCGGCAAGATCACCCATCAGTATGCCTATACTGCCTACGGCACAGTGAATGCGGTGCAGGAGGAGGCGTTTAATCCGTTTCGCTATGTGGGGCAGTACGGGGTGATGTATGAGGGGAACGGATTGTATTATATGCGGGCGCGGTATTATCAGCCTGAGCTGCGGCGTTTTCTTGGGGAAGATCCTATTTGGAATAAGAATTTGTTTGCTTATGTGGAGAATAATCCTGTGGTGGGGATTGATCCGAGTGGGTTGTCTGTCGATGAATTATGCTTGGAAAGATATCATGATACATTTGGAAGGAAGTTAACTGACCGGTATGGACAGGAGATGATATGTAATCTCAATAACAACAGCATAGGAGGTAACTACAGAAATCAAGATGATGCTGTTCGTAGTGTTATTAGCTATTATTTGAAGAGGGCAAATTATAATTATTCGAGAGCTCTTTCAGACATCGCAGCAACAAGGCGGTTTGTTAACAATGATAACAAGGTTTTACGAGATGCAGATCATTACCTGTTTGCATATGACATAGTAGCGAGTGCTCCTAATGGAAGGACGACGTTATATAAATTTCTTTCCGATTATTTATGGGTACCTGGTTATTCTGGTATAAAATACGTAGGGCAAAGTTTTTTTGGAATGGAAGGTACTCGTGCATCACGTTCTGAGATCAAATGGGGAAACTATGGAGCAGAAGAAGCATTAAGAAACACTAAAGCGGGCCTTTGCCCACAACCCAACTAGCCCGGTAGGTTGGGGTGAGAGGAACGAACCCCAACAAAAGAGAGAAACCAATCTCAACAAAAATAACGAACGGAATTTTATCGAAAATATTGAAATATCCCCCCGATTAACCGTGTCGGAATTTTGACGTGATGTGGTGTTGTCGCCGGTGATGTTGATGTTGGGGTTCGCAAAGCTCACCCCAACCTACGGATGACGGATATGGATGATCGGGGGATGCGGGGAATTAAATGCAATATCGACGGGTGTATGTGCCGGGCGGGACATATTTTTTCACGGTCAATTTGGCGGACCGGAGCCGGACCCTGCTCGTTGATCACATTGACGATTTACGGAATGCCGTGCAAGAGGTGCTGACATCGCATCCCTTCCGCATTGATGCAATGGTGGTGCTGCCCGATCATCTCCATGCAATCTGGACCTTGCCGGAGGACGATGCAGATTATCCTATGCGCTGGTCCCTGATTAAAGCTGGATTTTCACGCTGCATCCCTGCCGATGAACAACGGAGCAAAAGTCGAATCGCCAAGGGCGAACGGGGCATCTGGCAACGGAGGTATTGGGAGCACCTGATCCGGGACGAGCAGGATTACACGAACCATGTGAACTACATCCATTACAACCCGGTCAAACACGGTCACGTTACCCGCGTTGCGGATTGGCCGTATTCGACATTCCACCGGGCCATCAAGAACGGTCAATACCCGCCTGATTGGTCCGAGGAACCGATATTTCGTAGGTTGGGGTGAGAGAAACGAACCCCAACAAAAAAGGGAAACGAATCTCAACAAAAATAATGAACAGCCGTTGATGTTGGGGTTCGCAAAGCTCACCCCAACCTACATAAAAACAAAAAGGTCTGCTTCAATGAAAAATAAAGGCTGTATTATAGTAACCCTGCTCACAGCAACCCTTACCCCGCCCCTCTGCGCCGCAAGCACCTTCAGCTATAACGACCTCAATCAGCTGACCGCAAGCGAGAGCGGCGACAACACATCCATCCGCTACGACTACGATGCCAACGGCAACATAACCGCCGTCCGCACCGTCACCCCGACCGACAGCGACGGCGACGGTCTGCCCGACGCTTGGGAACAGCAGTATTTCAACGACCTCTCTCACGAACCTTCGAGGATGCGGACAACGACGGCTACAGCAATCTTGAGGAATATCGTGCCGGTTCCGACCCGACAGATGCCGCCTCAACCCCTATCCAGTGCGCCACCACAGTCCCGGATGATTTTACCAGTATCCAGGCCGCAGCCAACTATGTCGCCATCACCAAGTTCGGCGGTAATGTCTGTGTCCAGCCCGGAACCTACGTGGAATCCAAGCTCAAGCTGAAAGACGGTGTCTATCTTGTTGCCCTGTCCGATGACCCGGCAGAGACCATCATTGACGGCAACGGCAAAGACGACGTGATCACCTTCCACGGTGTGCGCGTCGGCGGAGTAATCGGCTTTACCCTGCGCAACAGCAAGAACAAAGGCAATGCCGCTGCCATCAATATCAGCGGTGCCAAGCAGATGCCTCTGATTGCCCGTAATATCATCACGGACAACAAGCACGGTATCCGACTCCAAGGCAATGTGATGCCCCTGCTGATCAACAACACCATTGTGGACAACAGCGGCGACGGTATCAGTGCGGGTGGTAATGATCCGGCGATGATCCTGAATAATATCGTCGCCTTTAATAAGGATGACGGCATTGTCGGCCTCGGCGGTAACAAAGGAAGCAAGGGCAGTAAGGGCAGCAACAAAGGGAGTAAAGGTAATAAGGGAAGTAAAGAGAGTAAGGTCGGAAGCAAAGGAAATGATAAGGGGAGCAAGGGCAGTAAAGGGAAAAACACCTCCGGTAAAGCGACCCATGACCTGTTCACCCTTGCCTATAATGATGTGTACGGCAACGACGGCGGTAATTATGTCAGCCTTGAAGCAGGGCAGGGCGGTATTTCCCTTGATCCCCGCTTCATAGACGGCTATCAGCTGGCAGGCGATTCACCCTGTATTGGCACCGGTCGCGCTCTTGACGGGACTGCGATGGATATGGGTGCCTACGGCGGCAGTACTGCCCAGCTGATCAACACCGCTGCAACAGCCATGCTCGCGGATACGGACCAGGACGGTATCGACGATGCCTGGGAACAGCTCTTTTTCGGCAATCTGACCACAGCAAACAGCACCAGTGATTATGACCGAGACGGGTACAGCGATGTGCAGGAGTATCAGAACAACCTGCATCGCCATGTTGATCCTGATGGAACGGCCTTTGATTTGACTGGAGCAAACAAACAGGGCGGGGAAGGCTACGAGGAAGTGGTTGAAAAGAAAAAAGTGAACTTTATAAGCGCTATCATTAATTTCCTTCTGAGCAGGGAGAAGGGAACCGGGGCTGTTCAGCCGTAGGGAGTTGTAGGTGCAGGCCCTGTGCCTGCCCTAAGCCAGTTTGTTACGGGCTACTTTATGAGAAAGAGAAGGGGCAAACCTTAGGGTTTGCCCCTTTTTTAATTGCATTTTAACAGGTGCTGGCATTTACTAAAACAAGGCGCTTAAAATTTTTTCCTACCATAAGTGTCTTATTCAAGGGAGATATTCAAAAAACAGGAGGAGGGGCTATGCGAAAAATAAAAGTATTGATCATTATGAGAAGGGCTTTTTTTATGATGTGTATCACACCGCTCTTTTTTAATGTAGGGAGCGGCAGCGCAGAAGCAGCAGATCAGACCCTTCTATCTCAAATGCAAACTATCTCGCCACCTTTAACAGGGGTATCTGTGGTGCAGGCCGCTTCTCCTGAGAAATCCTCATGGAAAGGCCGCATGCAAGCAGGTTTACGCAGTCGAGCAATATTGCTGAATTCTCAAATCAACAACGGAAAACCTTTAAATCAAGGGACAGATCTTGTTACGCATCTGTTTGATGATATCAACATTGAATCAAAGGTTGTGCGATCTACTCGTAATACTAATGGGGTGACCGTGACAACAGCAAAAATCATAGGCTCCCAATGGGGAAGGGTTTTTATTGCGTCATCCAATGGGCAGGTACGAGCCAAAATACTGGCGCCAGAACAAGGGAAAATCTTTTCGATTGAATACAATAAGGCCGATGACCTCCACTATGCCTTAGAGTTGGACCCGCAACAGCTTCAAGTTGATGAAGAAGATGTTGTCCAGCCTGATCCGGATTTATTAACCAATGGGGAAGAGAGCATCTACCAGATGATGAATAATCTCCCTGTAGAGGAGAATGAGAGCACAGATGCAACCACAATGGTGGATGTTATGGTCGTTTACTCCAATGATGCTCTCACATACGCTGGCAGTGTCGACGAGATGAACAATATCATAGCCTTGGGCATGGCTATAGCAAACGATGTACATGAGAATAGCAAGACAGGCTTATTCCTCCATTTAGTCCATTCGGAACAGATTAATTATACAGGTTCTGGAAGTCGAGAAACTGACTTGGATAGATTGTACGCAACTAATGATGGGTCTATGGATGAGGTGCATATGCTGCGGGACACCTATGGAGCTGATTTTGTCTCTCTCATGCTGGGTGATTATTCTTCTAACGGTGGTCTGTCCTACCTTTTAACATCTTCTGCTGGTCGTGCCTCTTGGGCCTTTAGTGTGATAAATGCTCCTGTCTTTGATAGTTATACTCCAGTCCATGAAATCGGACATAATATGGGACTGAGTCATGCCAAAGATCAGAATAATTATGCTGGTCCAACCTCTTGGTCTAGGGATGATTACAATTTTGGCGACAGTTCAGCTGGCTGGCATTGGCATCCCGTAGCAGGTGAAAAGGGATACAGCAGCATCATGGCCTATACTGGTGGAAATTATTACTCTGATGGATTAAGCCATACACGGGTGGGGCTGTTTTCTGACCCTGCTATTAGCTATGAAGGGCATCCCAGCGGTCATATAGATGATGGATACAATGCTTTGGTCTTACGAACATTGAAAAATGTATATGCTGGTTACAGGGATCGTCCCATAAATGCTAACTCCATTGTCGTGGATTTGCCCAATGGTGGTGAAAGCTTCTCAGCAGGGAGCACACAGTATATTCAATGGGATTCCAATGGAGTGTCAGGGAATGTAAAAATTGAGCTGTTAAATAATGGGGCTCTGGATCAAGTCATTGCTGCAAACACTTTGAATGACCGCGTTTATTCTTGGACTCTGCCAGCAGGTCTCAGCGGAAAAAATTATACCGTGCGTATCAGTAGTCTTGATGGTTCAATTACAGACACGAGCGATGCCGTATTTTTCATAAAATCTGTAATATATGAGCATTCTATGGATACTGATCCCGGATACAGCACAAGCGGTGATTGGGAATTCGGAGCACCTTATGGGGATAATGCAACCTATGGCGGAGCTGCTTCCGCCTATACAGGAACCAATATCTATGATACCGACCTGGATTATGTCATGGGGACAACCGGTTATTTGACATCCACAGTCTTTGATTGCAGCGAGTATGAGGATGTGCAGCTTTCCTTTATGGGATGGTTTTCAGTAACGAGCGGATATGCTGCAAAAGTTGAAGTTTCGAATGATAATGTTACTTGGACTACCCTCTCTTCTGTTTCTGATATATGGACAAGCAATTGGAAGAGATATACTTTTGATATTTCCAGCTATGCGGATGAGCAAGCAACGGTCTATGTACGCTGGGGACATGTTTCCACCAGCGGTGGTTCTAATTACAGCGGGATGTCAGTGGATGATGTCAACATTATAGGGGTAAAGAAAGCAACAAGTGTAGCGCCTTCCACAGTAAGCATTGCTCCTGTGCTCTTTATGTTACTGTTAAAGTAATGAAAATTTCTTGACTACTTACTCTGTGAAAGAAAAAGGGCGAATCTTCGGGTTTGCCTTTTTTTGTTCGTTTTATTCGCTGCCCTGGCATGCAGCCCTCTTCTATCTTTCCTAGTATACCCACCTCCTGATATCCCTACCAATTTCACCCAGAATCATGTACAGTATCCGCAAAAAGAAAGGAGGCATGACATCAACAAAAGCGGCGTCCAGGGCATTGAGGGAAATCTGTTCATGTATATTTGATACTATTTTCTAGTATCATCGTTAAGCAATTTATGTAAGGCTTCAATGTGTTACTCAAGAGCCTGTCAAACCGCCTTTTAAGGCTGCCCCCTTTGTCACCATCCTTGACAAAAAAAACGATCGTTTCTATGCTGGGACAGCATCGTCCACTTCATCCCTTTGGGGAAGCAAACTCGTAACCCGGAAGTGATTTATTAATACGCCATAAGCAGCAGGAGAAAGCCCCTGACGCTTCGCAATAACCCCGCAAACCACACATCATGAAAAAAACACCGGCCAAGCTCTCTGATATATTCACCTGCGCCCGTTGCGGCTCGTGCTGCCAAGGGGAAACCACGGTCTCTCTGGATAAGGATGATCAGGAACGGATGATCGCTGAACTGGGCCTGACCCGGCAGGAAGTCAAAGAAAAATACTGGCGGGTGACCGGTAAGGTGGTGCAGATGAAAATCGTGGATCACCACTGTATTTTTTATACAAAGGACACCGGTTGCACCGTACACGAGGGACGGCCTTGGCGGTGTGGGCAATGGCCGCTCCATCCCAGCATGCTGGCTGATGAAAATAACTTCCGCACCATCCGCGAGTCCTGCCTCGGCATCAACCAAGCCCTGACCTGGGAAGAATTCTGCCATATCTTTAAAGAGCTGCTGGAGCAGGAAAAGAAACTGCTTTGCTGAGAAGGTCGCGTAACTGATTGCCCATAAGGGGCTCTACCTATTAGCCCGGAGTAATAGTTATAATATTTCGGGCATTTTTTTTTACGAAGCCATGTTTCTTCCCACCACAAAAAAAGAACTCAACCAGCTCGGCTGGGACACCCTAGATATCATCCTCGTCAGCGGCGATGCCTATATCGACTCCCCCTTTATCGGCACAGCCGTGATCGGTCGCGTCCTGACCGATGCCGGATTCCGAGTCGGGATAATTGCCCAGCCCAACCTGCAAGGCGACGACATCTGCCGCCTCGGGGAACCCAGACTCTTCTGGGGCGTGAGCGGAGGCTGTGTCGATTCGATGGTGGCCAACCTCACCGCCTCCGGTCGCAAACGCAAAAAGGACGACTACACTCCCGGTGGCATCAATAACCGCAGACCGGACCGGGCCGTGCTGATCTACGCCAACCTGATCCGCAGTAAATTTAAAAACACCTGCCCCATTGTCCTCGGTGGCATCGAAGCCAGCCTTCGCCGCATTGCCCATTATGATTACTGGTCCAACAGCGTGCGCCGCTCCATCCTTCTGGATGCCAAGGCTGATTTCCTCCTGTACGGTATGGCTGAGCGGGCCGTGGTGGAGCTGGCTACCGCCCTCAGAGACGACAACGATTCGCACAGTATTCGTGGCCTCTGTTATCTTGCTCCGGAGCGACCAGCAGAGTATCTGGCGCTACCTGCCTTTGATGAAGTTTCCGGTGCTGGCAAGCAGGCCAAGAAGGCCTTCACCAAGATGTTCCGCCGCTTTTATGAAAATAACGACCCCATCACAGCCCAAGGTCTGGCCCAGCTGCACGGCACCCGCTGGCTGATCCAAAATCCGCCCCAACACCATCTCTCCCCGGCAGAGCTGGATCATGTCCACAGTTTGGATTATCAGCTGGATTTGCATCCTTTTCATCAACCGCAGGGGGATGTACGGGCCCTAGAAACAATCAGGTTCTCTCTTGCTACCCATCGAGGTTGTTACGGCGAATGCAATTTCTGCGCTATTGCTGTTCATCAGGGCCGGACCGTTGTTCAGCGAAGTAGGAAGTCCATTGTTAACGAGGCAAAAGGTCTGATTGCCCACCCGGCCTTTAAGGGCAGGATCCACGACGTGGGCGGTCCCACAGCCAATATGTACGGGGTGGAATGCCGGAAAAAGCTGAACAAGGGCAGTTGCTCGGATAAACGCTGCCTTTTTCCGCAGAAATGCAAGGCCATGCAGGTGATCATAGCGAACAGCTTCGCCTGCTGGAGGAGTTGCGCCAGCTCGAAGGGGTGAAACAGGTGGTGGTCTCCTCTGGCATCCGTTATGACCTGATTCTGGCTGACCACAAAAACGGGCTTAAATATCTCCGACAGGTCGTGCGCCATCATGTTTCCGGCCAGATGAAGGTGGCTCCGGAGCATTGTCAGGATAATGTCCTGGCCTGTATGGGCAAGCCGGGCCGGGAAAGCCTGCTCCGTTTCCGGGATCTGTTTAATAAAATGAGTGCAGCCGAGGGGCTCAAGCAGTTTCTCACCTATTACATCATTGCGGCCCATCCCGCTGTCGTCAGCAGGATATGCAGGCCATGAAGAACTTCGCCCAAAAGGAACTGAAGGTGCTTCCTCGCCAGGTGCAGATCTTCACCCCCACACCCTCAACCTGGTCCACCCTTATGTACTGGACCGGCGAGAATCCTTTTACCGGCCAGCCTTGTTTTACAGAGCAAGATGCTCAAGCGCGAGAGCGACAAAAGGCTGTGCTGACTGGGCCGGTACATACGAAGGGGCAAGATAAAAGAAGAGGGCCTACTCGGAGGAAGAAGTTACTCCAGGCCATTACTGAAAAGCCGTTCCGTTTTGATAAAAAGTCTGAGAAACTGAATCCCGTGCAGGTTGTCAGAAAGGGTCGTAAGAAGAGATGATCAGATACTTTTTTTGAGGGCTTAGAGCTTCATGTTTAAGAGTTCCTGTCAGTCTTGTTGTTCTCATTTTCGAAATACGGTACACTGTTGTTTTTGTTGATCTCGGAAAGCGTATTTTGGAGATTTGCAGGAAGTCTATATGCTCGGAAAAGGATAAACAGATACGCCCGTTTTTTTCAAAAAAATAAGAGGGTAAAACAGTGCCTGCGCCGGAAATACAAATTTCTAAAGATGGATTGAAACTTTCTTATCAGCGATATATGGCAGACAGTGCTGCCGGTTTCGTGGTGATACTTGGTGCCGTATTTGCAATCAGCAAGGGAATTCCGCTACCTCTTTTCGGACATTCTTTGGAGGGAATCATTAGGCTGTCGAGCCAAGCACAGCTGTTTGTCTGTCTGATCTCTTTCCTGCTTGCTACGCCAATAGGTCTTTTTGTAAATGCGCTGAGTTGGTTTTTGATAGGTTGGTCTCGTATTTACCTGTTCAAGCTCTGGTTCAGACTTCCCGAAAAATGGTACAATCCTTTGTTTCCAACAAGAATAGCCTTTCACTACGACAAACTGTCTGAATTTTTTAAAATAAACGATCAGTTTGATATCAATCAAAAAAGCATTTATGAAATATCTGCACTTTATGGGAAATACATCAATCTTTTTTTTCAAGATAGTATAAAAATTGAAGAACATGTGACAGGCCTTGCCCGATTTGTGAGGAATCTAGCTTGTCTCTCTCTTCTGTCCATTTTTTTATGTCTGCACATGATGTTTTGGTATTCTGATACCATATATGGGACTTTCAATATATATGAATCACTCTTTACCTTGCTGTTTCTGATAGTTTTTTTAATCTTACTGTATTCACTTTTAGGAAGTTTTTCCTGTCTGAAAACCCTGTCTACAGTTTATATTTTATGCATTGCCCGAGGTATCTCCAATGATAATCCATCAGCCCCGGAAGAGCTTATGAGGAAAATACATGCTGTATATTTCCAAGATAAGAACGGGGAGCAAACTGAAAATCAACCTATAACATAAGAAAAATATGGATAATAACGAAATAGATCAGCTCATCACCGCTATGGCTGAAAAAGGGCGCGAAGCATCCCGTAAGCTAGCAGCCCTGTCCACCTCAATAAAGAACGATATCCTGCTGGCCACGGCTGAGCAGCTCAAGACCGAGCGGGATTTCATCCGTGCAGAAAATGAGAAAGACCTTGTCGCAGGCCGGGAAAAGGGCTTGTCTCCGGCCATGCTGGATCGTCTGGAACTCAGTGATAAGGTCATTGCCTCCATGATTCAGGGCCTGGAAGAAATCGCTGCCCTGTCGGATCCAGTGGGCAAGGTGGATGATATGAAGCGCCGTCCCAGTGGAATCACCGTCGGACGGATGCGGGTGCCCCTCGGCGTTGTGGGCATGATCTATGAATCCCGGCCCAATGTGACCATTGATGCTGCGGCCCTCTGCCTGAAAGCGGGTAACGGAATTTTGCTCCGGGGCGGGTCCGAGGCTATCCATTCTAACCTAGCCCTGGCCGGGTTGCTGCAAAAGGTGCTGGAGGCCCATGCCGTGCCCAAAGAGGCTGTGCAGGTCATCCCGGTGACGGATCGTTACGGAGTCAATGCCATGCTGGCCCAGGAGGCGTTTGTCGATGTGATTATCCCCAGGGGCGGGGAGGGGCTGATCCGCTTTGTCACAGAGAACTCCAGCATTCCGGTGCTCAAGCATTATAAGGGTGTTTGCCATCTCTATATTGATGAGAGCGGAGACATTGATAAGGGTGTTCGTATCGCCGTGAACAGCAAGACCCAACGACCTGGTGTCTGCAATGCCCTGGAAGGAATGTTGGTTCATAAGAGCATTGCTGACCGCTTCCTGCCAGTGGCAGCCAAAGAACTGATTGCTGCCGGGGTGGAATTGCTCGGTTGCGAACAGAGCTGCGCCTTGGTCCCGGAGATCAAACCTGCTGCGGATTCGGATTGGGGCACAGAGTTTTTGGAGCTGAAAATGGTGGTCAAGGTGGTGGATGATATGGACGCAGCAATGGCCTATATTGCGCAACATGGCTCCCAGCATACCGAGGTCATCGTTACAGAGTCCTACGCCAATAGCCAACGTTTCCTTCGGGAAGTGGATGCCTCGGCAGTGATGATCAATGCCTCCACCCGCTTCAACGACGGCGGCCAGTTCGGCCTGGGTGCGGAGATCGGCATCTCCACCACCAAGCTGCATGCCTACGGCCCTATGGGCCTGGAAGAGCTGACTACCAAAAAGTTCATAGTCTATGGTGAAGGAGAGGTCCGGCAGTAGAGAGATCCGGCAAGAGATGGGGGATACGAGCAAAAAAAAACGGATCGGTCTGTTCGGGGGCACCTTTGATCCGGTTCATAAGGGCCATATGGCCATTGCCCGTCAAGCCGCTGAAGAGGCTCGGTTGGATCAGGTGCTCTTTATCCCGGCGGCTGATCCGCCTCATAAGAAAACGCCCGGTGCCTCGTACTGGCATCGGGTCGCTATGCTGGAGATTATGCTGAAAACCGCACTCGGCGAAGCACCAGTCGAGCAGCAGGATTGCTTTGCCATCTCTTTGCTGGAAGCAGAACTTCCCTTTCCTTCCTATACCGTTGATACCCTGTCCGAGCTGAAGAAACGGTTTGCAGGACCGATATTTTATTTCATCATCGGTGCGGATTCTCTGCTGGATTTGCATTGCTGGTACCAATATCAAAAACTGCTCAGCCTGACCCATTTCATCGTTCTTTCCCGCCCCGGTATTTCACTTGCTGCCATGCAGAATGCTGTCCAGCGTCTGCCCGGTTCCTTTGTTCCTGATACGTCACCTGATCAACAAAAACGCTGGCGCAGCTCTAACGGAGCAGAGATTCTTTTACTCGTCAATCGACTGCAAAAGGATATATCCTCCACCATGATTCGGGTAGAGCTACGGCAGGGCAGGGCACCGCAAGATGTGGATAGCTGGGTGCAAGAGTATATTACACGGGAGGAGCTATACGGAAGGCGGCTGACGTAGGCAGGCAGAAATCTACCTGCCCCCCCTTGTTTACCAGAGGTCTGCGTGCTTCTGTCCCATCATTGATATCCCAAGGCCTCTGCTCGTTCTCGCTCATACCTCTCATAGGGTATAGTTGCCTCCTCTAGGCACTCTTCGCGCTCTTGGCCGTGCAGCGACTCGCACGCATCAATGCGTCCATTTTCCATCATCCCGTACCATGTTGAGGAACAGCCTGAGATATTCAGAATAAACACCAGAATCAATATACTCAATTTATTAATTTTCATAATAATATATACCACGTCCTCCCTCTCCTCTTGTCCGCTCCTGACTCCAGGCATCATTGAAAGCAAAAAACTTTCCCTTCACCTCTCTCACTTTTCCACAACTCTGCTGTTCCCCCCGTCTTTTTGCGGAAACCCTTCAGAAATCGGCTTGCCATGCTGCCGAATATACTCATACATAACAATGGACGCTGCAACGCTGACGTTCAGGCTCTGCACATGACCCCATTGGGGAATGGAGATCGCTTCAATATCCGGGTACTCTGATCTGTCAAAACTGATTCCGAACTCCTCATGCCCCATCACAAAGGCAGATTTTTTTGCCAACGTGCAGCTCCCCAACAGCTCGGAACACCCCGGCTCAAGCACGGTAAAGGTATACCCTTTCTCCGTCAGAGTCTGATAACAGGAAGGGAAGTCGTTATGATGATAAAATTTGACCCAACGCACAGAACCTTTAGCCGAATCCGGGTTAAAGGCACTCACCCCCACCAGATGTATCTCACGGGCTCCGAAGGCATCTGCTGCCCTGAAAATTTTGCCAATATTAAAATCCGGCTTTAATCCGTCCAGCACCAAGATGTACTCATGCAAGCCAGGTTTTGCGCTCACAAGATTTCTTCGTCGTGCCTTTTCATAACGGGCTTCTATGTCCAATCGTTTATTATACCGTCTTGCCATATTGCATTCTCCTCCGGTTTTCTTCTCCAGTCACCGGGTAATTCATAAAAATAACCACACCAAAATTTTCAGCTTGTTTGCCTCATCCAGACAAGTCGCCATTACTTCATACTTCCCTGGTATATCTTTCTCTGTATTGCCTAACATTGTGCAGAACTACAGTTGTTCTTTTTGTCCACACGTTGTACTCTGAAGGAGAATATATAATTAACAGAGTCAGTTCAAAGGAGGCAATGTGGACGTAGAAAAAATGTCGCTCCCGTGTTGTCAATTATGCGGGGCTGAAGAACAAACAGTCCGCGAGGCGGGATTTCAGGTATGCTCCTCATGTTGCACGGTGGTGGAAACCCTGAAAAAACATCCTTCTCTTATAGATAAGATCTTACCGTACATTCAAGACGAACAGAGCAATCAGGCTGCCCTCAAGAAAAAAACAGATCCAGAACTTCCAGAAGTGCTGGACGGTAAACGCTATCGAGCCATTGATCGAGATCAGAATACATGGTACCTCTCCGTCAGTGAGGTTGAAGGACAGCCAGTGGAAATCTTTGCGTCAACCGCTTTTGATCGCGATCACGAATTGCAATCGCGCATATCCAATCTGACCACAATCACTCGATTAATATCTTTAATTCTTCGCCACATTTTTCTCAATGAAAAATTAACCTTGGAAAAATGCCTTAAGCAGATCCAGCGCAGTTCACGCAATAAAAACGATTTGCCGGACATGCTGTACCGCGTTTTGAGTCGTTATGTTAAAATAAGGTAAAGCAACATAACACTGACAGCTCCCGCTACCCCGGAAAACTGACCACATCATTAAGAATGACACAACAGATTTTTGACATAAAAAATAAGTAATGTACGTTTCCCATGATTCTCTTTTGTGAAGAATGCGGTCAGAGAAATAGTATCACCCTGACCCCCTCTCTGGTTGAAAATAACAGCTTTACCTGTCAATTCTGCCATTTCAACAGTCCGTTTCCCTTTCTTGATCAGGAACGACAAAGCACCGGCAGTAACCCAGGCATTACCTGGGAACCGGAGATGTTGCGACTTGGGCCGGAAGCAAAAAAGGAAGAACAACGATTTCAACTTATTTTCAAGGTCACTGAGATTCAGGCTCCTGAACTTTCGGTCGAACCATTTCAAGATTTCGCTCACCTGATCACCGTAGAAAAAACAGCCAGCGATAGCTTTACAGTTATTGTGAACCCTATAGGAACAGACGACATCCTGCCGCCGGGATCGGAAAGTATCGGGTTGATCTACTGTGAAGAGCATCTTATGAGCTGGGGAACAATAAAAATTGCCTATGAGGAACAGGTCGTTGCTTCTGCTGAGGAGGAGGAGGAAGAAAAAGAAGATGAAATCCGTTCGTTTGGACAAAAAAAATCGAGAAAAGCGCGGGATGGAAATTATGAAATTTTGCATCAGCAATTGGATGAATACAAAACCCAACTGCATCAGGCCAAAACCACCTCATTCAGATTACAGAAAGAGTTGTCCATTCGGCGTCAGGTCATGGATAATCAGGATTGCGGGATCCTTTTTATTAACCTGGAACAGCGTATTGTTTATGCCAACCCTGTCTTTCTTAAGCGAACCGGCTACAGCTTAAAAGCTATCCAATCTAAACGGATTGATCAGGTTATCCGTCTCACGGATTGCGACTGCACGCTGAAAGAGGCAATGAAACAGTCAGTGCATCAGGACAAATGGGAAGGCAGAGCCTTTCTCAAAGATGCTATTCGGCAGGGAAACTGGCAGGATGGAGAAGATCCAGAACAATCAGAGGAAAAACCATCTATTATTTCCTTTAAATTTTCAGATGGGCACGAGGAAGGCCAAGAAAAAGGTTTTATCTGCCTCTTACACCTTGAAGAATCTCTGACGCCTTCGTCTCCTCTCAAATGGGGTGCCCAGAACAATCCTGGCAATCATCTGTCATCAGAACTCACCTATGATGCATTAACCGGACTTGTGGACAGGCCCTCCTTTCAACAATATCTTGAGGATTCAATACAGGCTGCCCAAGAGGATCAAAGTAAAATAGGTCTGCTTTATGTTGATCTGGATCATTTTAAACGCATTAATCAGATATTTGGTCCTGGTTTCGGTGACAAAATACTGTGCAGTGTTTCAACCATTCTCCAGCAATGCGGCCAAGAGGCAGGGGCAGATCTGGTGGCGCGGCTCAGCGGTGATGAATTTGCCCTTATTCTCCCCCCTCCCTCAGATAAAAAAAATATTGAGGACCTTGCCGAAAAGATTATGGAGCGGTTTCGAACCCCGGTCAACAACGAATCTCGTGCCATTCTGATTAGGCCAAGTATCGGCTTCAGTCTGTATCCAGACGACGGAGAAACGCCGCTTGATGTGCTACGTAATGCGGACACAGCCATGGAAGCGGCCAAGTCTGAAGGCGGCAACAAGATTTGTTCCTGGAACACCGGCATGAAAGTACAGGCCGCCCAAAGCCTGTACCTAGAAAATGATCTCCGCCAGGCTGTGGCTGATGATGGCCTGATCAACTTCTATCAGCCGCAAATCAATTTACTTGATGGCTCTATTTGCGGAATGGAGGCCTTGGCTCGTTGGATCCATCCGGTAAAAGGTCTTATATCACCGGCCGCCTTTATCCCCATTGCCGAGAGCACTGGGCTTATTGAAAAATTAGGTATTGATCTTGTTCGTCAGGCCTGTCTGCAGGGAAAAAAATGGCGCGACATGGGATTTAGAAAATTCATCATGGCGGTGAATATTTCAGGACGCCTGCTCCGTCGTCGTGACCTATTTTATCAAATCATGAGCTGTATAGAAAGCACCGGTTTTCCGCCTCACGCACTGGAGGTTGAGTTCACTGAGGGCGTGCTTATTGAAAATATGGATTTTACGGTTGATCTCATCAATAAGCTGCGTGCAGAAGGCATAAAACTGGCCATTGATGATTTCGGGACCGGATATTCGTCATTGAGTTATTTGCAGCATCTTCAGGTGGATAAGATCAAGATTGATCGTTCCTTCATTACCAATGTCACCACCAATAATACAGACGCCGCCATCACGCTCGGCATTATCGCCATTGCCCAGAATCTGCATTTCAGGGTTATTGCCGAGGGGATAGAAACTGAGGAGCATCTTTTTTTCTTGCAAAAAAATCAATGCCATGAAGGGCAAGGATTCCTCTTCAGTCCGCCCATTCCGGAAAAAGAGATGACCGGATTGCTGCTACGCGATTGCAGTGTCGCGCTCAATCATAAACGAATGATTGACAAATTTTACTCCATCAAGGCCTAATGATACATACCTTGCCGTCTTTTTTTATTGTTATCATCGGGAATTCAGGGTATCCCTCATCAAGAGGATATTTCAAATAACTCATTTTTAAAACGGGAGGAAGTATGAAATCAATTTTTGCAATCAGTTTTCTTGTCACGTTGCTGTTTACAGCAGGTACGGCTCTTTCTTATGACTGCTACGAAAGAACCCCGCCTCAAGTCCGTCCTAGCTGTTCCCAATGTCAAAAGCCACAGTGCAGGCAGCGGCTTCAGCAACCCTGTTCTACTCGCTGCGGCCAATGCGATAAATGTAATAAATCTCGCATGTACAAACCAAAATGTCAAAAAAAGATAGTACATCGGGATAGTTACCAGTGCAACACAACATGTACCAAGAAAACAGAACGGATAGCCACGGTTCAATGCAAACTCTGTGGTACCCGCTACCCGAAAGGTGTAGAGCATTACTGCAACAAGGTACAGTGCAGAACATGTGGCCAGGTACACCTAAGAGATGTTGCACACCGTTGCGGCACAGTGCAATGCAGAGCATGCGGTGTTCAGCATCCGCAAGATATGAGGCATCGCTGTGGTGATGGTGAAGTTCGCAATCGGTACCAAGACTGTTCTCAAGGAGACTGTTTTCAAGGAAACGCCTGCCGATATGAGAGAAAGCAGAAGCCGCGTGCGACACGGAGCTGTAACCTCACCCGTAAAGAGAACAGGGAGAGTCAGGAGACAATGGAAACCCGCTGGCATGCCTGGTTTAAAAAACAAGCCCGGGAAGAGACTGTGTTCTAATATTATCCCCTCCTGCAAGCTCTCTTAACAACAGATGGCATAAGACATCGTTTTCTTTGCTCACTTCTTTTATTTCGTCGTAGAAAACCACCCCCCTTCGGGGGTGGATTATTTATGAACAACAACGATTCCGTTTCCACCGTAGCTCCATTGCTCTCTGTCGTGGTTCCCTGCTATAATGAAGTTGACAATGTAGAGGAGCTAACCCACCGCCTTGCTGAGACGCTTCAGGGGATTTCTTGGGAGGTAATTTTTGTAGATGATGACTCCCCGGATAAAACAAGCCAAAAAGTTGCAGATCTCGCTTTTCAAAATCCCAGAGTTCGTCTTGTTCACCGTATCGGACGAAGAGGCCTTTCTTCAGCCTGCGTAGAGGGGATGCTTTCCTCATCTGCCCCGTACCTTGCAGTGATGGATGCTGACTTACAGCACGATGAGACCTTGCTCCCTGATATGCTCACAGCTCTGCGCAGTCAGCAGCTTGATATTGTGGTGGGCAGCCGTTACACGAACGGCGGTGATATCGGTGGTTGGGATGCCAAAAGAGCCGCCTACAGTCGTTTTGCCACCCGCATCAGTCGCTATTTCACACAGACAGAGCTGACCGACCCCATGAGCGGTTTTTTTATGATCCGACGGGAGGTTCTGATGCAACGAGTACGCAGGCTGTCCAGCGTGGGCTTTAAAATTCTGCTGGATCTTTTTGCCTCTTCCTCAACACCCATGAATTTTCTGGAACTGCCCTACACCTTTAAAGAACGCCATGCCGGGGAAAGCAAACTGGACAATCGGGCTCTGCTTGAGTTCGGGATGCTGCTGCTTGATAAATGGATGGGGCATCTGGTGCCAGTCCGTTTTGTCGCCTTTACTCTCGTAGGAGGAATTGGCCTCTTTGTTCATTTTCTGGTGCTTCTGTTGGTGTTCCGAATAATCAGCTCCTCCTTTATACTTGGACAGACCGCAGCTACCTTGGTGGCCATGACCACCAATTACCTCCTGAATAATTTTTTCACCTATAACGATGTCCAACTGAAGGGCTGGAAACTGCTCACAGGCTGGTTTTCCTTTATTCTGGTCTGCGGCATCGGGGCAGCAGCAAATGTTGGCATTGCTCCTTGCTCTTTCAACGACATACCAATTGGATGCTCTCCGCTTTGGCAGGGATAGGCGTCAGTTCGGTCTGGAATTATGCGGTCACAGCGGTGTACACTTGGCGAGCTCCCTCCATTGGGACCAAATAGCACGACACTGACATTCTCTATTCTCTTCGCCCCAATAAAAAAAGGGTGCGCAATAAATGCGTACCCTTATAAAAAATACAACCTAACCTCAAGTCAAGAGGCTTTTCTTTTTTCTCCTCGATTAACTATCTCACCCCGCTATTGCCAGCACGTTACTGCTAAAGGAAGGCCAAATCCCAGCCACAAGCATAATTGCTGTCAGTACAAAGATACTCACCTTTTGTATTCCATCCATAACAATGGGTGCGGTCTCACCGGCAGGTTGAACAATATAGGCCTCTTTCACCAGCAGAAGATAATAATAAAGGGAAATAGTTGAATTCAGGGCCGCAAAAACGATCATGAAATAATAGCCCTGTTCTGCTGCTGAGGCGAACAGAAAGAATTTTCCCATAAAGCCAGCCAGCGGCGGAATGCCCGCCAAAGAAAAGGCACTCAGCATCAGGATAGCTGCCAGCATGGGATTGCTTTTCCCCAGCCCTTGCAGCCCGCTGCGATTTTCCTCGCCGTTGCGCCCGATGATGGAAATAATAAAGAAAACAGCATAGTTGCCAGCCGCGTAAACAAAGAGGTAAAAGATGATGGAGGAGCGTGCAGTGCCTGCATTACCGAGCAACGCCATTATGATATAGCCAGCCTGGGCAATAGAAGAGTAGGCCATGAAGCGTCGCAGACGTGTCTGCTTCAGAGCACCGAGGTTACCGGCAGTCATGGTTGCCGCTGCCAGAATGAGGAGAATCGGTTGTAAAGAGCTGTGCATGGCAGCCAGCGGCCCGTAGACCAGAATCAAGAGAAAAGCGATAGCCACAGCCTTGGAAGAAACCGAAATAAAGGCAGTGACCGGGGTGGGCGCACCATCGTAAACATCCGGTGCCCACATATGAAACGGAAAAAGGGTCAGTTTAAAGCCGATAGCAGCCAAGGTAAAGAGCGCACCAAGGCGGAGCAGCGGTTCCTGGGGATTGGCCGTGCATGCCTGAGCTAGAGCCTCAAAGGTCAGGGAACCGGCAGCACCATAGAAAAAGGAGTAGCCGAACAGGAGCAGACCGGTTGAGGCTGATCCCATGATAATGTACTTGGTGGAAGCCTCGACAGACAGGCTGTCTTTTTTATAAAAGCCACTCAATATGTACAGCGGAATGGTGGCCAGCTCCATTCCGATGAACAGGGTCAGCAGATCTGTGGATGAAACCACTGTGAACATACCAAAAGTGCAGAGCAAAAGAATAAAGAAAAACTCACTTTGGTATTTCATCACCCCTCTCTCGTTTCCCCCCGGTGTAAAGTAAGGACGGGAAAGCAGGACGGCAAAAAGAGAGGACAGAACAAAGACCTGTTTGAAGAGAAGTGCAGTACCGCTGACCTGATAGCCGCCCGGATAAAGAACGGTCTGATCATACGGCAGACAGAGCAACAGCACAAAAATACCACATAAGCCAGCCCAAGTAAGATGAAAGGGCAGGGTGGAAACGAGATCGTTTTTTCCCTTGTACAGGTCATAGCCCATGACCAGGGCCGCAAGGACAATAAGCAGAATATCAGGCAGCAGGAGTGTCATCGGAGTTTTTTATCGCATCAGGTTATTGTAAATGGGATGAACAGCGTTATTGACCAGCTCAACGATCCAGCCGGGCAAAATTCCCATAGCAAAAAGACAGAACAGAAGGATGGTAACCGGCACTTTTTCCAGCAGGGATGCATCAGTTAGGGTGGCGAACTGCTCTTTAATGGGGCCGTTTACCAGACCGTTGACTGCCCGTAGAACATAGACGGCTGTCACTACGATAGAAAGGACGGCCAGCACCGTGCAGACTCGGTTGATGGTGTTCGGGTTGGCAAAGGCCCCGACAAAGACATTGGCCTCGGCCACAAAACCGGACAGACCGGGAAGCCCCAATCCTGCCAGCCCCACAATCACATAGGCCACCGAGAGAAAGGGCATCACTTTCATCAGTCCGCCCATTTCGCTGACCGTCCTGGTGTGAGTTCTGCCGTAGATCATACCGATGAGGCAGAAGAACAGAGCTGTCATCAGACCGTGGGAGATCATCTGGAGTACCCCGCCCTTAATGCCCGTAAAGGTCAGGGCGGTAAAGCCGAACAGGACCAATCCGCAATGAGAGACTGAGGAGTAGGCTGTAATGTATTTCAGGTCAGTCTGGCGGATAGCCCCAAAGGCACCGTAGAGTACGTTGATGGTGACCAAGATGAGAAAGAAGCCCATCCACATCTGTGCCCCTTCAGGCAGGAGGTACATGCCTACCCGCAGGCAGCCGTAACCGCCCAGTTTCATCAGCACCCCAGCATGAAGCATAGACACTGCTGTGGGAGCAGAGGCATGGCCGTCCGGCGACCAGGTGTGAAAGGGGAATATCGCGCCTAACACTCCAAAGCCCAGGAAAATCAAAGGAAAAACCCAATGCTGAAAGGAAGCAGAAAAATGGTGCTGAGAAAGTACTTGCAGGTCAAAGCTGTTCAGGCCGGACTCAAAGTACAAGGCCAGAATTCCAGCGAGGATAAAAGCAGAGCCCGCCACGAGCATCAGGGTCAGTTTCATGGATGCGTACTCTTTTTTACCCGTCCCCCAAAGGCCGATGAGCAGGTACATGGGCAGGACTGCAATCTCGTAGAAGAGAAAGAAGGTAAACAGGTCAATAGAGACAAACACCCCGTAAACGCCAGCCACCAAAACATTCAGGAGAATGAAAAACTCCTTGGCCTGCTTTTTGACATTCCAGCTGGCCAAGACCCCGCAGAAGATGACAATGGCTGTGAGCAGCATCATGAGGACTGAGATAGCATCGACTCCGATGTTATACTCAATATTCATCATTTTGAACCAGCTGACCTTGTAGGTAAAGTGGAACAGGCTTGATGCTGCACCGTCCGCAACCGGATTGGCCGCTGATACACCGATGAACTTAAAGGTCAGGATGATGACAAACAAAAGGTTGATCAGGGTCCCGAACAAAGAAATGACTTTAATGCTCCGATGGTCATCAGTCCGAATCGGCAGGCAGGCCAAGGCGGTAATAAAAGGGACGACCCAGATCATAGTAAGCAGAAATGGTCCGTTCATATATGTACTCCGTTGCTGTTTTCGCCTTTGCGGCTGAGTGTGCTCATTTTCTGATTAATCCTTACGTGCTCAGTTTGCTAAAAGATGTTGCCGAAAAAAAATGACCGAACTGAAATTTTATTTATTCATTAATGCATTGATTGCATATTGACCAAGTTCCGTATGATGCATCACCTGCCCAAAAGCATCTTTGCCCGGTCCTTTTGCGAAAACCAGAACAGGTGTGGCGGTATGGGTTCCTGTGGCCCAGACGACCTGCTGTTGTGTTGCTACCTCTATTGCTAAAAGATTTTGTCGGGCTCCGTTTTTATTGGGAACAAAAAATGCAGCATTAACGTCGATTTTAGGAACTGTTTTTAACCCCAGCTTTTTGTGTCCTTGCACGTAATACGGATTTTCCTCTGTTTCCAGAATCCGCGCTGCTTGTTTTTCGGTGATCTGGAACGCCGTATTTCTCCGGACTAGTTCCGCCAACTTTGCAGGAGTCTGTTCCTTTTGAGGTAATTTGTCAAATTGTCCAAAAATTTCCCCATAACTCAGGGTTTGTCTGTACAATCTGTCCAAAACTTCCGGGTTACCGAAATTTAATCCGGGCTGATACTTCCTTTCTTTGAAGAGTTTTCCAGGCAGATCAACCGGTTCAGGAAGGTCATTTGCCGAGTAACTGAAACCGAATCCACCGGTTTCATGATCCGCAGTCACAACCAGCAAGGTGTCATCACGATCAGCGGCCCAGTCCAGAACATACTCTAAGGTTTCATTGAGCTTTAAGAGCTCGTGAAGCAGAGTTCCTGTATCGTTGCCATGACTTGCCCAATCGATTTGCCCCGCCTCAATCATCAGAAAAAAACCTTTTTCGTTCTTGGCAAGCAGCTCAATGCCCTTAGCTGTCATTTCTTTTAAGGTGGGCATAGTTCTTTGAGCGGCATTTTTCGTTCGGGTGGCTTTGATGCCGTTGTCCATACCTGAAGAGGCAAATAACCCGAGAACGTTACCGTTAGCCTTTGTCATCTGTTCTTTGGTGAAAGCCAAGGTATAGCCTTTTTTTTTGGCTTCCAGCAGGAGGTTACGGCTATCTTTTCGTTTCGATGTTATTTTGACCGCGCCATCCGTTATCTGAATGAGTTCATTATGAACCGCAGAATTTGAATCGTTCGCCTCCTGCGGGATCCAATTGTTCAGCCCCCCGGAAAGCATAACATCTGCTCCAGAATTCAACATATCCACTGCAATAGCATTTTCCAGACTGCGGTGTGGCTGATGGGCGGCAAAAGCGGCCGGTGTTGCATGGGTTAGCCGGGTATCCGAAATAAGACCTGTGGATTTGCCCAGTTTTTCAGCCTGCTCCAAAATGGTGACCGTAGGGTTACCGTCCTTGTCCGATCCGATCATTTTTAGACCCGCAGCCGTGCCAGAAGCCAACTGAGTTCCAGAGGCAGCCGAGCCTGTTACCAGCACATTAGCCGCATGGGTCATGGAAAGGCCCATAACGGCTCCTTCTTGCATCATTCGGTCAAATGCTGTTGTTCCATTTTTTATAACTGAATGCGGTGCCTGCTTTGCATAGGCTAGCAACAGGCCCAGCTGTTGAGGCCCCATGCCGTCACCGATTACCATGATGACATTTTTTACTTTACTGCCTCTTTCAGGCTTGGCTTTTTGCCCCTTGGGTTGCAGCGGGCTGCACCCGGCAACAGTCAGACTACTGATGAGGAAAATAAACAGGAAGGCATGGTTTTTTTTTCGCATATTTTTTAAGCTGTTGTAGCAAATTATCATCGATTTTTTTTCCTTCTCAATCTCTCGGCTGCTACAAATCCAGTTGTGCGATTATTTCAAATATCCAATTGAGGATATTAAATGTCTTTTGCAGATTATCCGCAGCAGACACGGAAACAGGGTCCACTGTAAAAATATCATGTTCCAGCTTGCCGAATTCCCAGGTTTTACCCGTAGTAACTACGCCGTAGCAAAGCGACGCTCCTGCTAGGGATGAAGCCACCATTTCCGCCAGAGCCTGTGTCCAACCCTCATCAAAATTATCCCGTTTCGCCTCAATAATGCAGAGCGAAGGCTGACCCATACCACCGTATTTTGTTCTGGGAGCAATAAGATAATCAGGTTCGCCGACGAGGCCCTTTTGTTCATCTATATTATAGGGAACATGGGACCATACATTTAACTGGGCATAATTTTTTGCAACAACATGGAGCATCGGGCTGATAATCTTTTCACAGATGGTTGTCTCATTAATGAAACTCAGATTGTCCCGAATATTTTCTGTTATCAACAAAAAAAGAGCTTCCTGTACATCAAGTTCTTGTTGCCGGACAAAGACTGATTTTCTGGCGACTTCAATATCGAATTTTCGGGCAACGTCTTCAACGCTTTTAAAATTTCCGTATGCCATATTGTCGACCAGTTGTACTCAATTACTCAATTTCAGTGAGCTGCGATGGAGAGTATTATTGTCCGAGGAACAGCAACATAATAAATCCGATAACCGTAGCACCAAGATAAAACTGTAATTGTCCAGACTGAGCAAGCCGTACCCCTTTGCCGCCGACCTGCAAGAGCCAACCGGTGAGATTTATGCTTCCGTCAACAACCTTGCGATCAAACCACTTGATTGGGGCCGCAATACGATCAAAGACAATTTTATGGGTGATAAAAAGCCATACTTCATCCATGTAAAATTTATTAGAGACAAGTGTATACACAGGTCCAAATATATTTTTCAGGCGCTCGGCAGCCTCTGTCTTGCCTTTGCCGTAGAGCAACCATGCTCCACCAATACCGAGAAAAGCAGCTAAGGTGGCAAGCCACGGTAGCCAACCTGGGTGCGCAAAATGACCGACTTCTTCGAGATGGGGCGGAACAACATTGGCGATAAAAAAATGTTCCAGCAGACCGGCAAAAATGGTCGGTACGGTCAGGACCATGATCGGCCAAGTCATCCAGGGATCTTCATGGACATCATGCAACTCGGAGCGAGCCTCACCATGAAAGATGAGGAAGAAGAAACGGAACATGTAAAAGGCCGTCAGGGCACCGGTCACCAATCCGACGAGGAAGGTAATATAATGGCCGGATTGGAGGGACGCCAACAGGATGGCATCCTTGGACCAAAAACCACTGAGGGGAAACACACCGGCAATGGCCAGACAGGCTGCCAATAATGACCAGTAGGTTCTGGGCATCAGAGCTTTCAGACCACCCATCTTCATGATGTCGTTACTGTGGACAGCATGAATGATGCACCGGCACCGAGGAATAACATGCACTTGAAAAAGGCATGGGTAAAAACGTGATACATGGCTGCCGAATAGCCCAGCGGGTTGACGGCAGCATCGTGATGGCCGCCATCCGCACAGATCTTAGCAGCGCCGAGCGAGAAGATCATATAACCTAACTGCGACAGAGTAGAAAAGGCCAAGATTCGTTTGATATCCATCTGGGTGATCGCAATGACCGCTGCAAACAAGGCTGTAAAGGCACCGATACATTGAATCACGAACAAGGTGCTTTCAGAGGCCGCAAACAGGGGAAACATGCGGGCAGTCAGGTAAACACCTGCCACAACCATGGTTGCTGAGTGAATAATGGAGGAAACCGGGGTAGGTCCTTCCATAGCATCTGGCAGCCAGACATGGAGCGGAAACATGGCTGATTTCCCCCAGCCGCCACAGAATATCAGCAGGGTGCCCAAGGTCAGCATGTTGATGGACATGCCTGCAAAAAGAAAATTCTTATTAAGCAGAGCGGCTGTTTCCGGGCTGTTCAAGGTTTGAAAACTAAAGCTCCCGCTCTGAAAGCTGACCAGCAAAATACCCAGCAGAAAAAAGGCATCAGCAAAGCGGGTCATAATAAAGGCCTTTTTTGAGGCCGCCACAGCAGACGGTTTTTCGTACCAGAATCCGATCAGCGTGTATGAGGATACACCGACTAACTCCCAGAACACGAACATCTGGAGAATATTGCTAGAAACAACTAGGCCAAGCATGGAAAAAGAAAAGAGGGCCAGCAGAGCAAAGAAGCGATTAAAGCTCGGATCACCCTTCATATAGCCGACAGAATAAATATTCACCAGGAACGAGATTACCGTAACCACCACCAGCATCATTACCGAGATAGGATCAAGGTAGATGCCCAGATTCGCCGTCAGGGTTGGTGAAAAATTGAGCCAAGCTCCGTCAAGGGCCATCTTCTCTGGGTACGGAAAGCCGTGTCCGTGTCCCATGACCGAAATGAGATAGGTCAAAGCTGTGAGCAGGGCATAGCCAAGCGAAATACCGGATAGGGTGATGGCAAGCTTGCTGACAAACTTATTCTCTGAATTGAGATGTCCTAGTCCTATCAGCACAAAGCTGAGCAGCGGGCAGAACAGGATCAGGTAACTGTTGAAAAAGATAAAATCAGCCATTGAGTTCCTCCAGCCGATAGACATCAAGCCTTTTTTTACGACGGTACATGGAAAGGATAATTGCCAGGGCCACAGCTATTTCACAGGCGGAAACCGCCATGACAAAGATCGGAAAGATCGCACCGGCAACCGGGTCTGCCGCCTTGAAATGGGCAAATGCAGCAAAGTTAATGTTGGCCCCGTTAAGAATAACCTCTACTGAGAGCATGATTCCCAACAGGTTTCGCCGGGTCATCATGCCGAATAATCCTATTCCGCAGAGGATTAACGAAAGAGCAATGCAGTGGGAAAGGGTCATGATCGGTCCTCCTCCTTATCATCATCTTTGCGGGCGATCACTACGGCACCGACTAATGCAGCCAGCAGCAGCAGGGAGATCACCTCAAAGGGTACGATAAAGCCGTTTGTCGGAGAAAGCAGGCGGATGCCAACTTGGTCAATGGTGATCGGTGCGGCTTTCGAGGCTGTGGCGTCCAGCAGATTGGAACTATTTTCTGTAAAGAAATACAGCAGGCCGGTAAATAAAGCTCCGGTTATTAAGCCATTGCCGAGCCATTTGCCTATGCTTACTTTGCTCAGTTTGTTATCGACTCCAAGCCCGGTGGTCAGGAGAATGATGAGCAGCATGAAAATAACTATTCCGCCGACATACAGCATGATTTGTGCCAGGGCAAGCAGCTCAATCTGCAGCATGATATACAGTGCGGCAGTGATAAGGAATGACCCGATCAACGCGATAGCACTGTGTAAAAGATTGGGCAGGCTTACCGCACAGCATGATAGCGTGACAAGGACTGCTGCCAGTATATAAAAGAGAATATCAGTCATCAGCATTCTCCCTGTGATGCATCTAACGTGGCATCTAATGTGTCTTGAGGCTTGTTGAGCACCCAGGTCAGTTCATTTCGGTCGTACACGGTCAGTTCAAAATCTCTTGCCATCACAATGGCACCAAAGGGGCAGGCTTCCACGCAAAGTCCGCAGAAGGCACACTGAGAAATTCGGTAGACATATTGACCAAGAACCTTACGTCCACTGAGATCCTTCGTCGACAGGATTGAGATTGAGCCGTTAGGGCAGGCCTTTTCACAAATCCCGCAGGCTGTGCAGATGTTCTCACCGTTTTCATCGTGCGGCATGGACAGAGGGCCGCGAAAGCGTTCGAACATCTCCAGAGTCTCCCGATTTTCGGGGTACTGCTGGGTGATGACGGTCTTGGGATTAAGAAAATATTTTATGGTGATATCCATTCCCTGCATAAGGGAATAGAAGCCTGTAAAGACTTTATGCAGGTAGCGGCTGCTATATTCCAGCAGACTTTCCTTGGGGTCGGTTTCTTTCATGGTTGATGATGACAAAAAAGTAATGTGCTGATTATTCAAATTGTTGGTGACTTTGAATAAGTGTACAAGATGGATTATCTTCTCTATTGTTACAGTTAACCAGTCCGTATGCTTTTTTAATCTCTTTTCCTATTGTCTGGTTGACAGTCTCCAAGGTGCTGTTTTCAACAGCTCTCAAATATTCTTTCATCAGCTCCCTGTCATTTTGAATGATTAAGAAAAGTTCATTTGTGATTTTCTTGTTCATTTTTTGAATCGCTACTTCTGCAATTTCTTTCGGAGTCATTTTTCTACGCTTGTTTAAGGACGTATGATCTGGTTATCACCCAGCCCATCCCAGCACCATAAAAACAGCCCCCATCATGAGCAGAAGCAGGTTGGCGGGCAGCAGCATCTTCCATTCCAGAGACATAAGCTGATCCACTCTCAGGCGGGGAAAAGTCCAGCGGAACCACATATAAATAAAGACAACAAAAAATGTTTTGCCGAAAAACCAGAGAAAACCCGGTATGGCATTCAGGAGCCCGTCAACAAAGGAAATACCGATGAGAGGGGGAAGAAAACCGCCGAGGAAGAACGTGGTTGCCAGTCCTGCCGAAATGAACATATTGACAAACTCGGCAAAGAAAAACATAGCAAAACCCATGCCGGAATATTCAGTATGATATCCTGCTGTCAATTCTGATTCAGCTTCGGCAAGATCAAAGGGGGTTCGGTTAAGCTCAGCCGTGGAGGCGACCAGATACATGATAAAGGAAAGGATACCGAGAAAAGGCAGCTTAAATATCCACCAATCAAAAATCAGGCCCTGCTGAGAAAGGACAATTTCTCGCAATGAGGCGGTCCCGGAAAGCATGACAATGAGGAGCATGATCAAGGCGAGAGATATCTCAAAGGAGATCATCTGGGCACCTGCACGCATGGCTCCGAGAAGGGAAAGTTTATTGTTGGAGGACCATCCGCCCAAAAGAATACCGAGCACGGTCAGGCCGGAAACACCGAGAACATAGAGCACGCCACCTGCCGGATCAGCCAGTTGCAGGTGGTGATCAAAGGGCATGATCACCATAATAAGGAAGGTGGCCGTCAAAGGGAGCATCGGGGCGAGATAAAAGATAAAGGAATCTGCTCCTTTCGGTTTAAGAATTTCCTTAAAGAGCAGCTTGAGTCCATCAGCCAAGGGCTGAAGAATGCCGTGATATCCTACTCGCATGGGACCGAGTCTGACCTGAAAATGGGCGACGACCTTACGCTCCAACAGGATAAGGAACGCGGCCAAGACGGAAACCAGGATAACCACGCTGACCAAGCCTAGGGTCGGATTGATAAAAAAGGCGCTTTCCGGGAAAAGGCTGCGCACCATATTGCCGATGCCGTTTTGGAGCGGATACAGTGTTTCTGCTGACATGTTCATTTCTCTTTGTTTTGCTCTCTACTTATCCATATCCGGGATAACAAAATCCATGCTGGACATTATTGTTACCAAGTCTGCAATCTTAAGGCCTTGTGCCGCATGGTTGAGAGCGCTAAGATTAGAAAAATTCGGCGAACGATATTTTACCCGGTAGGTTTCGGACCGCCGTCGGAGACAATATAGGTTCCCAGGATACCTCTCGGGGTTTCAACCTGACTGTAGTAGCTGCCTT
Source organism: Candidatus Electrothrix aarhusensis (assembly GCA_004028505.1). GTDB lineage: Bacteria > Desulfobacterota > Desulfobulbia > Desulfobulbales > Desulfobulbaceae > Electrothrix > Electrothrix aarhusensis. The sequence goes on from MTKO01000087.1 coordinate 29,657, forward strand.
TAGGAAGTTTGTATACGGCCTTTGGCTGGCTGCGATAGGGTCCTTCTGGAAATTTTTCCACTGCCTGTTCTAAAATACGCAAAGATTGGACAATTTCTTCCATTTTAATCTGATAGCGAGCAAGGCTGTCGCCTTCCGTGCTGGTCGGAATATCAAAATCAAACTGATCGTAAATGGAATATGCGTCGTTTTTGCGTACATCATAAGAGACATTAGAGGCTCGAAGAACGGCTCCTGAGCACCCGTAGGCCAAGACATCTTCCCTGGACAGGATACCCACACCTCGGGTTCTTTCCTGAAAAATGATATTACCACTCAGCAGGGTATTGTATTCATCAAGGGCCTTGTACATAATTTTGATGAATTTTTTAATCCTGGGAACAAAGGTGTCCGGGGCATCAAAGGAAGAACCACCGGGCCGGAAAAAGTTCATGGTCAGGCGGGCCCCGCACATTTCTTCAAAAATATCCGTGATCATTTCACGTTCTCTGAAGCCGTACAGGAATGGGGTAAAACCGCCTAGGTCCATGCCCATAACGCCCCACCAGAGCAGATGCGACTGGATTCTCTGGAGTTCGCAGACCATGACTCGAAGATATTCCCCACGTTCGGGCAACCCGATGTCCATAGCCTGTTCAACAGCCATGCAGAAGCAGAGATTGTTGAAAAAGGCAGAAAGGTAGTCCAGTCGATCCGTGAGGTGGATATTCTGAATATAGGTCTGGTTTTCGGCCATCTTTTCAATTCCACGGTGGATATAGCCGAGATGGGGCACCGCTTCCACGATGGTTTCGCCGCTCAAACGAGCAACAATCCTAAGCACGCCGTGGGTGCTGGGATGTTGGGGACCGATGTTCAGGAAAAACTCATCTGCGTCCTCAGAGTCTGATTTCGGCAGCCTGAACCCCTCAGGCAAGGTGTTTCCGTCAAGACGGTATTTTTCAGCGGATTGTGTGGTCATCTGTCAGTAGGAATTTTCAGTCCGGTTTATATTTTTTTTGTCCCCTTAATGAAGAGCAAATCTGACAAATTGTCAAGAGAAAAAAACGCTTCAAAATTGTAATGTTACGGGCTACCATTTAGTAACATTGGAGCTGTTTTGGTAACCCGTTTTTAATGCACTTATCCGTTGGGGCAATAAAAGCACCGTACAAGCAATTTTTGTACGTAGATGATAGAAGAATGCTGCACTGTCGGATTGATGTAAGATCAATCAAGTGCTGGGACTTGTAAGTTCTATTGCATCACCGGCCTTGGCTTCGCCTCCCTGGGTAACTATTGCAAAAATGCCTTCACGGGGCATGATGCAGTCACCTGTGGCTTTTTTAATTGCGCAACCATCATCATGACATTTTTTGCCAATCTGGGTGATTTCCAGGAGGATTTCCGTGCCGATCCGCAGAGTGTCGCCTACAGCGACTGAGCCGAGATCAACGCCCCTGGTAATAATATTTTCTGCAAAGGCACCCTGAGTGAGCTGCGGGAGTTTCTCTTTGACCCTGTCGATGCTTTCTCCTGCAAGTAAAGATACTTGCCGGTGCCAGTCACCACCATGAGCATCTTTGACAATGCCGAAGCCGACTTGAAAAGTTGCTTCTTTGATGGAACTTTTAGGGATACCTTTTTTTTGCTGATGCAAATTGCTTCAATTGTCGCCATGTTGGCTCCTTTTTGTGATGCATCGAAAAAAAACGGTTGGTTGCGAGTTCTATCAGCTGATAGAATTTCTTGTTTAGGTTTTTATTCCGATGCTGTGAAAGATGAGGGGGTAACTTTATTTTTTGAGTATTTTTTTGGGACTAGCCCGTATTAAATTATTTATTTTTAAAAAAGCAGCTTAATCCAATAAGGAAGAAAAGAACAGGCAGTTAGTAAGTAATCTTCGTATTGACTTTTTCCCTTAATGAGATTAATTGTCACTGTTGTTCAAAGAGAGTCATTCTTATATTAATTATAGGGAGCCAGTAAGTTTTGTTTACGATTTTTATTTACTGGCACCGCAAGAGTAGATGGAGGCAATAATGGACGTCACAAATTTACAGGTTGGCATGATAGCACATTTGCAATGGAAATCAAAGTTGTCTGATTTCTTTTATGGAGTTGAAGAGTTAACCTTGGCAGATGTTCCGGATCATACGCATTGCGATTTCGGCAAGTTGTTATACGGGACTGTTATGCAGGAGTTCAGTGACTTCAGTGAATTGTCTACACTGGAGAGAGTGCATAAAGAGGTGCATGAGGACATTAAGCAGTTTATTCAAATGCCGCTTGAAGCCCGAAAGGGCGCTGCTGGCAAGCAAGCTCTTGAACAATTTAAAAAGAAATGTGACAATCTTGTCGCAATGATGGAACGCCTAGAAGCTAAGGCAAAGCTGAAATAGACAGAGCAGCTCCTTTTCAGAGATCTTTATTCAGTCACGGTTGTATATGCGGTTTGGTAATCTGGTCGTGTATACAACCAGCATTTTGATTAATCTATTCAGCAGCCAGTTGTTTTGCAATTTCCCAAAACGCCTGAACCTGCGGAGAACGATTTTTTTTCCTCATTGTACATATTGCAATGGAAAACGGAGCCAACCAAGGGGAGGGCTTCAGGGGATTTACCTGTTCCCGTGCTGGACTTTTTTCTAGGACTAACAACGGCACAACACCCACCCCACAGCCAAGGCTGACCATTGCAATAATCGCCTCATTTCCTGCCACCTCAGCATAAACATCCGGGACGATATTATTTTCGGAAAACCAACGATCTATCCGTTGCCTGCTCAGGCCGATTTTCGGCATGATAATCGGTGTCTTTTGCCAATCAATCCCTTTTTTTTTTGCGCTGCACTGTGTCCGGGTATTCAGCCGGTTCAATAAAGACTAACGGGGTTTCCATTATTTTCAGAAAGTTGATCCGGTCCGGCAGGTTATCCGGCAGAGCGGCAATAGCGATATCTGTTTCCCGATTTTGCAGGCGGGTCAGGGCATCGGCAGCATCTCCGGTCTGTAATTTAAGATGTACTTTCGGGTAGGCTGTCCTGAAACGCTGAACAATGTCTGGAAGGACAGAATAGGCTGCTGTGACTGAGCAATACAGTGACAGGGCTCCATTCAGTTCGCAAGTACGATCGAGTTGGAACTGGAGCTGCTCACGTCGCTGGAGAACATCGTCGGCATAGGAGAGAAAGTATTCTCCGGCCTTTGTCAGAGAAACAGAACGATTATCACGAAGTAAAAGTTGTTCTCCTACCTCTTCTTCCAGTCGCTGTACAGCGCGGGTTAAGGCTGAAGGGGAAATGTTGCAGGCCCGGCTGGTTCTGCCAAAATGGAGGCTTTTGGCAAGATGGATAAAAATTTCAAGTGATTTTATATTCATCTTTTCCTGATAACAGGATTGTGCTCAGCTTGGATAATCTTGATATCCTCGGGGAGAATTGTTTCTCTTCACCCTGTTGAGGATTACTCCTAGAATATCGGCGTTCACCTCATGCATCTTTTTGATACCGCTGTCAAGCAGATCATAGGTTGTCTTCCCTGCTCTTGTCACGACAATCGTACCGTCAACAAGCGGACCAAGCGCCAAACTGTCTGATAGCTGCTGGATTGGCGGGGAATCCAGCAGAATAATATCAAAATGAGTCTGCGCCTCGCGGAGCAGGGTACCCATGTTTTTGGAATGTAAAAGTTCTGCCGGGTTTGGTGGTAGCGGACCGGCAGAAAGGAGATTGACTGCTCCGTCTTCGTTTTTCTGCACCAGCGCCTGCCAATCATCGGTATTCCCGGCCAAATAATTACTTAATCCGTTGATGTTGTCTATACCGAAGAGTATATGCTGTCTTGGGCGACGCATATCACAATCAATAATAAGTACGGTCTTGTCGTTCACTGTAAGGATACGGGCCAAATTTTCAGTTGTTGTTGTTTTTCCCTCCTGTGGCATCATACTGGTTATTAAAAGGGTTTTGGGAGGATGATCTGGCCTGGAAAGAAAAAGGCTGGATCTGATCATCCGGTAGCTTTCAGCAAACAGCGAGTGAGGATGATGAAAAATGTAGTCGATTATGGGTCTGTCGTTTTTTTGCAGCTCTTCAACGGAACCGAGCACCGGTATATCATATCGCTCTTCAAAGGCTTTGACATTTTTGGGCGTATTGTTGAATTCTTCAAGAATAAAGGCCAGCAGTATTGCTATTACAAGGCCACTCAATGCTCCATAGGTGAAATTTTTCCTGTTAAAAGGTACCGGTCGATTCGGCAACTCAGCTTTTTTAAGGGGCCAGATTTGAATCTCCTCGGATTCGGCAGTAATATTTATTTTTTTGACATTGGAAACTAAGGCATCAAGTATTTGTATGTTTCGTTTTCTTTCTTGATTAAGGGTGGTGTATTGGGAAAACTGCTCGTTTATTTTAAGCATTTCAGATTTTGTCGCCTCTGTAAAACTTTTGAGGTCTTTTACTTTGGTTGGAGCAAGTTCGTAATTATTTTTATAGGCGGCAATAATCCGCTCTATTTCCTTGTTTTTATTTTTAATCAGTTGGGTGTATTCAGTATCCGCCTTTAACAAGGCAGGATGCTTAGGACCGTACTTCTTTTTCAATTTTCTGATTTCTTGTTCAACAGAAAAAATTTGCGCTCGCAGCTCTTGCAAGATGTTATTATCGGCAAGCAGAGCAATGCTTTCAAGTGCATGATAATTTTTCCCGGCATGCTCTATCTGACGAAAAACAGCCTGATACTCCTTTTCCTTGGTACGAGCCTGAGATAAGTCGTTGCTGAATTTTGCCAACCTTTCAGGGTAAACGGCAAGTTTGTTCTCCACTGCAATAATATTATGTTCCTGCATAAAACCTTGTATCTTTTTTTCTATTGCTTCCAGAGTGTTTCGCTCCTCTTTAATTTTGACTGTCATCCATTGCAGCGAATTTTTGTTTGTGTTTGTATTCATTGCCCGAAGCTCTTCCATATAAGCCTCTGGGAACGCGTTGGTCACCATCTGAGCAATGAAAGGTGTCTCATGGCTGTATGCAATGCTGACAATCATTGTTTCTTTTATTTTACGGACACGGACTCGTCTTTGGATCTGCCTTGCTATTCTGTCGGCAAATGATGCCGTTGTAAATGATGCCGTTGCAAATTCTTTTTTCGGTAGTTCTGTTTTGTCTCTTGAATCGTTCAGTACAGTGTCTTCAGAGAGCAGATCATCAGGGACATGCCTTTTCCCTGTCCGGGGCGGAATAAAATATTTTTTATATTGCCCTGCTAAATGCAGCTTATCAACAACACGACGGGCTACATTAAAACTCTTTATAAGCTCCAGCTGGGTGGGAAGAAAAGAATTTCTGTTATATTTCGGATTTTTTTTCAGCAGACGATTGTTTGTGGGCAGATTGATTTGCAGAAGCACCTGCGTGGATGCTCTGTATATCGGACGTTGATTCAGGGTAAAGATGACCGTGAGCAGTGAAGCAAGTACGGTAATAAAGAGTATCAGCCATTTACGATAGAGCAGGATGCGCAATAGGTCGCGTAACGTATACTTGCCGTTGGAGGACCTGCTGTTTTGTGCTTCTGGGTTGATGACAATGACAGGCAGGACGCTGTCTTCTCGGTTTAACAGCTCTTGCAGGTAATGGCGGAGTTCTTTTTCAGCATGTTGCTGATTTTTGTTCAGGCCGGGGATCGTATTCGTATTGATGACAGAAACAGGAAGCCTTGTCTCTTTTCGCTGCAAGAGGGTGCGGAGATATTTTTTCAGCAACGCATCATTTTTTTGCTGATTCGCTGTTGTGTTGTGATGGGGCGGGATTGGCATGTGTTATTTTTTTAGCGTTCAGGGGGGATATCGTTGCTTTTTTCTGGTCTCAGTTCGATGATATGATCAACATGCTCAAGAGTTGTTTTTCTATGAGCAATGATGATTATCGTCAGTTTTCCTTGCAAATGTTCAAGGGCCTGTTGGATTTTGCGCTCATTTTTATGATCCAGAGCACTGGTGGCCTCATCAAGTATGAGCAGTTGAGGCTGAGAGAGAAGGGCACGAGCCAAGGCTAGGCGTTGCCTTTCTCCTCCTGACAGGCGGACACCACGATCACCGATCACGGTGTCAAGCCCTTGGGGGAGGCGGGCAACAAATTCAGCCGCAGCAGCCAGTTCGAGCATCTTCCATATTGTTGTATCAGAAATATCCTTTTTTACCCAGCGTAAATTATGCCGGATCGTATCATGAAACAGGTACACTTCCTGGGTGATATAGGCGATATTTCTCCGCCAGACTGATCTGACCTCACCTTCCAGGAGGATATCATCACAGGTAATCGTGCCGGATGTCGGTATTAATAAGCCTGCAATCAGATCTACCAACGTGGATTTTCCCGCTCCAGAAGGCCCGGTCAAGGCGACAGTGCTGTTGCAGGGAATAACCAGATTGAAATTTCGGATAACCGACCTGTCCTGATGAGGATAGGAAAAACAGAGGTTGTTCAGATAAATCCCCTCTTGTATTTCAGGAAGAGAGCTGTTCGCAGGCGATATCGGTTCTGCCGCTTCAATGCAGTTATCCAGCATCTTGCGCACATCAATAAAGGTGGGCAGGCGGTGCAAGAGCTGCTGAAACGTATTTTGAATTCCCGAGACCAAGGGGAGGATGCGGGAAAAGATCAGAAGGAGAAGGAGGAGGGTGGCTGGCGGCACGCTCAGTTTGTCCACAGCAATATAAAAGAGCAGGCTGAAACAGAGAGCTGCACCGATCAGGTAGCTCATCCTGGTCAGGGCATTGAATCGGCTCATCCGAACATGCTGTTGCTCCAGAATCTGACCAGCATGGAGTAGATCGTCGGCATAAGCTGCTTCCGCACAGTAGCTTTTAATCATTTTCAGCCCTGCCAGCTGCTCAGTCAGAATGTGAAAGACCGTTTTGTTGTTCAGGAGAGCCGTGTTGCCGGAACGGTAGATTTTTTTATTTAGCGGGCTGAGAATCAAAAAGAACAGCAGGGAGCAGCCCAGAGCCAGCAGGGTCATTGGCCGGGAGAGCAGAAGCGAGATGAGGACATAAACAGCAGTCAGGATAATTCGGCTGACTATGTCCAATATCTGTTGCGCGGAATAGCCCACGGTCTGTACTTGGCCGGTCAGGCTATGGGTAAAATCCGACATGCGGTGTGCAATGATAAATTGCCAGCGGGCCTGCAATAAGGCACGAAACAGCCGGTCCCTGAGCATACAGGTGTACCGTTGTTGTAATGTGGAGGTTTGAACTGTGAGCATGTAGCCGAGCAGGGCAATGGCAGATATTGCCGCGACATAGGTTGCCAGGATAATTGGAAGGGTCAGCGAGATTCCTGCGGTGGCATACAGTCCTTCGATCTGGTGAGAAAAAGCATTGGTTGTGCTGCCGCCAAAAGCAAAACCTGCCGCCTGGAGAAGCGGAATAAGGAGAAGGATGCCGATTCCTGAAGTCAGGCCGCGCAACAGCATGAGCAGTAAGCAGAAGAGTACCTTTGCTGGTGCAAAACTGTAGAACTCGTAACAGGCGAGGGCCAGGGCTGAAAGTTGGCGGGAGCGCATTAAAAGAAGGAAGGAGCAGAGCGGGGCAGAGTGTGATGTAACTTTTTTTCTCTCATTGTCAGCATAATATGTGTATTGAACCTGCTTGTATTTTTTTATTTCCCCCTTTTGGGGGAAGCTAGCCATAGACCTCTACATTCTAATTTTTTGTTGCTGTTAGCAAAGGTTGATTATACCACGCTGGAGAGGGTACTGAAATATATTTTCAAGGACAATGTGGTGCTGACCCTTTGATCATTCTTTTTCTGACCATGAAAAATATCAAGTTCTTTTAAAAAAAATCATCATAGTGTAGTATTATGAAATGTAATTGGTTTAATAGCCTGTCACCTTGAGAAAAGCACGGAGAAAAAAGATCTTGTCACAGACTACGCTTCGGGCAGTTAAAAAAATATCGTTCTCCTTTTATCCGATAACCGAGAAAGATTTCCCTTTTCTGTTCCAGGTCTATGCCAGCACCCGTAGTGAAGAGATGGGTATGGTTCCTTGGACAGATGAAGAGAAGCAACAGTTTCTGGCAATGCAGTTCGAAGCTCAGCATACGCATTATATGCAGCATTATCCCGAGGCAAATTTTGATATTATAAATTGGCATGGAAAACAAATTGGGCGACTGTATGTTGACGAGTGGCCTGCTGAGGTGCGAATCATTGATATCACCCTTCTTCCTGAATATCGTAATCAGGGACTCGGCTCTTTTTTGCTGAATGGCCTGATGCAGCGTGCTGCTGAAGGACAGAAAACTCTGTCTATTCATGTGGAGAATAATCCGGCCATGCGGCTGTATAAGCGTTTGGGATTTCAAAAAGTAAACAGTCATGGACTGTATGATCTGATGGAGTGGAAAGCAATATGACAATGCAACTTAATTTTGAAAATTTGGCACCGTTGCTCAATGAACAATTTGTTCTGCAAACGGATGCAGATCGTCGATTTGATGTGGAGCTGGTCGAGGTAAAACAGCTGCCTGATTCCAATCGTGTTCAGTACAGTTGGCAAAAGGATACCTACACCGATACAAGAGTGTCCCGCTCCTTTGCCCTTGTATTTCGCGTGCCGCGTGAGCTGGGCATTGCTCAGAAAACATATGAGATCTCGCACCCTATCCAGGGAATGCTGGGTCCGATCTTTCTTGTCCCTATTGCTGAGGATAAGGAGGGTGTTTATTACGAGGCTATTTTTACGTAGCCGCTATTTTTTAAAAAGGAGGTTGTACCATGTCAGAATCCTTTATAGGCGAAATCCGGATGGTCGCCTTTAACTTTGCCCCTCGTGGCTGGGCATTTTGTGATGGACAGATTCTACCTATCAGTCAGAATCAGACCTTGCATGAGGAGTTGCAAGATATCTATGGAGAAGACGGGCAAGGCGGCTTTGCTTTGCCTGATTTACGTGGGCGTACCCCGGTACATGCTGGCGACGGACCGGGGTTACCAGTGGTTAAGCTTGGCGAAAAAGGCGGTTCAGAGACGGTTGCCTTGAAGGGAAAACATCTACCTATACATACCCATACGTTGTACGCTACAACGAGTCAGGGGGGCAACAGGTCAGCAGAAAATGATATGCTAGCACTTACTGATTCTAGCTCTCCGTATGGTGATGGGGTAGATCTGGTTGACATGAAAGAAGGGAGTATCGGCGAGGTAGGAGGAAATGCTCATAATAACATGCAGCCTTATACGACCGTCAATTTCTGCATAGCTTTGCAAGGGCTGATGCCCGATCTCATCAAATAACTAATTGGAGGCTTGTATCATGTCGGAGCCATTTTTGGGTGAAATTAGTATGTTTCCAGGAAAACTTGCTCCGAGCGGCTGGGCCTTCTGTGACGGACAGCTTCTTAAGAAGGCTCAAAATAAGGCACTTTTTGACCTTTTGGGTACGATTTACGGCGGCGATGGTCATACGACCTTTGCTCTCCCTGACTTGCGCGGGCGTATTCCACTGCAGGCTGGCAGTGGACCAGGCTTATCCTCTCGTAAATTGGGGAGCAAGGGGGGGACGGAATTGGAGGCTTTAGTTCCTGGTCAAATTTCTTTGCATACTCATAAGTTGCGAGCATCTAATGCGAAAGGGACGACAAATAATCCCTCTGGAAAATGGTTGGCTCAACCCAATGGCGGAGGAAACCTATATGATAATAGCGATCCAATCAGCGGTCAACTGGATGATGATGCGATAGGAAAGACGGGCGGAGGGCAACCGCATAATAACATGATGCCTTTTCAATGCGTCAACTATATTATTGCTATTACCGAAAAAAAAACTATATACCCACCTCGTTATTGAGGCGAAAATTATGTCAGGATCATTTACAGGACAAATTCAACTCTTTGCCGGTAAGTCCCCTCCGAGCGGCTGGGCCTTTTGTGACGGACAGCTTCTTGAGACGTCTAAGCATAAAGAATTATTCTCAATATTGAAGTTCGTGTATGGTAGAGATAGTAAAAATGGTAAAAATTATTTTGGTTTACCTGACTTGAGAGGTCGTGCGGCGATGCATACCGTAAGAGACCCTTCGTTCACTTTAAGTACTCATGTTCTTGGTGAGAAGGGGGGGACGTCTGGAGTTACTCTTAGCGAAAAGCAACTTCCTTTGCATAATCATCCCTTCAACGTTCATGCTGGCGGATCTAATACATATTCACCGGATAAAGCCGTATTAGCTAATTCTCGTAAATTTTCTGCATATCATGCTACTACCGAAGAGAAGTCTGCAATGGGGGAGGCTGTTCAACCAGCGGGTACGGACAATGTAAAGGCTCATGAGAATCGGCAACCATATCTTGGGTTACATTTCATTATTTTCGTGGGCTACCGGCTTATGCCGGGATAAAAGTTCGGGTGCTAAGGTTTCCGGCTTCGTCAAACGCCTCGCAGTGAACAGGTTGCTATATTCTGCACAATTGCTTGATTTTGCAGGATGCCCCGCCTTAAGTTGGTATTCCCATTTTTTATAATAAATCGACGTTCTTATATTTTTTACTAGAGTCTGATGGAACTACATAAAAAAAAGGTCACTATCTCTCCAGATGCTCTTTTTCAAGAGATGAATAACGAGGCAGTATTGCTCAAGCTGAATGGAGAGTATTAAAGGGTGTTGAAGAAAATGCCAAATAAACCAATAAATACAGT
>MTKO01000088.1 GCA_004028505.1 Candidatus Electrothrix aarhusensis
GATCGGTATAATGTCTAGTATCTTTCTGTTTATAACGGATTCTGTTGATTTCAACAAAATATGTAAAAAGCTTACTGGTCGTGTAAAATTATAAGGAGAAGCAATCCCGTTAATATGCACTGGTCGGTTGCACACCGTACCAGCAATATGGCTGATCGTCTGATGAAATTCATAAAATCTGCACAGCAATTAACTGAAATATTAACTGTATACGTTGGTAATCCGGAACCAGTGCCGATGATGATGGCTGATCAATTAATCTTTATGCAACGGCTTAACTTCTATGTTATTTCAACTTGCTATTTTGAGTAGCGCAGCCTATGTGGTGAAGACAGCAGCTCGGTCTACAACAGATGGTATAGAAATTGTTAAGGACTCCATTTATGGTAAGCTCAAAAGTAAGCTCAGTCAGTTTGATGCTGACCCTCTGATTGATTCTTTACTGGCACCGGAAGATATTGAGAACAAAAAGTCGCTTTCGCAGGGGCAGAAGAAAGAGGGTGTCGAAAGGGTATCTGTAGCTGAAGATATTGAAGATGAACCTGATTCACATTCTCTTGCAGAAAAAGATGTTAACCGTGATATGGTTATTTCTACTGTTGCGATGGGAGCGGCTCTTATTGGAAGATTGGTGGCACCACCTGTGCTTTTGCTGAGTTTGCCGGGCTGGGGCTACGTATCTATGCCAGCATTTATTCAGGCTTATGATAAGATTCGTCGAAACGAGGTTGATATAAATACTATTTATACTGTGACAGCTGCCGGGTGTTTTTCAGGAGGATATTATGTTTCTGGTACGATGGCTGCTTTCTTCTATGTGTTAAGTAAAAAGTTGCTTATCAAAATCACAGATGATTCCAAGCATAGCCTGATAGATGTTTTTCATCAACAACCACGTTATGTTTACGTATCGGTTGACGGTGGTCTTGAAGAGCGTCGTCCGTTTGATAGCCTGCGTTGTGGTGATACTGTCGTTATTCATGCCGGTAATCCTGTTCCAGCTGACGGAACAGTGGTCGAGGGAACGGCAAGCGTGGACCAGCATATTCTTACCGGTGAATCACAACCTGTAGAAAAAGAAAAGGGAGATAAGGTTTTTGCCGCAACACTTGTGTTAACGGGAAAGCTTTATATTAATGTTGAAAAAGCGGGGGAGGAGACCAGTGCGGCCCAGATAGGCAAGATTCTTGAGGAGATGACGAATACTAAAACAGAATGGCAGCTTCGAGCGGAAGATTTTACCCAGAAAACAGTTATTCCCACCTTGGCAGCAGGGGCCTTGATGTTGCCTTTAGGTGGTCCTATGGCGGCTGTTGCTTTGGTGAATAGTCATTTTGGATATCGCCTTTCTATTGTCTCTTCAATTAGTGTGTTGACCTATACGCGTCTTATTGCCAGACAGGGGGTGCTCATAAAGAACGGACAGGCACTGGATCAGCTTCACTCCGTAGATACGGTGATTTTTGATAAAACCGGTACATTAACCACCTCAATTCCAAATGTTTGCATTATCCACAGTGGTGTTGAGTATAGTGACGAGCAGGTCTTGGCGTATGCTGCTGCTACTGAAGGAAAAAATGCTCACCCTATTGCTCATGCTATTGTTATTGCTGCTAAAAATAAAGGGTTAAAATTACCTCTTTTAGATAAAGATTATGATGAAGCATATCAAGTAGGATATGGTATTCAGGCGAAAATAAAGGGGAGAGTGATTCGTCTTGGAAGCCGTCGCTTTATGGATAAGGAGCAAATTTACATAGGCAATCAGTTTCTTGTGGCTGAAGAGAGAGCTCATCAGCGGGGGCATTCTCTGGTTTTGCTTGCTGTAGGTAATTCTGTTGCCGGGGCCTTGGAGCTTGCTCCGACATTGCGCCCCCAGACATTGAGGGCTATTCAAGAATTACAGACCCAACATAATAAAACTATATGTATCCTCTCTGGGGATCACGAATTGCCGACAAAAAATTTGGCTTGCCAGCTCGGTATTGAGAAATATTTTTTTGACGTCCTTCCGCAGGATAAAGCTGAAGTGATTAAGCAGTTTCAAGCGGAAGGGAGAACTGTTTGTTTTGTCGGTGACGGGATTAATGATTCCATAGCACTCAAGCAGGCAGATGTCTCTGTCTCCTTGCGAGGTGCTTCCAGTATTGCTGTTGATACGGCAGATATTATTCTCATGAATGAAGAACTCATGCAGCTCTCATATTTATTTACTGTGATTGGGGAATATGAAGAGAAAATGCGTGCTAACACGTTAACATTATTGAGCCCGAGTGTAGCTGCTGCTGTTGGGGTACTGTTATTTCACTTTAATGTAGTTGATACGTTATTATTAAAACAGATTGGATTAACAGTGAGCTTGTTGAATACAGCGAGGCCTTTGGTGAACGAACAGGACTCTTCAGGAATTTTACAACCTTTCCTTGCTGAAATAACAGCATGATTAATAAAATACGTCCAGTTCTTATGATTCCTCTGCGCCGTTGCGGTAGTCACGCTCTGCGCTTGCGTCTCAATCTCAGCCCTGAATTTTATGCACCATACCCACTTCACATTGTTGATTTTATCGACCTGCTCCCTTTGTATGGGAATTTGAACGAACCGTCACGATATTTTCAGCTTGTTGTTGATCTTGTTGGGTTGCAAAATGCGAGTATGGTCAAATGGAAAAATATTGCGCTTGATCCTGTTTTGCTGTTTGAGAGAATACAAGAACGATCGCCTAATATTCATACTGTGCTGTGGGAAATGTTGTATATTGCCGCTGAGCAGCGAAAGGCACGGGTCGTGATGGATAAATCTCTAGACAGCGTTTTCTATGCTGAAGAGCTGTTACGTGTTAATCCAAATATGCTGTTTTTAAATATCATTAGGGATCCGCGTGCGCAAATAAGTAGTCTGAATAAAGCCATTATCTATGATTTTAATACGCTTTTAAATACGCAACGATGGGTGAAAGCCTACAGAAAGGCAAGAGAAATTGAGCAGAAGTATCCCGAACGAACTCTCACTATTCGTTTTGAAGATTTTGTCGTCCATCAGGAAGATATACTGCGTCAAATTTGTGATTTTGTCGGCATCAGCTTTATCCCGGATATGATCAAAATCAGCCAATCAAAAGAAGCAATGGAGCTTTCTCGATTATCAAATTTATGGAAAAATAACGGATTCGACCCTATTCCTTCCAATATCAATAAATTTGCCAATAATCTGAATTATCAAGAAATTGTACTCATCGAGACATTAACTGAAGAGTTAATGGATTATTACGGATACGAACGCATGACAACTGGATCTGTCCACTTTGCACCGGAGCAGTATGAGCAGGCAAGACAGGAAAATTCTTTACAGAGGCAACGCGTTTGGAAGGGATTAGCGCAGCAGAATCATATTGATTATACATTACGTCGTTTCAGGATAAATTATTTGGCAATGATACGGCATCGTTTGGAGTCTTCTGAAATTGTTGCAAGTGGACACGGTGTTGAACAAAGCGCCAGTTGAAGAGAGAGAGGATGAACAACCTGTATAGTGTTCTTGGGGTTGCCAAAGACGCAGACAGTGAAGAAATAAAAAAAAGCTTTCGTCTATTGGCTAAACAATATCATCCAGATATAGCCGGAGGAGATAATGAACAGTTTCGAAAAATCACGCACGCTTATAAAATTATTTCAAATAAAACTTCCCGTAATGACTATGATAAAACCCTAAATAATTTTCATTATCAAACAGGTAGTTTTTCCGAATATAGTAAGGACCGTTATACGGTTGAAGGGAAACATCTGAAGAAATTGATACAGGAAATTATAAGGTATGGTCATTTTACCTACCTAACTGTTAGGTATAAAGAAAAAAAAATATTTACCTTGTCGTACCCTATGGCTGTTGCATTTGCTGTGGTCGGTCTTATCAAGGCTCCTATTGCATTTTTGCTGTTGCATTTGGGAGCAGGGGCCTTGTGTACTGTTGAAGTGAGCAACCGACTGATGACATTATTTGAAGAAGCGCTGATCTACCATAATAGAGGAAGTATTCTTTCGGCGGAGAAACGCTATAAAGTAATACTGAAGAGGAGTGAATATTTTATACCGGCCCGCATAAATCTCGGTCTTCTGTACCGTCAGAGAGGGGAACGGCAAAAGGCAATACATTGCTTCCGAAAAGTGCTTGATGCGGTACCTTTTGGAGAAATAGGAGATATGGCAAGAAGGCAATTAGAAGAATTACAAGGATTCTATTCAAGTTAAAACAAACTTGTTGACTCGTTCAGACGTATTCATTACATGTGATTACGGCATAAACTTATTCAATTTATTCAACTTATTAGGAATAAAAAATGGAACAGCATACAAAAAAAACAACTCAGCACGCCGCTTTTGTTTCCTCTAGTAAAAAATGCAGAGTAGCGACAAATGTAAAAGCGGGGTGGAAATGGTTTGACGATTTCAAAGAAAAGGCAAGTAATAACTTGAATAAATTGAAAAACATCTAGTGATTTCAAGAAAACGAAACAACTTGTTGAAATAGAAGATAACGAGATGGCAGGGATGGGATGAACGTCCAATATTCAATAGTATTTCAGGCCTAGGGAGCCTACTCTATCTCCCTCTTTTTTTGCTATTACAATAGTATGTCGATATGGCCATGTCTTTTTCACAGACCCTTGAGTCGCGTCATTATGATATTTCCAGGCTTTTCATGATCGGAATGCTGGTTGCTGTGCCTTTTTCTGTGTTGTGGGGGTATTGGTTCTGTACCGCCTCAATTCCTGTCTACGAAACGACCCGTCAGTTTCGTGTTTCGGACAACGAGTTAATCAGAAAAACTTTTCCTCGTACGGGCGGAGGAGGGATACGTACTCAATCTTTGAAAAATAGAAAAATCTTTGCTGTTTTTTCCACAAAGGCAGGGAAAAATATTACACGCTATCAACAGGGGTATTTTTTTCCACAGGCCGAAAAAAATAAAAAGGCCGGGGCTGTTCCTCTTACAGTTTTTGAAATTATCCCTAGACGTTCTGGTGAAAATGATAGGGTTGTCTTACTGGCAGAATACCCTGCCGATCAAACAGATCCTTTTGCTGATCGAACAGAAGGAGAAATCTGCATTGCTGTCGGGCAAACAACTCCGCTGAAGATTCTGGCGCAATCATCAGGGTTACTGAAAGAAAAGAGCCTTCCTATCGCCTTTCTTTCTCAAAGAACAGCGCAATGATCTTTCGAGGAGCTTTTCCGAAAAGACGTTTTTTGATCCCCGAGGTTGTCCAGACTTCATCCATGGATTGTGGCCCGGCTTCTTTAAAGTCGTTGTTAGCTGGTTTTGATATTCCTGTTAATTATGGGCGTCTTCGTGAAGCCTGTATGACCGATGTCGATGGTACCTCCATTGATACTCTCGAAGAAATTTCCGTTGCTTTAGGTCTTGATGCTATCCAGATTATGGTGCCGGAAGATCATCTGCTACTCTCTGAAGCCAGCGCATTGCCTGCCCTTGTTGTCATTCGACAACCAGGAGGGTTAACCCATTTTGTTGTCCTCTGGCGGCTTCACAATAATTTTGTCCAAGTTATGGATCCTGCCACCGGTCGTGCTTGGTGGACCCGTAAACGACTATTGAACAGTCTGTATATTCATGCCCTTCCGGTAACAGAAGACTTTGCCAAGGCTTGGATTAGTGAAGATAGTTTTATCGCATCGTTGCAGGCTCGTTTGGATCTTTTAGGTATACAGCAACAAACTATTGAAGAATTAATTTATCGTGCTCTGGAGCCCGATATTTGGCAGACAGTTGCCTCACTGGATGCGGCAGCGAGATTAACTGAAACGTTGGTGCGTACAAAGGGTATTCAAGCTGGCACAGAAGCAGGAAAGGTGTTACGGGAATTTACTGACAGTGTCACCTGTTGTTCTATGGCTGACGCGTACACGGTCGTCCCGGAAAGATATTGGTGTGTTCGGAAAAGCCAACAGGGTGTGTTCCTGCATGGTGCTGTCCTGATTTCAGTCTTTGGAAAAGCGACGGCAGATGAAACTGATGATCAGGATGAGCCTCCTGTTTCTCCCAAAATTTCAGCAGCACTTCAGGAGAAGGAACGTCATGTAGGACTGGAAATTCTGCGGACGATATTAGAAAATGGTCGATTATTTCCAGCCTTACTTGTGGTGACACTTATACTGAGTTCTCTTGGAACAGCTCTTGAGGCTTTGCTGCTCAAAGGATTATTCGAATTTACCAATTTTCCAGCACTAGCCTATTATCGGGCAGAAATTTTTGGCGCACTTATCGTTTTTTTTTCCGCAATGCTCATGCTAGAACTTTCAGGTGCTGCGACGGCTCTCCGTATAGGCCAATGGCTCGAAGTTCGTTTCAGGGTATCTATTTTACAGAAAATACCCCGTCTTGGAGACCGGTATTTTCATAGTCGTCTGACTTCGGATATGGCCCAGCGTGTTTATGAACTTCGGGCCTTACGGGGAGTACCTGAACTGGCTGTTACTGTCTTTAGAAGTATTTTTGAAATTATGTTAACAACTGCTGGGATTATTTGGTTGAATCCCTCAGGGGCCGTTATAGCTGTAGTAACCTCAATTCTTGTTGTCGGCGTTTCATTGCTTACCCAATCCTGGCTCAAAGAGCAGGACTTGCGTTTCCGTAGCCATATCGGAGCACTCAGTCGTTTTTACCTTGATGCTCTGCTCGGACTGGTGCCTATCCGTACCCATCGGGCCGAGCGTTCAATATCTGTTGAACATGAAAGTATGTTGGTTAAATGGTCACGGGCGGGCATGAATTTTTACGCGACCAATCTTGCGGCTGTTGGTATGCAGAGTTTGGCCGGGACATTTTCAGCTGTTTGGATACTTTTCAGTTATCTTAAAGGGGGTGGAGAGGCTGGCGGGGTACTGCTTCTGCTCTACTGGATCATGAAACTTCCCGTGCTAGGACAGACTTTGGCAGGGGCCTTTCAGCAATATCCCATGCAGCATAATCGCATGCTTCGTCTTTTGGAAATGCGTGACAGCAGCGAGGAAACAGAAACTTGGTATAACGAAGAGCAAAAAGAGCAAACACGGGGGAGTGCTTCTCAACCTGATGCACAAGCAGCATCGTCATCAGGACTTTCGATAGTGATGGATGCGGTACAGGTTCATGGAGGTGGTAAAGTTTTGCTCAAAGATATTGATCTTAACGTGAACAGTGGAGATCATATTGCAGTTGTAGGGCCTTCTGGTGCTGGGAAATCAAGTTTTGTCGGTCTTCTTCTCGGCTGGAATCAGCCTGTATCAGGCTCTGTGCATGTTGATAATGAGCTGTTACATGGGGAGCGCTTGTATCGCCTTCGTAAAGAAACAGCATGGGTTGATCCTGGCGTGCAGTTGTGGAATCGTTCTTTGGAAGAAAATTTACGGTACGGAACCTATGATGAGACAGCTTGTTCCCTTGAAGAAGCTATGCAATTAGCTGATCTGTCCGAGGTAACAAATCGACTTGCGGGTGGTCTCACGACACTTCTTGGCGAAAACGGAGGGTTGCTGTCTGGAGGTCAAGGGCAACGCGTTCGTTTGGGCAGGGCTTTTCTACGTACCGGAGTTCGTTTGGTGATTCTGGATGAGCCATTTCGGGGCTTGGACCGAGAAAAACGAAGAGAATTTCTGCAACGTTGCCGTCAATACTGGCAGGGTGCGACATTATTTTTTGTCTCACATGATATTGATGAAGCCTTGGGCTTTAACAGAGTGTTGGTCATGGAACAAGGTGAGGTTGTAGAAGATGGCCGCCCTGATCATCTCGTGGAAGATTCCCGATCACGCTATCACGCCTTATGGCAAGCAGAACGCAATATTCAGCAGAAACTGCATGAACACCACCGATGGCGGAATTGGATTATGAAGGAGGGGAAACTTCAAGAAAAACCGAATTCTTGACCCTTGATTTTTGGCTTTTTGAGGTCAGGATTCCTCTTGTCGCTTATTCCTGTACATACGTTCATCCGCAGTATTCAGCAATTCATCTGCCAGCATCCCGTCATCCGGGTATACAGCCGTGCCGGTAGCAGCGGAGATATTGATATTAATATCAGGAGATAGCTGACAAGGAGCCCCCAGTGCTGCATTGATTTTATCGACAATCCGCAAGAGATCATCATTGCTTTGCATACCGGGCAGAAGCAGAACGAATTCATCCCCACCCATCCGGGCAACCATATCCGCTTGCCGTACAGAGGAAAGCAAACGGCGTGCAACCTCCTGAAGAAGAAGGTCTCCGGTATCGTGCCCGTATTGATCATTAACCGGTTTAAATTTATTCAGATCAATAAAAATCAGAGCCATTTTTGCTGAGCTCTGTTTTGCCGCGATCAGTTCCTGTTCAAATCTCTCATAAAAGAGCAGTCTGTTGGCCAACTTGGTCAGGCAGTCATGGTAAGCGTTGTGATGCAATTGCCGCTCCATCCGCCTGCGTTCAGTTATGTCTGTGGCGATCTGAATTTTAACATCACGGCCATCGAACCATTTAATGACCCGATCATGCAATTCGTACCAGCGTTCGTTAAAGGGGTTTTGTCGTTCCCAGACATAACTTTCGCCGGAACATTCACCGCTATCGCACAGTAGATCGTTGGGACAGCAATCACAGGGGCCGTCCAATCCTATTTGCAAACTTTTCCAGCAGATGGCTCCGGTTATGTCACCGAATATATCAAGAGCGTATTTATTGAGAAAGAGTAACTTATATGATTCAAGATCAATAACATAGACCATAGCGTCTATGCTGTCGAGGACGGTGAGAAGTCGTTGGCGGGCGGCTTCCAAGGCTTCTTCTGCCTGTTTCCGCTCGGTTATATCCCGGATGACGGCTACAAAACAAGCTGTGCTGTGGTCCGGCTCAATGTATTGGAGGTGGATCTCAACCGGAATTTTGGTCCCGTTTTTATGCTGATGGACGGTCTGAAAGAAGAGATTTTTTGTCTTGCCCTTTGTTAATTCGGCGATCATTTCTCGAAATTTCGCTTCTGTAAAATCGGGTTTAATGGATACCGGAGTCATCTTCATGAATTCGTCCGCACTATAACCGACCTGATTCTGCCCGCCCTGATTGACATAGGTAAATCGCAGTGTTTCCGGGTCAAACATGAACACGGAGTCAAGGGTCTTATCCAAAACATTTTTAAAACGATTCAGCTCCAGACGGGTTGTTTCGCGGCTGGCATAAAAGCTGATCAGAAGCCAACTGATTGGTCCCAACAGGATAAAAAGGACCAAATTGAAGAGCAACAGGCTGTACCGAGCAGGCATCAGATGTTCCTGCTCAATCTGTTCAAGAGGAAGGCGGGTGAGCAATTTCCAATAATATTCTCCTGTCTTAATTTCCTCCTCACTTTCTCCAAACGCATTGGGATTTCCCGTGCTGGAGGTCATACCGTCACTTAAAGGATAAAGAGTTATAAAAGTGAAGAGGTTTTCGTTGGTGACAAATTGACCTGAGTATTCCGAAGAAATATTTTTCCATGCTTCCGGGTAGCTGGCATCAAAGGTGCGTCCAGCACGTTCAGACCACATGAAGGCCCAAGCATCATTTTGTCGTTCTCCATACAACCAGTAGCCCTCACGATTGAGCAGCATGAGTTTCCCATGCAGGCGGTCAGCTGTATACTCAGCCAGTTGATCCAGAATTTCTTGACCAAGGTAATTCAGAAGAACAACCCCCTGTTTGTTCCCTTTTTGATCAAATATAGGGGTTCCGAAACGAAGCATAGGTTTATAGGGCTTTTCAACAGCGCCGTGTTCTACGTTCAGGTCAAAGGGGGAGATAAAGACTTCACCATGATTGAGTTTGATCGTATCCTGAAAATAATAGCGCTTTCCTTTATACTGGAGATCTTTTTTCGGCACGATAACGCTTTGTTCTGCAATACGATTGACCCGTATCTGCTCCATGCCATCCTTGTTGACGAGTCTGACTTGATCATAGACCCGTCTATGTTGCGAAAAAAGATGGAGGATTTCGGTAAAGTTATTCAGAGCGTCTTTCTGCTCCTTTTGGTCGGAGCATTTCGGATATGATTCAGCAAGAATTTTAAGATCGGTGGTGATGTTCAAGAACAGCTTGTGGATTCCATCCTCATGTTGGCCGATGATATATTTTTCTTCGCTTTTATGCAGTTCTTCCTGGTGTTTTTTTTCGTCTTGATAAAACAGATAGGAAATGGAGAGACTCAAGAGCATGATCGGAAGGATCAGGAGGAGAAAGCAGTACAGTCTATTCGGGCTATGTATGCTCTGGAACTTTTTTTGCATAATTACGAGGAGGTAAAGCTAGGTGTGTTGCTATCTTTGATAAATATTAAGATGTAATCGCCCACTATTTGTCCCACCTTGTCGAAATGGGCAATGTATAGGCAACATAGGCAAGTACTTCTTAAACCATAATAAAAGTAAGAAGTAAATAGGAACGCTATGGCAAAGTGATGATTGAGTAGGGCTCCGTACCTTACAGAAGATAGATTTTTTGTCTGAGAAAAGGTGGTAATCTTTTTCAGTTTTTCTCAACTCTTCCTTCGTCATCCTGAACGATTATAAAAAACAGATGGGTATTAATGCGGAAGAAGAACTCTGTGGCTGTTTTCTCGGAAACGCGGTATCCTGTTTTTATTACTATTCTGCTCTTGTCGAGTACTCGCCGTAATTCAATGAAGAATCCTTGCTGATATGACCGCCATGCCTGAAAATGCTGATTCGCTCATCTACAGCCATAATGATGAACCGGTTCTGGAAACCGCGTTTAATGAGGAGTTCATTGCGCGACTTTGTGGGATTATCCGCAACTGCCGGCCACCAAAAGGCTTGGCTGTTACCGGTTACTGGGGAACGGGTAAAACTAGTACCCTGAAGCAGCTTTATTATCATTTGACCGGCAAGCTGCCACCGGGTTGCACCGAGCGTGATAAGCCCGAAGGTGGCCCGCGACACAAGGATGTTGCTCTAGTACCGGTCTGGTTCGAGGCTTGGCGATTTCAGCACGAACAGCAGCCCATCGTGGCTCTGCTTAATGAAATCCGGGTTAAGATAGGGCTGCTCAACAGGCTGACAGCTGAAGCGGGAAAACTCGGCAGTGTCGCGCTTCTCGGTTCTTTGAGCATCTTTGATGAAATCATCAAAACAGCCTCGGGCGGTACAGCTACTCCCAAAACCGGCGGGATCATGGCCATCGGAGAAAAATGGGAGAAAGATCGTTACCTGAATAAGCTGCCCAGTGCGCAGATCAGCGGGCTTCTGGAAGAGGCCATTAAAAAAGGCCTCGGTAACCGTGTAAAGGGCAAAGAAAAACGCTTGATTATCTTTATCGACGACCTGGACCGCTGCCTGCCCACCGCCTCTTTGCGTCTGCTGGAAGGAATCAGGATCTACCTGAATCTGAGTAACTGCATCCTTGTTTTCGGCATGGATCACCGCCAGCTGGAGCAATCACTCCTTGAAGCACTTCCTTGGATCGACAATAAAAATGAGGCGGACAGGAAGCAGGCATCCTATTATGCCAATGAATATCTGGAAAAAATCTGTCAAGACATTCACCAGCTGCCTTTACCGGACCTGGAAGAGAAGGCGAAGTATTTCAAAAGTCTGCTCAGTAGGTTGGACAGCAAACTGAACAGCGACAATGCAAGAGAATCCCTTGACCATGCCCAATTCCTGGATCAGATCCTCCGGCAATTCGACTGCCTTCCCGCCAATCCCCGCAAGATCAAGATGCTGGTTAATCGTGTGGCTTTGATGCTGCGTGAGATTCCACCAACAGAGGAAGAGGACGTCAGTGGTGATGATCCCGTCAGGCAATACAAGTTGTTGCTCATAGCGGCCATTATCTGTACTTTTCATAAACGAATATATGAACAGTTGGTGAGTAATCCCGGCTATATCAACGAGGTGCTCAACTACAGCAAAGCCGATTTGTCCCTGATTATACAGGATGCCAAGGATTCCGGTCAGCAGAGTCGGTTTGCCCCTATGACCGATGTGCTCACTTCACGAACTGAGGGTGAACGCCTGCCGGTTAATCCCAGTGACAGTAATGTCTTCCGACTGCATGAGCTTCTGGACGACCTTGACGTGATCACCAAAGATGAAATTGAGCCGTATTTGACGCTCAGGAGGCCTGTGCAATGAATCAGTCGCTGCCTCCGACTCAGCTGCCCCGTAAAGATGATTTTGTCGATATCCCCAATAACCGCACCCTGCTGCGTTATTATCAAAAGCTGTATCAGCACTTCTCCTATGCCAATAATTTCGGCTTAGCTCTGGATGACGACGACCGAGCAGGCAAAAAGGGGAAGTCCATCCTCCTCAGTAAGCTTTTTGTCGCACCAAAGCTCTCCGCCGCCCACATCCGACCGGAGCAGCAGGTCGATGCTGAGCATGAGCAGGAGAAGGTTGTGCCGGAACGGCAACATTTTGCAGATGTCCTCAAGAAGCACCAGCGGCTTTTCATTCTCGGCGATCCCGGCACGGGTAAATCCACCCTGATTAACTGGCTGATGCTGGAGCTGAGTTATAGCGGCGACAGCATGCTTAAACTGGCTTTGGGTAATGTGGTTCCCTTTGCTTTATCCTTCGGGATATGAAGTTGAGCAATGTCAGCTCCTGGGATGATCTCTGGCAGAGCTGGTGTGCGGCGAACCCGGCTTTTGGGCCGATTATGGAGGAGGATCGCGGCACGTTGGAACAGGTCTTCAGCTCTGGGCAGGCCCTTTTTCTTCTGGACGGCTTGGATGAAATCTCCAACCGGGAAATTCGTGCCGGGTTAGGTCGGGCAATTCTGGATGGGCTGAAAAAATATCCACGCTGTCGTTTTGTTATCACCTCTCGTATCCTTGGCTTTTCGCAGGAGGAAATACTTGGGTTTGGGATCAAGATGCCTGGAGGTGCAATACAAATGGCGTCAGGATATACTGGCGTAGGAAAATTTTATGATCTTATACCGGTACGGTACCTCGCACCCTTTGATCCAGATCAGGTCCGCAACTTCTGTAGCAACTGGCACAGCCAATACGTTGCCCAAGATCGGGAAAAACGCTTTGCCGATCTTCTGGAACGTCTCAAGCTCAATGACGGTTTGGCCCGCTTGGCTCGGATTCCGGTGCTTCTCAATATTGTCTGCTTCATTCATGCCCGTCGGGGTCAGCTGCCTGATGGTCGGGCTGAGCTGTATCGCCGAATTGCCGAGACCTACCTTACAGCCTTGGATACGGCCCGTGGTATTCGTTTCCGTGACCGGAGCTTGCAGTTTGATTTTTATGACCTGCATGGTTGGTTGGGTGCAATTGCCTGGAGGATTCAGCAAGGTCGTGGGGAAGAAAATAATAGCGTGGTCATCGCGCAGGCACGGGTGGAGGAGATTTTTCGTCAGGGCATTCTGGATACCGGCCTGAGTGAGAAGGAGGCAGAACAGGAAACAGCCTTTATCATGGATTATATTGCTGAACGCAGTGGGCTTTTTATTCCCAGGGGCGAATCGGAAACAGGGGAAACCCTGTATGCCTTTACTCATCTTAGCTTTATGGAATACTTTGCTGCTGCTCACTTACGTTCCGAGGTGGAATTTTGGGATAAGGATGGTGCGGAATGGCAGGCTTTGCGGGAGAAGATGCAGCAGCCTGTGTGGAAAGAGGTTTTTATTCTCTTTTTTGAGCTGATGGAGAATGCCCGGCAGACGGAGCATTATTTGGCGCTGTTGGTGGGGAGTAAGCCGGATATTATTGAGAGAAGAGAAGGAAATTATATGCCGGTATTGGAAGAATCTTTTGTGTTCGATATCAAGACGGTCTCCTTTTATATTTGGTTTGCTTGGGAACTATTGGCTGGAATAGTTATGGATACGGCAGTCAAGATGCCGCTAAGATCTCGACAGGAGTATCTTAGTTTGCTTTGGAGTTTTATTCTCAGCGCTCAAATGCAGCGAAGTATATTGGGGCTAAATCCCATGCTGACGCACCTTTGGATTGAACAGTTTGATTCTCTTTCTCTGTTTCAGGAACAGGCAAGAAACATGGAACAGCTCAAATTAGAGGGGCAAAGAATCGCTGACCTCACACCACTGGAAAAACTTGTCAGTCTTAAGGAATTGTATATTGTAGAGTGCTCACTCAATAGCTTAGATCCATTGGGTAAGTTACTTAATCTGGAACGACTTTATTTGATTGAGGTAGAGGTTAAGGACCTCTACATATTAGCTAACATTAAGCAACTTAAACATCTTTCGATGATATCCTGTTCGCTCGACAATTTGACTTCCCTAAGCAAACTTGATCATCTTGCAGAGCTTAATCTAACCGGAAGTAATGTCAGCGCGAGCTATGTGAAGGAGCTGAAGAAAAAAATACCGCATACAGAAATTATATTTGTTGAAGAATGATTGTTTCTGCCGTTAAAACAGATGACCTGTTGCTGTCACCTTTTTCCAGAACATTCTTTTATGTCCTGAAGGGACACCCGCCAATAGCCCCGTGATTTATCGCGGGGCCTGATGACATGGAGACCAACCCGTGAAAGATCAAGACTCGTTCGCCAGAACTCAATATGTAGGCATGTATTTCAAGGTGTTGCCAGCCAGCCTGATTTTAGGAATTATTGCCCTTTTTGCCTCTGGCTGGTTAGCCTTTATCCTTATTATGCTCGGCGGCCTTCTTCTCCCTTTCCCCGCCATGTACGCCACCGGTCGAATCGCTGATTTCTTCGTTTTCATCTATAACGGTGGTAGCGGGCGCAACACCTTGCAGGATCAGCTTGCCGGTGAGGTGGATAAAATCAGGATACTGAAAAGAGAAGATAAATTCAAAGAGGCACTTGAACAGGCGGAAGCAGTACTCGTCCGCGACCCGGAACACCCGGAAGCTCTGTTCTTCAAGGCCCAAATCCTGTCCCAAGAATTCGAGAAATACGGGGCTGCCAATGCCTGCCTAAGCAAAATCATCGATAGGGATCCTGCTCCTGATGACAAGCTGCTGCAATGGGCAGAGACTCTGCGCGAGGAAATTCTGGAACGGATCAAGGAACGGGCAGAGCAGCAGGGATAACTTGAGGCGGGGAATCTGGACTGCGTTTTTGCGAAAGATTTGCGGGGGGAGGAATTGGGCTCGTACTC
The DNA here is from genome assembly GCA_004028505.1 of Candidatus Electrothrix aarhusensis. GTDB lineage: Bacteria > Desulfobacterota > Desulfobulbia > Desulfobulbales > Desulfobulbaceae > Electrothrix > Electrothrix aarhusensis. The sequence goes on from MTKO01000088.1 coordinate 15,136, forward strand.
TGAAGAGTAAAGAGTACGAGCCCGATTCGGTTTTGCTCAGCTGAAGATCGCCTTTAAGATAAAGAAAAAGACCATCGCCATAAGAGCTCCTGCTGGCAGAGTGACCAGCCAGGAAATAATAATATTGAGTACCACTCGCAGGTCCAAGGCTCCGATGCCTCGGGCCAGACCGACACCAAGAACTGAGCCTACCAAGATATGAGTGGTGGAAACGGGCAGGCCGGTACGGGAGGCCAACACCACTGTGGAGGCCGCAGCAAGCTCGGCACAGAATCCTCGGGAAGGGGTCAGCTCGGTGATTTTGGTGCCCACGGTGAGCATAACTCGATACCCCAGGGTAACAAGCCCTGTCACGATCCCGGCACCGCCAAGGAGAAGAATCCAAAAAGGCATCTCTGATTTCTGCATGACCTCGCCGCCAGAGGAGACAATGCTGACCACTGCTGCCAGCGGTCCGATACCGTTGGCTACATCGTTGGAGCCGTGGGCAAAGGCCATGGAGCAGGCTGTGAACAGCATCATCGGGGTGAAGACTTTTTCCACGCTGGCAAAATGAAAATCTCGATCCGCAGCCGGATCTTCTTCAACCTTACGAATCAGGGACCAGCCGAGTAGGGCCGTGAGCAGGCCGATAAACACAGCAGCAACGAGACTTTGGCCCGCAGTCAGATTGACATTCAGGTGCTTCAATCCTTTGAATAAGGTGACGAGAGAGATGACAAAGCCGACCAAAAAGATGTAAAACGGTGCATATTTTTTGGCATTTTTGAGCGGGTTCTCCGTGTCGAAAATCAATTTACGGGTACTCATGACCAGGAGAAAGGAGATGGTCCCGCCCACTGCCGGAGAGATGACCCAGCTAGCAATAATCTCAGCTATCTTTGACCAGTTAACAGCCTCGGGTCCGATGCCGACCAAGGCAAATCCCACGAGGGCTCCCACGATAGAATGGGTGGTGGAAACCGGCCAGCCCTTTGCTGAGGCGACCATCAGCCAGACAGCAGCGGCCAGCAAAGCAGCTAGCATGCCGTAGACCAAAATTTCTGGTTTATCCGCTATGCTGGTTGGATCAATAATTCCCTTGCGAATAGTCTTGGTAACATGCCCTCCCGCCAAGACTGCCCCGGCAAATTCAAAAATAATAGCGATGCCGATTGCCTGTTTCACTGTGACCGCACCCGCGCCCACAGAGGTTCCCATGGCATTGGCAAGGTCATTGGCCCCGACCCCCCAGGTCATGTACAGGCCGAAGATCATCGCCAAGATGATCAAAATTGTTCCGTAGGCCGTTATTACTTCCATTGTCCCGCTCCTTGTTATGTTTCCTTCTCGTTCTTCTTCTTTTTGCTTGGGGCGATTGATTATGCCGAGCTGCTTACTTTGACAGGAACAACAGTAACCGATCTGACATGTTTTCTGCCAGATCCGACATGTTTCCGATCAAGTCTATAATTTTATACCAAAAAATGGCCGATATGGGTGATAAGCTGTCTTCTATGGTGAACAGTGTACGCCTGAGTTTATGCAGGGTTTGGTCGATATCATGCTCGCTTTTGCGTAGAGCATCTATCATCTTGATAACCTTATCATGCTCTAGGCCCCTAAAGCCAACTTGGACCAATTCATCCAGCTCCTCAATGATTGATTTGGCTTCAGTGCAGATGCCTAAGGTGTTGATCAGCAGGGTGTTGAGTAGCTCCTTGATGGCATCAGGGACTTCCATGTCCCGACTGATCAAGATTTGGCTGATTTCTTCTGTGTTGTCAGCCAAGGAATCCTGATCGTGGAGCAGCTTGAGTAGATCTCTGCGGTCCACAGGCAGGAAAAGTGTTGTTGGCATATTGAGACGAAAAATACTTTTCTGCTTGTCCGCCGCTGTTTCCAGTTCATCAATCTGGTCGGCAATTTTTTTGATCCCTTCATAATCCTGTGCATACAGGGCAGCAAACAGCGGTTGCAGCAAAGATACACAGCTGAAAACCGTTCGCATATGTTCCTGAATCGGCTTAAAGGGTGATTTGTGCAGGAGCCCGGCTAAGGGGCTGGTCGATTTCAATGTCATAGTACTCTCCTTAAAATGTTGCTTTGTATTCTACAATTCTTGTCTCTTCAAGACATAATTTTTATGTCTCTTTGTTCTCGTCGATTTTTTCGATAAATTTTATCAAGGGCTCAGAGGGATAACTAATTGGAATCATTTTGTTATTAACTTCCTCGAACAGGCTAGGGCCGTCAGGGTTGCTGCTGCAAATAATATGATGTCCCTTGATGTCAGCGACATTCCGCCAAACACTGCCAGAAGGATCTATAGGGGTATGGCCGACAATAAAGGGGGTATGTTTGGCAAGCCCCAGATCTTTCCGAAAATGCTTCACATCACTCTTTGTATAGCCAGCCAGATAATGGGGTCGTTTCAGGCGGCTGTTGATAAGATCGTTGCTGATTTTGGCGTGATGGTGCAGATTGATCAGTTTATTGCGGGTCACTTTTCTCCTGCTCGGGCCAGCATGGCAGGCGATAAATGAATCCGAACAGATAACATAGGCAAGGAGGTTGTAGAAACGCTCCATCTCCGCCACATATTCGTCACCGCGTAGCTCCTGAAGTCGTCGGCGCATTAACAGCCCCTGAGAGATGGTGTTTTTGCTCAAACTCTCTGAGAAGGTGTCATGATTGCCCTTGAGATAAAAAAGGTTTTTTGGGAAGTACTGCTTGAGGCGGAGAATCAGATCCATCATCAGAATGGAACTGTCCATGTCTTCCATTTCGCCATCCACCTCGGAATGCACAGCGTCGCCGAGAATAATCAAGCTGGCAGTGTCTGCTTCCAGGCCAGCCAGAAATCTATTTTCCGTGATAATCTTGAGAAGATTATTCACCTGGGCATGGAGATCGCCGACAATGATCGGGGCCAAGTTGTTGGGCAGCTCGATAAGTCCGCCAGGCTTTCCCTCGTTGTTCTCCGGGCGATAGGCTCCTGCTCCAGAAGGGTGTTGACATCTTTAAGGAGCGCAAGGGCCTGGTCCGGGGGCAGTAAGCTGATCTCGCCGCCGTAGATGCGACGAACTGTCCTCAGAGCCTGATAGCGGCGTTGTGCGACTCTGGCTTCGCGTTCAGTATCCGTGATCTGGATGATTTCCACCCGACTTTTTTCCGTCAGGGGCGTTATGATAATATCACCTTTGATATTAGTGAGAGTGATGTGGCGGGCTGCAACGCTTTGATCAAAATCAAAAGCAGCTTGATATTCTTCATTGGAACAGCCTATCATGACCGTTTCACCGGGACAAACACGGGTAAATCGACAAAGGTGCATGCCATAGGTGCTCGGGTCTGTGATCAACCAGTTTCTGCGCAGATATTTTCTTCGTACGCCCAAGGGGAGTTCAGGGTAGAAGCGCAGAATTTGGTTACCGAGTTTTAGCCCAAAGGGATTGCCGTCAAAGGAGATCCGAGTTTCTTTTGTTATGTGCTGCCATTGATCGGTGAGTGACAACCAATTGCTGGGGTCGCGACGAAGGATCAGCCATTTCCAGCCATCCAGTGTGGTCAGGCTCGGCCTGGGGCCGGAGGTAGCTGTGGCCCAGGACGGAATGCCGGGCTCGCCTTCTTCCACAATACACATGGGCGGTTGTTCCAGGCCTTCCCGAATATAGACCTGCATCTTCACCCTGTGGAGATAGAGGACAATTTCCTGGTATACAGCCACCTGCCGTTTGACGATATCAAGGGTCATGATCTCGTCCACAGGAAAATAGCCCTCTGATTTGCGTTCCTGGCGTTGTTTGAAGATGACATCCGGCTTGGGGAGGAGAAATTCAAAGATATAGCGTTGTCGCCAGTTGCTCTGGAGAAAATCGTACCCTTCCGGCGGGAGCTGAATACGTTCCAGTTGCAGGCGCAGAGGTTTTTCAGCGTCTTTCCATTCTGAATCAAAGACGGTTAAGGCCTGGGGGAAGCCTTCAAAGGGGAGTCCAAGGTGAATTTCACGGGGACGGTAGATAAGAGTCTTGTCTTTCCACCAGCCCTTGCGGGTCAGATCGATATAGCCCTCATTGGGCCATCCGTGTATTTTTTTGATATAAAAAGTTTTTCCTGCTCCCGGCGGTCCGGTCACCAGCAGCTGAACAAAGGTTAGGCCGACGGGAAGGTCCACCCCACGAATGTTTTGTAGGGTGTCAATCGCAACCAATTTTTTCCTAAAGGGATCTGCCATAATCTCCTCATCAAGCTGTGCATAAGCCTATCTCATGGCTCTTTGTAGAAATTTACTTTATTAGAAGGGAAGAAATAATGCAATGAGAGAGTTATGAGGCAGCTCTTTGATAAAGGGGAGGGGCGCTTTTTTTACGTATTTTTCACAAACTCCGGCAACCGCAAAATCTCCATAAAACTCTCCACATGATACGCCGCCTCAAGCTGAGGATTCTTAAAGGCAATCAGCTTCATGCCCACCGAAGCGCAATGATCACGATCCACTGTAGAATCACCGATAAAGATAGCCTCGTCCACTGTCAGGCCGAAATGCTTCAGGATGATGTGCAGGGCGTCCGGGGCAGGCTTGGGACGGGGAGAGTTGGAGGCGGTCATGACAATCTCAAAGTTTGAGCGCAACTCAAAAATATCCAAGATCATATCCATCGTGTTGAATCGATTGGTGGAGATGGCCCGGTGATACTTCGGGGTGATGATTTTAAGGAATTCCTTGAGATCAGGTGCGATGATCATGTGGCGCAGAAAGGCACCATAGTCAAGCTCCTGCCGGAATCTGTCTACTTCCGTCATATCTACCTGATTATGATTGCGGAAGATCTGGGCCACCGAATCAAAGACATTATGGATATGGACGTAGCCGAGTTCTTCCTCATTCATGGGCGGACAGTCAAAGGCCGCAAGGATATGGTTGTAATAGGCCCGATTTGCTTCGCGGGAATCGAACATGACGCCGTCGCAGTCAAAGATGACGAGTTTCAACATGAGGTTTTACCTTAGATGGGGAAAGAGAGAGGTGGGGGTAAAAGGCTTAGAGGAGCTCTGAGCCATAAATTTCGTGATGCAGTTCGCTGAAAAAAGTTTCCATAAATGCATGCCTACGTTCCGCGATCTGGCGTCCAAGAGGCGTGAGCATTTGTTCCCGAACTTTGGACATTTTGACCTGAAATTCTCGGTAGGCGGTATCTTCGGTGGAATAGGATTCCGTGTTTGCAGGATCAATTTCAGCATTATGAAGTCGGGCCCCGATCTGACCAGCAAAGAGAAAGGCCCTGCCTATACCGATAGCACCGATGGAATCCAGCTTGTCCGCATCAAAGAGGATCTTAGCCTCTGTTGTTTCCGGTGAAGTGCTGCTTCGGAAACGATGGGCATGAATGCAATGACAGATTGCTTCCTGGGCTGCTTGGGAATAACCTAATTCCTGAAGAAGTGGTTTTGCCATCTTCGCTCCCAGCTTAGCATGACAGATCTTGCCTTTGGTGCTGCTCTCCTGCTTGCGTCCGATATCATGGAGCAGGGCAGCCGGGGCGATGATATCCAGGTGGGCCCCCATCTTGCGACCGATGGTCATGGCCATGTGAAAGACTCGCTCGCTGTGATCCGGGCCGTGGGAGCCGCCTTCTTCAAGGCAGTAGCGGGCACTGATTTTATGCAGGAACCCCAGCAGCTCCACATTAACATCGATTGCCGGTTCCCCGGCTTCTGTCCTGCTCGTTCTATTCGCCAAAGTATTCCTGGATCAGCCAGCGAATGGCGATGAGGAGCAGAACATTATCATTGGTTTCCATGGACTGTTGCTCCATAGGCGATAAGGGCTTGTTCAGCTTGATATAGCCGTTGTTCAGTTCCTGCCGGAAGGTGTCCAAATTATAGAGGGCCATGATGTATTGATCGGCCTGCTCCTTGGTCGGACGAAACCCTGCCTGAATCTTGGGATGCTGGAGAAGCTGCGTCATTTTATCGTTATAACGGTTATACTCTTCCAGACCCTGATCTTGAAAATACTCAGCAGCGGAAAAATCCTTACCTGTCTCGAAACCGCGACAATGGGGTTCTTTGAGCAGGACAAATTGTTCGGTGATCTTGCCATCTTCTCCGCAGGAAACACCGCGTCCGACGGGATAGGCTCGGCAGGCCGCTGGGCGGTCCTCGTAAACCCGACAACCATAGTCTTTGACAAAGACGCAACTAGCTTTGCCGTCGTCAACCATAGTTAGGTAGCAGGCCGGGAACAGCATCCCTTCCTCCCACTCAATAATGACGAATTGTTCTAAAAACATGCCGGAGTGGCGGTGGAGTTTGTTTTTGAGACGCAGAACATCATAGGGGGTCAGGATCAGGTCGAGCTGGTGGCAACATTCGTTGAAGCAGGGGACATCGGGATGGCAGGAAAAACAAAATTTTTCGCTATTGCCAAGGGCACTGCAATGTTCGGGAAGGTTATGATCGTTCATATTGTTAGTAGGAAAAGGTATCTGCGAAGTAGGGGCACGGCACGCCGTGCCCCTACGGGTCCGGGATCGGGCGAACACAGGGATTCGCCCCTACGATTATTTATTGAATCCTTCGTTAGAAGCTTCCGCCCATCGCGAAATCCCACTGGGCATCTTCGTCGCCTTCCTGGGTATCAAGATTGTATCCCCAGATCAGACGAAGTGGTCCCATAGGGGAAAGCCAGTTGACGCCGAGTCCTGTTGATTTTTTGATGTTTCCGAAATCCCAGTCGTCATCCTGATCATAGACATTTCCGAAGTCAATAAAGGCAACCCCACGAATGCCCGCATCAGTGAGGAGCGGAAAGAAAACTTCAATATTACTGAACCACATCTTGTCACCGCCGTATTTTTCATCATTGTTCGGGTCAATGGGGCTGACAGATGAGGACTTAAAGCCGCGAATGGAGTTCATGCCGCCGAGATAAAAATTATCATAGACCGGCAGCTTGCCGTCTTCATTCTCAAATGCCTGCCCGGCAGCGAGCTTGGTGTGGAACACCAGATCAAGGGGCATGGGAAAAAACCAGCTGGTAAAACCCTCCAGTTTTGTATAAGCGGCTTCACCACCCAGCGGGCCACCGGCATATTTAATACTCAGGCTGTGTTTAGAACCGGAACTGGCGTTAAAGCGGCGGTCTCTGGTATCCCGGACAAGGGAGAGACGAACCGCGCTGGTGATGTTAATTTTTGCTGATTCAAGGATGTAATCCGAGGCATCTTCGGAGATATCACTCAGCTCGGTGTCAGTCCACGTATAGCCATAGTAAATCCGCCATTTGTCGACGAACTGATGACCTAAACGGAGTCCACCACCAGTTGAGCCCTTGGTGTAGTCAGTGTATTCCCGCTCCCAGTTAAAGGCGTCAATACCCGCAGAAACCTTGGAGTCGAAAATCCGGGGATCGGTGTATGAGAGGTTGAACTTATTGCTCACAGCACTGAGGTTGGCGGCAAAGGCCAAGCGAGTCCCGAGACCGAGGAAGTTGTCCTCTGAAATTTCGCCCATGAACATGACCTTGTCTGATGAGGAGTAACCGGCACCGATACTGAATTGTCCGGTGGGTTTTTCCTTTACCGCAACCATGATATCCATTTGATCATTATTCATGGTTTCCTGAGGGATAACACTGACGTCTTCAAAATATCCCAAACGTTGCAAACGATTGGTGGAAGTACGGATCGCCTTGGAGTCATAGACACCGCCTTCCTCAACTTCTAGATCTCGACGAATAACGTTATCCCTGGTCCGGGTGTTCCCCTTAATCTTAACTCGGTTGAAGTTAACCAAATCACCCTGCTCAATTTTGAAGGTGATATTGACCCGCTTGCCTGTCTCTGATTTATCGACCTGAGGCCGGATATTGGCAAAGGCATAACCGTGTTCCGCATAGAGATCAGTCAGTTTCATCACATCGTCACGCATGATTTTCCGGTTGAGGAACTTCTCCTTGCGGATCTGCAACAAACCAATCATTTTATCCCGATCTTCAATCAGCTCCCCTTGGACTTCAACGGTTCCTACCTGATAGCGGGGGCCCTCTTGGATGGTAAAGGCGATATAGAGGTCATCTTCAGCCTCTTCCACTTCCGGCTCGCCAATTTTAGCCTCGATAAACCCCTGGTTATTATAAAAGGCACCCAGTCGAGCAGCATCCTGCTCTAAAACATCCAGCTTCAGGGTGCCTGCCTCAGTGATCCAGGAAGAGTACCAGTTCCAGGTCGAGGTCTGTATCTCGTTTTTCAGTTCCTCATCAGTAAAGGCTTCATTGCCGACAAAGCGAATGCCGGATATGGACATCTTGTCGCCCTCATTGACGATGAATTTCACCTCAACGGAATTCTCATCCGGATCCTCCAAAGCGAATTTGCTCCGAGCCGCATAATAGCCTTTGCTTCTGTAGAGCCCGTTAATCCGTTTGACGGCATCATTGAGTTTAGACGGATTGAGAATGGTGTTGAGCTTAATATTGGCAGCATCCCGAACATCCTCTTCTTCGACTTTATTAAGTCCGGTAAAGGTGATGGTCTTAATAAGAGGTTTCTCTTGAACCCGGAAGATGACAGCCTTTCCTTCAGGCGAATCATTAACTTCAATCTCCACGTTGTCAAAATAGCCCATAGAAAAAATTTGCTTTAAATCCTTACGCAAGGTGTCAGGGCTGTAGGTGTCTCCGGGTTTTGCGGAGATTTTTCGACGGATAGCTCCTGAATCAATGCGTTTATTTCCCTCCGGAGTGATTGTTCCGATAATAAAGTTGCGATTGGTGTAACTGAGGACATCCACTAAGCTGCTCTTTAATACCGAATGGACCTCGGACAGCGCAGTCCCCTCACGAAAGGAGGAATACGGTGTTTCCGGTTTTAAGAGGTCAATGACTTGCATGTCAACGGAGATATGCTCACCGAGCATGGTGAGGCTGCCGACCGCCACATAATCAAGCCCGGCGCTTTCCGCCACCTTGGTTAGCGTGGCCGTGGTAGGCGGCCAAGGACCGTTATAATCAACCAGTTGTTCTGCCTCAAGACGGGAGAGCATGACAATATCTTTATCGCTTAACGCCCCTTCAAAGGCAATATCAACTCGTTGGGCCACTGTTTCGCTATGTTCAGCGTTAATTTTCAGAGGGAGGAAAATAGTGTTCTGCTCAATTGCTAAGGCCGTACCAGCGGCGGCAAAAAAAACGAACAGTGAGAGTAATGAAAGCAACGAGAGCTGCAACGCTGCAAAAAAACGTGATAAGGGAATAATCGGCTTCACAGTGCATTGAGCTTGCGATGGATGACTCATAGGACGTTCCTGTGTATCTGAAATTATATTGAATAACTGTTCATGCATTCATCTGTTCTCTGCTGACACATTGTTCAGCGGATCGGCAACGACTCCCGGCTTTCTGCCGTATGCCGCTCTGATATGCGGAAAAATATCATTATGCCATGTTCCTTTTTTTTTGCAAAGAAATACTCTCTGCTCGGCAGCTTCCTATCCTTTAACTTCAGCAGAGACGGTAGGGCTGTTTTCCAGTTCCGGCAAGGGACGATGGCATTCATTAAGCAGCTCCGCCACTTTCTGATGCAGTATCCCGGCCAGCATTTGCTTGTCCTTGGCTTTGAAGTCTTTCGTCGGTATCGGCGTACCTATGCGAAGCACGACATCCCCTCCACGGGCCAGCAGCTCGCCCTTAGGTAATGCTTGATGGGTGCCGTTGAAGCCTACCGGGACAACATCAACCCCAGCCTTGAGCGCCAACATAATGGCCCCGGTTTTAAAGGGCTGGAGGTGACCGTCTGAGCTACGGGTTCCTTCGGGAAAAAGGATAACCGATGCTCCGTCGGCAATGCGTTGTGCGGCATCGTTCAGACTTTTAACTGCTTCTCTGCCGCGCGAGCGATTAATGGAGATGAAATCCACCGCCCGCAGGCCGGAACCAAAGATCGGGATAGCAAAGAGCTCTTTCTTAGCTATCCAACGGTAGTCATGGCTAATATAGCCGGAAAAGGACATGATGTCAGCCATGCTGCTATGATTGCCGACAAAAATATACGGTTTTGCTGGATCAAGTTTTTCCTTACCTTCAACCCGTACCCTGATATTAGCGATGCGACAGAGAAGACGCCCCCAGGTTCTGGGAAAGACCTGCACTTTTACCTTTGACTTACGAAACCAATGAACATCTGCGATGGCACCGAGCAGACCGCCGCAGTCAAAGGGGGGATGGTAAGATACGCCAGAAGACCTCGAGTAAATTGGAGAATAGACTTAGTATGCATAGTATGTGTTAGGCTGTGACTGATTTGTTTGCTGCCCTCAGGGCTTCTTTGAGTTTTTCTTCTGCTCATTTCTGCTTGTTTTGAGCGTCCATTTGAATGCCCTGATCAAAGACCACCGGGCTCCGCATGATGGATTTGGGATGTATTCTCTTTCTCCGGGAGACGTTGATAGGGGGGGGGGAAGAAACAACGAAAAAATAGATCTGTTCAGTTCTCTGGTAGCAGGGAATATTATATTGCAAGAAGTATATATTGATACTGTCGGATGTCAAGCAATTCGTCGAGTTATCCCACGGTGAAAACGCCATCGCGATCTCCTCTGTGTAACCTGAAAAGTAAAAAAGAGTCCCCCTGTAGCGAAAAGAGTTTTTACCTATTATGTACCCGTTAAGGATCAGAATCATATCCTTTTAGGGTGGTATTTTCTGTTCCCCTTTGTACGGTGAATTCACATTTTCGCCTTGATTTTTTCGATCCTAATGTGTTTCTATTGTTAGTAGAATTGATTGACTATTGTATAAGTAGCTGCTTAAATATAATCGACACTTCATTTCGACGGAAAAGCCGAGCTTTCAGCATGTTTACAGTTTTAGGAGTGTCGACTATTCACAGCAGAGTACTTATTTTAAAATCAGGATAACTGTAGGCAAAGATTATGCGCTGTAAATGTGATTACATCACTTTTGATCAACTGGATATATGTCCAAAATGCAAAAAGGATATATCAAAACTTTCCAAGTCATTATCGGGTGTTACATTCAGAGCTCAGATCCCTGATTTTCTACAGTTGGATGTTGATGAGTCGGAGCAGGAAGGAGAAGATTTTGAAACAGAAATGGACTCTTATGATGAAGAGACTGAAGCTGAGGCTGCGTTTGACGACGATGTAGAGCAGGAAGGAGAAGACGAAGAAATTGATTTTTCCTCTGATGATGATTCGGAGGAGGAGATTGAGTTTGACCTGTCTGCTGATGAGGACTCAGGTGAAGCTGATGATGGCGGTATAGAGCTGGCAATTGATGATGAGAGTGATGATGGCGGCTTGATTTGTCTCTTGATAGCGATGATGATGGGGGCCTAGACCTGTCTCTTGATGATGACGGCGATGATGGTGGCCTTGACCTTTCCCTTGATGATGACAGCGATGATGGCGGCCTAGACCTGTCTCTTGATAGTGATGACGATGATGGAGGCCTTGGCCTTTCTCTTGATAGTGACGACGATGATGGGGGCCTTGATCTTTCTCTCGATAGTGACGATGACGGTGGAGGACTTGGTGGTCTTGACCTGTCTCTTGATAGTGATGACGACGACCTTGATCTTTCTCTCGGCATGGAGAGCGACAAAACGGGCGAACCGGGCAATTCACTTGACTTAAGCGGGCTGGATATCTCCGACCTTTCTTCTTCTTCAGACGGTGGATTAGGTGACCTCTCTCTTGAAAGTGATAGCGGTGCCAGTGCGTTGGATGATAATCTCCCTGATTTGGAGATGGATGGGCTTGATCTCAACGCTCCGATGCAACCTCCCAGCGGAGGTGGAGCAAATAAGAAGCTTTCCCCAGGGGTTAAAACCGGAACAGCACTTGATGATTTTGATATCGACTTGGGCGATCTTGGAGATCTTGGTTAAAAAAAGTAAAAAGTCGTTGACAGACATTATAAAATTATGATATAAGAATCAACACTCAACATTGAGTGCCGAGATAGCTCAGTCGGTAGAGCAACGGACTGAAAATCCGTGTGTCCCTGGTTCAAATCCTGGTCTCGGCACCATGCATATCCAAGCGTTATAGCTTTGCCTATAACCGCTTTTTTTATTTCATGTTAGTCGCACTGCTTTGGCCTGTTTCTTCTTGTCCTCTTGACATTTTTTTGTTGGTAGTGACGTTTTTCGTCGATTTCTCTTGCTTGTCCCTTGATAGAAAGCCGTTATTCAACGACCTGTTATTTATTTTACGCCCTCCTCTGGATGCGAATATTTTTTTTAGGCAGGTGCTGGTTTTCTCCCTCCATACGTTGACTTTTGATCATTGAAGGAGGTGTTAACGATATCCTATGAAAACTCCCAGGGATTATTGTTGTATTTTGGCATGTTCTTTGCTTTTATTTGCAATAGATCTAGGATAGATGGTGCTCGGAAAGAATGTAAGAGAAAGCTCTTCCAAATGACAGTAGGCTATAATGATGGAACATAGTGTGGATAGACGTCGATTTACTCGAGTGGACATTCTGTTGGATGTACGTCTTGATTTCGGAGTGCAGAGATACAGGCATTTTGCCAACAATCTCAGCCTGAGTGGACTCTATGTGAAGGGGTTCTATGAGCAAAAGGCCGGGGATGCCTGTATAATTGAGGTAAAACAGGCTAATGTCGGGGACGGTGCTGTCATACGCGCTATTGCTTCGGCTGTCAGAGTGAATGAGACCGGTATGGCCTTGAAGTTCATCTCTATGAAGCTTGATAGCTTTTTATTGCTTCAGACCGTTTTTTCTTCTTTTGCCGAGGATCCGCAGTTATTGGGAGGGGAATCACTTGAAGATATTTCTTTTACCCAGGAAGACGGACTCATTTTGTACGATAATACACTTCCGCTGAAAAATTATTTCTTCCCGACAGGCAAAAATAGGGCGTAGGGTTCAGTAGCCGTAGTTGCGCCTGTCGCAAGATCATAGAGAAGAATTTTTACTTTTTCTTTCCCGCCTCCTCCTTTGCCTCCTTTCTTCCTGCGCAACACCGCCTTCTCTGTACCCTCCCGTACGGAAAATCTCCTACTTTTTCCACCATCGAGGATAAAGAGATGCTCCTCAGCCGCTTTGCATCGGTTTTTGCCCATAGCTCGCGCCTTTGTCTCGACCTTGTTATGATGCCCCTGGACGCCTAGGGAAAAAGCGGCAGTCTGTGTTTCTGAAATCGTGCCCGGCCTGCTTGATTACAAGAGTAGCTCTTTTTTTACTATCCTCTCCTGCCCAGTTATAGAGGAATATCAGGCTATTTTGGTTTGCTTTTCCTTGGGTCAGTGGTAATGTCTTTTGCAGGGAGAAAGGACGGGGAGACTAAGATCAGTAGGTCCACTTGAGTGCAACGAAAGCGGACAGCTTTTATTGAATGACAATGCTATACATCATAGGTAACGGATTTGATCTCTGGCACGATCTTCCAACCAATTACAGCCAGTTCTATGAGTTCGCACAAGACGCGCTTGATGAACTTGAGTCCTATTTCAATATTGATATCACGACAAGTGCCCCTTGGTGTGATTTCGAGAATTGCCTAGGTACCTATGACTGGAACCTACTCTATGAAGATCATGACCATACCGATGTTACCGCTGAGTCATTCAGACCAAGTGAGGCGTATGGATTAGAGGACGAGCTGACTATGCAAGCTGATGAACTCGTTCAAACAATTGAGGAGAAGTTTCATCAATGGATTGACGGGATAGACGTTTCTATAGCCCGGAAGAAAATTAAATTCAATATTGATGCTCGCTATCTCACATTCAATTATACTTCGACACTTCAGGTGGTCTATGGGATAGATAACGACAACGTCCTGCATCTCCATGGAAGATCAGACAGTATGGATCAACTGGTTTTTGGTCACTGTAAGACAATGGCGGAAGAATCTGAATTAGACGAGAACGGTGATAGTAATCGAACAATGTTCTCTGATGCGGAGGGGGCAGCCAAGTATCCATTTTACGCGCTACAGAAGCCCAGCGATAAAATAATCGCCAAGAATCGGGAGTATTTTGAATCTCTGGTTGGAGTTAAAGAAATCGTTGTAATTGGCCATTCATTGAATGACGTGGATCTCCCGTATTTCCAGGAGGTGGCAGAGAAAACTATGGGTTGCAGATGGCTGGTCTACTACTACTCAAAATCAGAAGAGAAAGATCATATCCGACAGTTGATCAAGTGCGGTATTAGCAAAGAGAACATTCGCACATGCACATATGCTGACCTGTAGATAAAATTTAGAGCTGAATATTCCGGTGAACAAATGACACAAATCGATCAATTTGAAAGTGTATTTCGGGCAGCGGCACACGATGCCTTTGAGTACGATGTCGTCGCATTTCCTCGTGTGCTGTTCGTTACCGATGGCAATGCCGAACAAAGCAAGGCCTTTATACAGCAGACGCTTGACTATGCAACCAATTTAAAGCAATCAGAAATCGAACTGGTGCATGGTGAGGAGTTTCGTACCACCGACGAGTTGCTGAAAAAAGTCACCGCCCACCACCCCGACCTGATCTGCACCTATCGGAATCTGCACAGCAAGGCATGGAAATTTCAGCACAGCCTGGGGGAACACCTGGATGTATTGCTCCAACGAACCGAGGCACCGGTACTGGTCATGCCGCATCCGGAAGCCGGATTTGCCAATCTTGATGCGCTCCGGGAGACAAAAACGGTCATGGTGATGACCGGTCAGCTGGTCAATAATCACGCATTGGTTAATCATGCCATCAGCTTTGTCGCACCGGAAGGTGCATTATACCTGACCCATATCGAAAACAAGGCAGTCTTTGAACGCTATATCGATGCCATCTCAAAGATTCCCTCCATTGATACCGATGATGCGCGGAAACATATCTCGCACCAGCTGCTCCAAGATCCCATCCATTACATCACCTCCTGTCAGGAGATACTGGAGGAAAAGGGACTGTCACTCAAGGTCCATTCTCTGGTGAGCTTCGGTCACCACCTGACAGAATATCGGCAGGCGGTGGAATCACAAGCAGTCAACCTGTTGGTCATGAATACCAAGGACGACGAACAGCTGGCTATGCACGGTCTGGCTTATCCCCTGGCGGTTGAGCTACGTCAAATCCCTCTTTTGATGCTGTAATTATGGAACATGCCATTACCCATGCCTCGCATGGCACCACGCTTTTTTTTACCGGTGTTCTTATCCTGCTGATCGTCGCGTTGGCGCTGGAAGAAAAGATACACGCAAAGAAATCCCTAATTGTCGGCTTGTTTGCCGCTGCGCTCTTGCTCCTGGACGGGGCACTGGGCCTGCTGCCCTTTGGCCCGATTACCTTGCCCAATGGTCATACCCTCAATATGCCGGTGTATATTGAAGCCATCGACTGGGGAGTAATCGCCATTATTATCGGCTCAAGTATCTTTGTCGATGTGACCTCCCGCTCCGGCCTTTTTACCTGGATCGCCATTAAACTTACCAAGCTGTCCTGCGGTGATCCGCTGAAACTGCTGTGGTACTACGGTCTCATGACGGTGGTATTTTCTGCGGTGCTGAACAACGTGACCGCCATGATTATTGTCGGTTCCTTATCCGCAGTATCTTTGAAAAGATTGCAGCGTGAAGAGCAGTTGCTGGGTTTTCTGCTGATTGAGGGCCTGCTCACCAATATCGGCGGCTTGTTGACCCTGATCAGTTCTGTGCCGAATATTATTATCGGCACCACCGCCGGTATCAGCTTTGTTACCTTCTTCCTCAAAGCCAGTCCTTACGTGGTGGTGGCTACTGCAGCGACCATCTGGTTGGGTGCCCGTCTCTTCAAAATCAACAGATTGAGCGATGCCGAGGAAATCGCCGCTGCCAAACAGCATGTTGCTGGCTTTGATGAAAACGACGGTATCGAGAGCCAGAGATTCTTCTGGTTCGGTGCGATTATGCTGGGTGCCTTTATCCTGGTGATAGCCACCACCTCTGTTCTGCCGGTGGTCAGCAGTCTGGGCATGGGCTACGTGGCCCTGACCTTTGCCCTCATTATGCTGATTCGTTACAAGCATGAAGTGGAGCAATTCTATAAGGCCGTTGACTGGGACCTGATCGGCTTTTTCATGGCCTTATTTGTTGTTATCCATATGCTGGAATACGCTGGAGTGCTGGACCTGATAGGGCAGGGGATTACCCGGATCATCGGTGAGGATGGCAATCGTTTTGGTGTCGGCGCGCTGCTTGTTTCTGCCGCAGGATTCAGTAGTGTCACGGATAATATTCCTCTGGCCGCCATGCTTGGCAAAATTCTCGCTGCCCAAGGGACGGCAGGTGACTCATCGCTCTGGTGGTCCGTGATTTTCGGAGCCAACCTCGGCGGTAACCTAACGCCTATCGGTAGTGCATCCACGCTGGTTGCTGTCACCATTATTCATAAACACAATCTCAAGCTGTCCTTTGGCGGTTTTGTTGCCAAGGCATTACCCTTCGCGGCAATGCACATCATCCTAGCCACGATATATGTGCTGGTGTTTCTCTGATTTTTATGATTTTTTTATCACTGCACACCATCTGCTTCATCGCTATTGCATGATTACTGTTGAATGATCGTCATCGAAGGATACTGTGTAAATGTCGATCTGTCCAAAATAAAAAAAGAAAAATATGGATAAATTAGAAGCCCTCAGACATTCACTGGACAATCTCGACAGTGCATTGATCTCCATTCTCTCAGAGAGGTTTAAACTCACTTATGACGTAGGTGTTTTTAAAGCTGAAAACAACCTTCCTTCCATTGACAAAGAAAGGGAAAGGAAACAATTTGAAAGAATTAAACAATTGGCAGTCAACCACGGGTTGGAGCCTGAGATTGCCGTTAAGGTTCTGCGTCTTATTATCGACGAAGTAGTGAAAAAACATGATAAAATTCAGGAAATTAAGAAAAAGGAAAAATAAACAATACCTATGGACGCAGCAACCCAACGCTTCATACGCATCGGCACAGCCAGCATCGGCCT
Organism: Candidatus Electrothrix aarhusensis; assembly: GCA_004028505.1. Taxonomy (GTDB): domain Bacteria; phylum Desulfobacterota; class Desulfobulbia; order Desulfobulbales; family Desulfobulbaceae; genus Electrothrix; species Electrothrix aarhusensis. The sequence continues at coordinate 32,108 of MTKO01000088.1, forward strand.
TATCGGTCTGGACATCGCCCTGAATACCATCGCCCGCCAAGAGATGAGCGAAACCGAGGCTGTCGATTTTCTTTTTACTGAAATTAAACGACAAAACTACATTGCCCCTGGCAACGAAGAGAAATACAGAGAAGCCCTCTTAACCGCCTATCGCAAGCACTGCAATATCGCAACCGAAGAAGAAGGCCTGATCATTCGCATCTTCGGTACCGGTTGCGTCAGCTGCAACAGCCTCCAGACTCTGGTTATCGAAACCCTTGATCGTTTGAAGCTGGCCGCTGATATTGAACAAATTCACGATCCCGATGAAATCGGTCGAGCCGGTGTCACCATGACGCCCGCCCTGATGATTAACGGAACCATAAAAAGTACCGGACTCATACCCGCCCCGGTACAGGTCGAACAATGGGTACAGGAGTCAAATAATGCTGCATGAACAACCCCATCTTTTTATCGCCTGGCTTGAGCAGGCAGGTATTTCACATACTCTCTCGGTTCCGATCACCTATACCCTTATCATCTTTGTGGTCTTTTTCACGGCCCTGCTGACGACTTGGCTTGTCCGTCGTTTCTTGATCCGCTCGCTGATCAAAATCATCCGCAATAACCAAATGCGCTGGGATGATGCCCTGACGGATCATCATTTTTTCACCCGACTGTCCTGGTTTGTCCCGGTACTCATCTTCTATATCGCCCAAGACATCCTCTTGCCGCCGGATTCTCAATGGCTGAAATTTGTTCCCCGTTTGATTTTATGCGGCTTTATCCTAGCCGGAATACGGGTAATCAGCGCGTTACTCAAGGCTGCCAACAGTATCTACCGCTCCCGCCATCTCCAAACCGGCAAGACCATCCGAGGATATATTGATGCCATCAGGATCATTTGTTATCTCTTAGGAGCTATTTTGATGGTTAGTACCCTCACCGGTCGCTCGCCCTGGGGTCTGCTTTCTGTCATGGGTGGTTTAACCGCCCTGACCATGCTCATCTTTCGGGACACCATTCTCGGTTTTATCGCCGCTATCCAGCTCACGACCAATGATATGATTCGGGTGGGTGATTGGATCGAGATGGAATCTCACGGCGCAGATGGCGATGTCATAGAGGTGTCCATCCACTCGGTTCGGGTGCGCAACTGGAATAAGACCATAACCACCATCCCCACCTATGCCCTGATCGCCAATCCCTTTAAAAACTGGCGCGGCATGACAGAGTCCGGGGGCCGTCGAATCAAACGGGCCCTGCATCTTGACATGACCTCGATCCGTTTTTTGACTGAGGATGAATTGGACAAGCTCGAAGAAATTCGTATCCTGCGGCAATACCTCCGCAGCAGGAGGGAAGAAATCAGGAAATATAATACGGCGCGGGGAGCGGAGACAAGCGGGACGATCAACGGACGCTCCCAGACAAACATCGGTCTTTTTCGGGCCTATATTTCAGCATGGCTTCAAGAACACCCGAAAGTCCATAAGAAAATGACATTTCTGGTCCGGCAACTCAAACCCGGCCCCACCGGTATGCCTCTGGAAATCTATGTCTTCAGCAACGATCAGGTTTGGGCCAATTATGAGGCCTTGCAGGCAGATATCTTTGATCATCTGATTTCTATCCTGCCCTATTTTGATCTGCGCATTTTCCAGGAGCCTTCTGGCTACGATTTCAGAGCGCTCTCCAAAATCGACTCTGCGCCGATTGAGCAATAAGGAACCCCCCTCGAAAAAATCCCCATTTTTCGGTACAGTGTCGTAGGGGCAAGCCCCTGTGCCTGCCCGTTTATATACGGCACGGAACATTCATAGGGCGAACACAGGGATTCGCCCCTACATAGCCTGTGCAAAGCTCCTTACACTTCCTGCACAGTGTAACTGCATTCAGCAATAATATCCTCTCGATTATGAGAGCAATCTTCCGGGTGCTTATCCGGACATTTTGCATCGTACCACCTGTTGCCAGCAAGTGTCATCGCCGCATCCTTAGAGTCGGCTTCCACCGTGTACCTCTGCTGCTCCATCTTGCAGGTACACGTCTCAGCCCGTTTCCCCGGTTGGATCTTTACTGTGTATTTCGGCATAATCAGGACCTCCTAGCTTACATTTTTTTGAAAAACAAACTCACTCTTGTAGCGGACAACAATGACCGCCTGCAATTCGAAATGACCCAACATAACATTATCTTTGAGAAAGAAAAGAAAAAAAGCCGCAAAAAATACAAGTTTGTATTGTTCAGAAAATCGATAAATGTCTCTACAAGAGGGGTCTGGGTAAGTAAACGAGCAAACAGGAGAGTAATGAAAATTCATTGGCTTTAACTTGTATATCCGCTATGATCACCTCATGATACGAGGGAAATAAGATGGGAAACAGACCCTCCCGCCAGTAAAGGATACCGCAGGATACCCATGGCCAACTCCTACATTCGCTTTTTTTCTTCTGTCAATAAAAAGGATACCGCCGAGGTCGGCGGGAAAGGGGCAAACTTGGGCGAGCTGACCAAAGCAGGCTTTCCGGTTCCTCCCGGTTTTGTGGTTACCGCACAGACATATAGCGATTTCTTTACTTCCCTTTGTCCAGGAAAACAACTGGACCAGCTTGCCAAGGCCCGACCGAATGAGCTGGAACGATACTGCGCCCCGATTCGCGAGTCTATAATTTCGACGGACCTGCCTTCCCTCCCGTCCAAGGCCATCCCGGTTTCCGGTGCAGAGGAAATCGTCACCGAGTCCTCCAGGGGTATGGGGGCCGCCATTGTTGACGGCAGAGTGACCCCGGATCGCTACATCCTGGATCGCAAGACTTTGCAACAGCGTGAACGCCGAATTGCCTGCAAGCGTTTTATGGTTTCCTCCGCCCTCTGGGCTGGTGCCGAATCGAGATTGAAAAAAATTCCCCCGGATATGCAGCAGCAGGAAACACTGCCAGCGCCTCTTCTCGACACCGTAGCGAACTGGGCTATCCGGATAGAAGAACATTTCGGCAGTCCCCAGAATCTGGAATGGGCCATTGCCGGAGATGCCTTTTACCTGCTCCAGTCCCTTCCCATCACCGGGATAGGGTTCACCGAACAAACAAACGACCCGGACGGACAGTATGTTTTGTTCAAGCCCTATCTGGAAAATATGACCGAACCGCTCACCCCGATGACGGCGGATCTGCTTTCCCGAGTAGTTTTTCCTGTATGTCAACTCATTGACGGACGGGTCTATCTTAATCTCAAATTTCTGCGTCCTTTGATCCCGTTCAAGCTTTCTGATCAGGAGGTGGCCGATCTGTTCTACGACCTGAGCATTGGTATCCACCTGCCGCTCAAACGGATTGCTTGGCTGAAGCTCCCTTTAAAAGGTGCTTTCCACGGAAATGGGCAGGGAAATCAAAGAACTCGCAGAGGAAGCCGGTCGTTATGAATCTGTGCGGGATATCCTTTTGCAATGTTCGACAGACCAAGTGCTGACCGAGCTTTGCCAGGTGTCGGAGGTTGAACATTTTTTCCGGCTCTTTCAGCAGTTTTTCGCAAAACACGGGCATTGGGCCGTGCGGGAACTTGAGCGGCAATCTCCCCGCTGGGAGGAAAATCCGGCTCAGGTTATCGGGATGATCCGTAACTATCTGCTCACGGATGCGGGACAGAAGGGGCCGAAAAAGCAATCGAAAAACATACCGGCACAGAGTCGAGCCGAACTGGAAACCAAATTGCGGCAGCAGCTTGAACGCCTCCCTCTGGAGCGTTTTTTTCATCCGCGCCAATGTCTTCTCAATTTTTTGATTACTCAAGCGAGATACCTGATCAAACGTATCCTGTTGAAGACAAAGCAGTTCTTTACGGCCAATCCGCCTCGCCGGGATATTACGAAGGAATCGCCCGGGTTACCCGTGATGCACGTCACAAACTGAAATGTCTTGTAAACTCTGCTGCATGCAGCGGGATACTCACAGAAGATATCATTACGATCGGAGAAAACAATATGCTGCTTATCGGAAAAATTATCATTTTTCTTCTTGGGATGGGGGTGGCTGTCCAGATTGTCGCCGCTTTCTATAGTATCCTTGATCTCTGGTACACAATCCGTACGGAATATCCAAGGGTCATTCGAGGCATTGTGTTCTGGTGCGGCATAAGCGCCCTCATCGCCTTTCTGGTCGGAGACAACCTGCGCAATGCCTTTCTTTGGGGGATAATTTTTTATGTTCCTTTTTATGTAGGCAATTTCTACCTCCTTCAATCCATCATAAGATACCGTTACAACAAGGTTGAACACGAGATACATGATGAACAGCAGGAAGAATCCCATTAAGTTGCACGCCCAGAAAAAATTATTTTTTTCCGTATAATTCCGGGTACAGGGTTGTTGCGCAGTCAGGACAGATCCCGTGACTGAAGTCCGCCTCGGAATGCTCTCGTATATACGACTCAATCTGGTTCCAATACCCCTTATCGTCTCGTATTTTTTTACAGGAGGCGCATATGGGCAGGAAACCGCTTAATATTTTCACATGGGACATAGCTTCCTGCAATTTTTCTGTTCGTTGCTCAACAAGCTCTTCGAGCTCATCCTTATATTGATTAAGCTCCTTTTCCGCAGTCAGCCTTTTCTTCATTTCATCCAAGGAATTCATAATGATATAAAGAGAGAGTAAGAGCGTGATCACAATAATCGCAATTGAAATACAGAACAGCCCCTTTGTCAGATGCACAATCTCATCGTTGATTTCCTCAAAAAAAATACCGGTACCGATAATCCATCCCCAAGGTTTAAAGAGTTTCACATAAGAAAGCTTGGGTATAACGCGCACAGAATCTTTTTTCCATTTCCAATAATATTGGGCATAACCGCCGTTATCTTCTTTTGCCAAAACAACAAATTCCTGAAAAAGATGTCGGCCTTCCGAATCAGTGAAATTCGAGAGATTCTTGCCCTCCATACGCTTAAAACGAGGATGCATGATCATAACCGGCTTTGTATCGTTAATCCAAAAATATCCTCTCCCTTCAAATCCATAACGGATTTCTCGAATCTGGTCTGTTGCCAGCTTTTGCCCTACCTCTAAGGAAAGCTTGCCGGATTTGACCAGCTGTTCATAATGTCTCAACATACTAAGAACAGTCTGAACTTCAGCGGAAATCAGCGCTTTTTTCTGGGCCAGAAGGTTATGCTTAAACACCGGCAGGGCGACAGCAAAAAGGGTCGCTACAAAAAGAAGAATGGTCAGAACAGAGGGGAAGACTATACGGATGATCTCTTTTTTATAAAATTGACCAGTCCCGTCAATCATGATGCGCCCGAGTACTTTGTCCACTACGGCTGTAAGCTTCAACACGATTTTCTTCACCTCCTTTGGGATATTTGCTGACTAATGGAAATTCCTCAGAGACCGCTAGACTCGCGGTCAAAAAGAAGATGCTGGGAAAATTAGCCCTTATTCGCTTTCAGAATACAATCCAGCTCACATGCCGCTGCATAGGCGGTAATTTCCTCTTGCAGAAATTGTACATAAGGGCAATCGGTTACTGCAAGGAGAGAATTTCGTATCATATAATTCTTGCTCTGTCCCATTGGCCCAAGCGGTTCAAGGATATAACTAAAGATCTGCGGACGGCGACAAACCCGAGGGCGTTGAGTGTACACATTGCAACGTCCGTTCTGCGCAAGGGCAGGGCAGGATGACTCCTTGGGCAGAATCATGCTCCAGCCGTTTCGCCAATGCACCATTTCCGGGGTGCGGGTACCGCATTGATCCGCATCCGCACCGTGATAAAAAGGACGACCATCGATCTGCAAAACAGCATTGTCCGCCGCCGAATCAAGAGCCAGCCTGCTCCGGCTTTCGGCTGTGTCATGACGGGGAAGGGTAAAGAGTTCGGTTTCCGAATCCTGTAAGGGAATCTCAAAGAACTCCTGCTCCATCCCTTTCTCCGGCCCGACACAGCAGAGCGTACAGTTACAGGGAGCACAAAGCCGAGAGTTGATTTCCTCCAATTCCGCTTCCAAAATGCGCTGATTGATCAAGGCCGTACATGCCGTTGCCGCATCTACTGGCTGACCGGACTCATCCACCACCTTAGCATCCAGCTCATCCGGTTGCTGGTCGGTGCCAGCTCCTCCCATAGTTCCAATTTTTTCAAGTAATTGTAGATGGTCAAGATAACGGCGTAGCAACGCTTCCGGTTCTGTATAGACTGTGTAGGCAGTTTCAATCGGCTCTGTCATTTCGCTGATAATGTCTTCAACCTTTGCCTCGGGGCCGCTGAGCTGATACATGAATTGCAGTATAGAAACCAGCGGTAACACCGGCTGTTTGAGTAACGCTATTCCATCCTGAAGATCATCCTGAAAATCTTCTTTCTTCACCTTTCTCTTCACCTTCTGCCCCCCTGTCCTTCTCCATAAATTTGAATTTGCCTCCTAAAGTACACAAGATTCAGGCCGAAAACAAGCAGGAGCGATGTTTTTTCCATGCAGCTGAAGTTACCTTTCTCCTTTACAGCAGGCAAGAAAATTATTAGGTATCAGCGTGCGGAAAAAATACACGCAGTTCCCTGATGAAAATAGCGGAATGAAAAAATCGGGTATTTTTTGAGAGATGATGTAAACAGTAAAATATGATTTCCTCAATTTCGCAGAATAATTTTTCAAATTTACTTCTGACATACTTCCAATAATGGCTATCAGAGAAATAGTGACCTATCCTGCTCCGGTCCTCCGGGAACAAGCAGTAAAAATAGAAGAGTTTGATGACGCGCTCCGAGAACTGGCCGAAGATATGGCCGAGACCATGTATGAGTCCCAGGGCGTCGGCTTGGCTGCTAACCAAATCGGTATCGCCCGGCAGATAGTGGTGGTTGATATCTCGACCGAGGAGGATGAGCGAAAATACATTGTCCTCATCAATCCTGTTATCTCCGAGGGTGAAGGCAAGGTACCTGATCAAGAAGGCTGCCTGAGTGTTGTGGAGTACAGTGCCAAGGTGGACCGCTTTCAAAAAATTAGGATCACAGCACAGGATCCAGAAGGTAAACAGATTGATTTCATTGCTGAAGACCACTTTGCCCGTATCATTCAGCACGAGGTGGATCATCTCCACGGCAAGTTATTCATTGACCGGATAAGCAGCCTGAAACGGGGGCTGTACAAGAAAAAGTTGAAAAAAATCTTAAAAAACCAATAGGAAAATCAAGGAATGAGTGATCCTCTGCGTATTATTTTCATGGGGACCCCCGAATTTGCCGTGCCTAGTCTTCATGCCCTGCTTGACTGCCCGGAACAGGTAGTGGGTGTGGTCTGTCAACCGGATTGCAGACAGGGACGGGGGAAAAAACTCTGTCCACCGCCGGTGAAAGTCCTGGCGGAAGAGGCGGGGATTCCTGTCCTCCAGCCGACCTGCATTTGTAATGATGCGTTTTTTGAGGCGATCAGCGCCTTGGAACCGGACCTGATTGTGGTCACAGCCTACGGCAGAATCCTGCCTGGCTGCCTGCTTAAGCTGCCCCGCTTCGGTACCATTAATGTCCACGGCTCGCTCCTGCCCAAGTATAGGGGTGCCGCACCTATTCAATGGGCAGTCATCAACGGTGAAACCGAGGCCGGAGTCACTATCATGCAGATGGATGAAGGCGTGGATACCGGTGATATCCTGCTGCCTATTAAGTTGCCGATTACAGAAGAAGACACCAGTGGTACGCTGTTCACTAAATTGGCCTACCTCGGGGGCAGGCCCTCTTTGAGGCGATATCTCGGATCAAGAGAGGTGACCTGCCTCCCAC
>MTKO01000089.1 GCA_004028505.1 Candidatus Electrothrix aarhusensis
TTTATCATAGCAGTTATGATATTGCGATCTAACTTATCCAATGATAATCATATGGTTGTTTATGTCAAAGCACCCCTCCCCTAAATCTGTAACAGTCAGTATTTTTCTTTCTGGGCAGTGGAAGGTAGCGGCGGCGTTGCTTGTACAAGGAGAGAAAAAAGAAAAAGCCGGGGCAACCATAATGGTCGCCCCGGCTACGAAAGAAAGGAAGAGAGGAAGAATGACAAGAAGGATGGGTGCGTTGTTTTGTCGGTTATCTTGCTAACTTTCGCTTCTTAATTGTCGTACGCATAGCGTCTGTGCTCGTAGCGATCATCATCGTAGCGCTCATGGCCGCCGCCACGGTACTCATAGCTTTCGTTTTCGCCGCGATACTCATTCCGCTCATCACTGTATCGCTCGCCACCGCGATACTCGTATCGGTCATCACTGTATCTCTCGCCGCCGCGATATTCGTAGCGGTCATCATCGTGGCGCTCACGCCCTTCGCGAGACTCATAGCGGTCATTATCGTAACGGTATTCATGTTCACTGCTATGAGCTGTTCCAAAGAATGCTGCTGCAAAAAAACATCCGATCAGGGCGATTGCTGTCTTTTTCATGGGTGAACCTCCGTCTGTTGCAATGGTTAAAGCAATTTGTTCTTGTTTATGATTGTACAATAACAGAGCAAAGGTTAACGGAAGATTAATCAGAAAGAAATATTTTCCCCTTTTTTGAGAAAAAAGACTTTATGCAGCTGTCAAACAAAATTGATGGGAGAAAAAGTGGCGAAGGCAAGGCAATAATGAGAGAGCTTGTTTTTGATTGCGAGACAAAGAAAAACAGTTCGTTTTTAGGAGAAAATAGCGATATATTAGCATGTTATTGAAACAAAAGCTTGACAGGGGATGCAATGTCTTGCTTTATTAGTTACATTAAGGCAATTAAGATAATTGAAAGTGCCATCATTATGATGAATCTGCGGATATTTTAATTGCCTTATTTTTTACCTATCACTGAACGATGACCCTTTGAGTGGCTGCCAAATAGGCAGCAAAACGAGAAAACCGAGTCACGCACTCTGTACGAACCCGGCCATCTCGGTTACTTGCTAGCAAGGTAAAGACCTGTCGATGGACTTTATCTCGTTGCTTCTTGTCGAGTTTTAATTGTCATACGCATATCGTCTGTACTCATAGCTGTCATCATTGTCATAACGTCTGGAGTTGCCCCGGTACTCATAGAGGACATCATCGTAGCGCTCTGCTTCTCGGTGGATATTGTGATCAGATACAGTTTGAATGCAAGGCGTCACCTGCTTTGTAATATATTTTTCTCGGGATTATTGGTCTGTTCCTGATTAATATATTGGCAGCAATAGTGCGAAGCCTTATGAGTATCAGGGTAATCTGTGCTCAGATGATTCAGTTTGCTGGAGTGCAATAGGCTGAAAAACAGCAGAAAAAAGTAATTCGTGAGTATGGACAGCGCAGCGATTCGGCTTGTTCTTCTGGGATGAAGCAAGAGCAAGTGGGCGAGGCGTATAATCAATACCTCCGCAGGTTGAGGAAATCAGTGTGTATGAAAAAGGTAACTGTTAAAGATTTTCGTGAAATGAAGGGGAGCGGTTATGCCATCTCTATGCTCACCGCCTATGATGCCTCTATGGCTCGTTTGCTGGATCAGGCCGGAGTGGCTGCCCTGTTAGTGGGTGATTCTCTGGGGATGGTGGTGTTGGGCTATGGCTCCACAGTCCCGGTAACCATGGAGGAGATGTTGCATCATGCCGGAGCAGTTAGTCGTGGTACAGAGCGTGCCTTAGTAATCGGGGATATGCCCTTTGGCTCCTATCAGGTCTCTGTGGAGCAGGCCATAACCAACGGGATCCGATTTTTGAAGGAAGCAGGCTGCGACTGCGTGAAGTTGGAAGGCGGTGAAGAGGTTTGTGATGCGGTCCGGGGTCTGGTACGGGCAGGAGTACCGGTTATGGGCCATATCGGCTTGACTCCGCAGACTGCCGGACAGCTGGGTGGTTTCAAGGTGCAGGGAAAGGACAGCCATGCCGCGAGGAAACTGCTTGCTGATGCCAAGGCACTGGAAAAAGCTGGGGTCTTTGGGATTGTTCTGGAGGCGGTACCTGCTCTGCTTGCCGAAATTATCACGGAAACAGTTGTGGTGCCGACTATCGGTATTGGTGCGGGCGCTGGCTGTGATGGCCAAGTCCTTGTCACCAACGATATGCTGGGTCTGTTCGAGAAATTCACTCCTAAGTTCGTCAAACAGTACTGTAACCTTGCCCCGGATATTAAAGAGGGCGTGCAGGCTTTTATTCGAGAGATCCAGGACGGAAGTTTCCCGGCGGAAGAGCATAGTTTTGCTGCCAAGGAAGACTTCTCTGATCTGCTCGGGTCAGAGCAAAAATAGCATTTCCTTTCTCCTGCCGAGAAAAAGGCTCGAAGCGGATCAGGAAAACGCAGGTGTGGTTCAGTGCCAGGCCTGCGTCTTCTTTTCTTATTCTTTTGTTCGGCACTTCATTTTTTTTCAACTGCCCTTTTTGTGTAATCCATAAAAAAGAATATTCCGACGCTTTTTCTTCTCCACTAGACACATCTTTCTTTTATCTTAAAGCGATTCAAGCACGGAGTACTGTGCAGTTATTCGTTGCACGTTCTTTTTTTTACGTTGTTTTTTCAGGTACGAACCTGTTGATATTCTGCCTTATTCTTCTTGACGGAAAAAGCCCTGTGGGATAAAAGGAAGAAAGGTGATGCTGAGTGGGGAAGGATGGAGTTGATGGCGAAAGAGGTCTTCGTGATAAAATAACAAAGGAAAAAATGACTGACTTACGTTTTCGCAGTCGCTCCAAGTATGTTCTGGATACAAAGGAGTGGCTTCATATCCCGGGTCAGTTTCAGGGGATCTTTTAATGGGCCTAAAATCTGTTTTTGCGGAGCAGGACGCCAGGAAATTGCATATTCCTGTCCTCTTCCAGGAGGTTCTGGAATGGCTTCAACCTTGTTCTTCTGGATGCTACGTGGATGGCACATTAGGACTGGGCGGTCATACCGAGATGATTCTGGAGCAGTCAGCACCGGAGGGTAAGGTGCTGGGATTTGAGTGGGATGCCCAGGCAGCTCGGTTTGCCGCAGAGCGTTTGGCTGGTTTTGGAGATCGGTTTCAGCTGATCCCGGCTTCGTATGCAGACATGGCTGAGCAGCTGCATAACCAGGGGCAAGGCCCGGTGGACGGTATTCTTGTTGATCTCGGTGTTTCCTCGCTCCAGCTTGATTGCCCTGAACGGGGCTTCAGTTTCAGGGAAGATGCCCCGCTGGATATGCGGATGGATACCGGACGGGAGGTGACAGCAGAGCAACTGGTCAATCGGTGTACGCAGGAGGAACTTGCCGATATATTCTTTCATTACGGGGAAGAACCGCAGGCCCGGCGGGTGGCACGATTTGTTGTGGAGGCCAGAGTGCAGCAGCCTTTGAGGACCACTCGGCAGCTCGCGGATCTTATTGCACTATCGATTCCAAAAAAGTATCACCCGAAAAAAATCCATGTTGCCACTAAGGTTTTTCAGGCCTTGCGTATAGCGGTTAATCGGGAGCTGGACAATTTAAACCGTTTGTTAACGGAAGGGCCGCAGTTGCTCAAACCAGGGGCTCGATTTTGTGTCATAACTTTTCACTCACTTGAAGATCGCATTGTCAAGCAAGCCTTTGCAAAAACAACGCATTGCAAGGTCTTGACTCGTAAGCCTATTCTGCCAACAGCGGATGAGGTGAGAAATAATTCGCGGTCCCGCAGTGCAAAATTGCGGGTTGCAGAGAGATTGTAACGGCATGATAGAGAGTCAGTTGTCAAAAAAGGAAGGATCTGTTATGAATCATTCTATTCGTTCAATACGATCACCTGCTCTCTCTTTTAGTCTGCGTAGGCAGGTGGCGATTTTTAGAAGGAGAGACGGTTTTTCAGAAGATTTTATCCGGCTGTCAGCCTATACGCTAGGCGCGATTTTATTATGTTTTTTTATTGTGAGCCTGTTTTTTTCCTGGAATATCGGCCGGGAAAAAGTAGCCTTTGAGCAGCAACAACTTGTCCGAGAAGGACTTAGTCGGGAGCAAACCGAACTGAAGTCCAGGCGAGATCAGTTGCTTGCCAAGCCTCGCTTAGTCGCTCTGGGCGCTGCGCAACTCGACCTTCATCTTCCTGAAACGGATCAGGAACATTATCTGTATTAAGACCAAGGTCGTCTGTCGATTCATTTTTGGCAGCGACGGAAACAGAAGAGTATTAACAGGGACCGTATTGGAAAGGCGGATGCTCTGTTGCTGCCGATATTCATGATGGAGCGATTCAAACGTTTATTCCGCCCATTTCTCGACAAGAAAAAGAAATCGGCATCGGCCAGCGGCTATACCTACACGCTGCCTGGGCGTCCTTTGGAGAAGAGTAGAAAAGGGTTGTGTCTTGTCATTCTGACAGTACTGTTGATCGTTAGTCTTGGCTTGATGATGTTTTTTCTTCCGGTTTCTTTGCAGTCTTTTCAGGGGATACAGGGTATAGCCGGGTTTTTCAATCGACCCGCTAGCAGCCCCAAAACGATTGAACAGGAAGAGCTCGTCACTGAGAGTTCCTCTGAACAACGGGATCGTCCGATTCTGCGTGGAACAATTTATGATCGAAAGATGGAGGAGATGTCGGTTTCGTATCGACTCTTCTCCCTTTTGGTTCAGGCTGCTGAATTGTCAAATAGGGATTTGGTTGCAGAGCAGTTAGCTGTGATTCTTGGGACGGAAAAACAAAATATTCTGCAACGGTTACAGCATGCAGACGGTATTATCTCGCTGGCTGATAATCTTGAAATACGTCAGGTTGAAGAGGTGGAAGAATTGCACCTATCCGGTATTCATTGCCAGCCTGTGGAAGTGCGTTATTATCCGGATCACGCCGTTGCTGGTCAACTGCTGGGGTTTGTAAGCGGTAATGCTGGCCTGAGTGGGGTTGAGGCCTTATACGATGCTGTTTTGGAACCCGGTGAATTTAGGCAGGTCAATATTCCTGCTGTTAATTTTTCCGGGCATGATGCCTTGGGAAAAACCGTTACTGACATTGTCTTGACCATTGACATGGCCTTGCAGCGGCAGCTTGATCATACCCTTGAGGAATACCGGAAACGGAAAGGAGCAAGTGCTGGCAGTGCCATTGCTATAGATCCCAATTCTGGCCGGATTCTGGCGATGGTCAGTCAGCCGGGATTTGATCCGAATTATTTTTGGCAGACTGATGAACAAAAGGCACACAGGGCTTTGTTCGCACCTCACTACGACCAGGAGCTTCTTCGGCCTCTTCTGGTACAGGCAGCAGCTACTCTTGAGCTCGGTATGGACAGGAAGGTGTTGCCGGTCACGGTGAGTGTGCCCGACTACGGTCTGTCCGAGGACGTGCTGCAGAAATACTGGTTGGGGCTGGATTTAGGACGACCAATGCCAGATTTCCTCCCTGTCTCATCGGGTCAGGGAGGAACTTCGTCTGAAGATATTGATGCAGCTGACAGGGCCAGACTACTCAGTCCTGTGCAGATGATTTATGGAGTGGCAACCCTGTTGAACAGCGGTCAGAGAGTTGCGCCGTGGTTTCTCAATGGGCTGTATGACTACACGGAAGAGCGTTTTTTTCTTCGCGATTTTACCGTTTCTCCGAGAGAACGGATACTTTCTCCGGTCCAAGGGATTCAGTTGCGGCGGGAGATACTCGGGAATTCATTTTCTTCCGACGAGGGAGGATTTCTTTTTGCCGATGCGGCCTCAACGGTTTCTCAGCAGAACGGGCTCAGTGTTCATCATACCCAGGATCTTTTGTTGGCAGCGGTTCCAAGAGAACAGCCTGATGTGCTCTTGCTGCTCACGGTTGATTACGGTACGCTTGCTCCCTATCCTCCTGAGGTGGAGAGTCGGGATATAGACGGACTTCTCGGGTTGGGACGCAACCTGCTGCCTATTCTTGTCGGTTATGGTGGGTCGGTGGAAACCTTTGCCGAACCTTCGTCGGAAAAAAATTCTGCCAATCTGCGTCGATATTTTTTCAGCAGACAACTGAGTGCTGCTGAGGTGCAAGAGAATCTTGTGCATGCAGAGCCGATCATGCCCTCGTTGATCGGGCTGAGCCTGCGGAAGGGGCTCCAGCAAATAAACAGGTATAATATCAACGTGCGGATTCAGGGAAGCGGTCGTATTGTCGATCAGATCCCGGCAGCCGGTGAACCGTTGACTGAAACAGAAATTTGTGAGCTGATACTTGAAAAAGAACATGACTAGCCCTGTTGTGAAGGGTCTTGATGAGTTATTGGAATGCCTCCCGGTCGAACTGGCTGCGGAGATTCTTCATGATGATTATGATGGGGCAGCAGGAAAATGTACCGGAATCACCTGCGATTCCAGAGAGGCTGGGCCTGGGCGTCTGTTTGTTGCCATCAAGGGAGCCTTGGCTGACGGGCATGACTTTATCTCTCAGGCCGTGGCCCAGGGGATCTGTTGGCTGGTTGTTGAGAATGATCCCGGTCCGTTACCCGGTGTGACAGTGGTCAAAGTCAACAACACTGCTGAGGCGCTGGGTTGGCTTTCCGCAGCTTTTTATGATTTTCCGGCCCAGTTACTGACCCTGGTCGGCTTGACCGGTACCAACGGTAAGACCACGGTCTCCTGGATGATTGAGCAGATGCTCATCAGCGCAGGCTATCAGGTCGGGGTGATCGGGACTGTGAACTATCGCTATCAAGACGGTTCGGGCAGGGAAGTCATTGAGCCTGCTCCCCTGACCACTCCGGGACCGGTGCAGCTCCAACGGCTTCTTCGGCAGATGGTTGATCAGGGGGTGACCCATGTGGTTATGGAGACCTCTTCCCATGCCCTGGAGCTGGGTCGGCTGGCCGGGCTCTTGTTTGATGTTGCCCTGTTTACCAATCTGAGTCGGGATCATCTGGATTTTCATGGCAGCATGGAAGGCTATTTTTTCGCGAAAAGCTGCTCTTTACCCGCTATCTCAAGAAAGAGGGGCAGGCCGTGGTTGTCACAGAGCCCAGCGGTATGGAGGCAATAAACTGGGGAGAGCGACTTTGTCATGACTTACTTGGGCAACAGCAGGCTCTTGGGCAACAGGTTTCTGTTAGGGTGCTTGATTGCGGTTTTAATCCAAAGGCTGCAATTAATGCCGACAAACTCAGCCAGGATATCAATGGGTTTTCCTGCGAACTTTCCTTGGCCGGAGAACAGGTCGCCTTCAACTCCCGCCTGACCGGCAAGTATAATGTCCTCAATCTCCTGGCAGCTGCCGGAGTGGGCAGGGCTTTGAAAATGGAGCCGCGCCTGATTTTCAGCGGCTTGGAAGAAGTCGGTCAGGTGCCGGGCCGTTTGGAACGAGTGCTGTTGCCGGGCGTCAACGAGGAAGAACAGCCTTGTGTCCTGGTTGATTATGCCCATACCCCGGATGCCTTGAAAAACGTCCTTCAGGCTCTGCAATCTTTAGCCGAAGGACAGCTGATTTGCGTGTTCGGCTGCGGCGGTGATAGAGATCAGGGGAAACGTCCTTTGATGGGCGCGGTTGCAGCGGAATGCGCCAGTATTTCCATTGTGACCTCGGATAATCCTCGATCAGAAGACCCTGAAGATATTATTCAGCAGATTGCTCAGGGTGCTGCTTCTATGGGTGCTGTTGAGCTGACAACGGAAGAGTTGTTTGGAGATCAGGCGGTTCGGTATGGTGATTTTCCCGGTTTTGTCTGCCTTGAGGACAGAAAGACCGCTGTGCATGCTGCCTGCGTTTTGGCCGGGCCCGGTGATATTGTTCTGTTGGCTGGCAAGGGGCATGAAGACTATCAGGTGATCGGGCAGGAACGGATATTTTTTGATGATCGGGTGGAGGGGCTCAACGGGCTCTTGCGCTGGAAAATCCCACATCTGCTCAAGGCTCTTCAGGGCGGAACGATAATTCAGCAGGGGAAACAAACAGGTCTCTTCGGTCAGATTTCTACTGACACCAGAACCCTGACGCAAGGGGATATCTTTGTTGCCTTGGCCGGAGAAAATTTTAACGGCCATGACTATCTTCAGACAGCGGCTGAGGCCGGGGCTACGATGGTTATTGTCCAGCAGGAAGTGGAAAAGGATGAGCTGCAGAAAGATGTTCTGCCCGAGCATGTTGTTGTTTTTCAGGTTCCAGATACGTTGATCGCGCTGGGCCAACTGGCTGCTTATCGGCGCAGGCTGCTGTGCCCAAAACTACCCCTTGTAGCGATTACAGGCAGCTGTGGCAAGACAACCGTCAAGGAGATGACCGCAGCAATTTTTCATCGCCATTTTACAGCAGCTCAAGGGACAGACACCGGCATGGATCCTGTGCTTAAAACCGGAGGAAATTTTAACAACCTGATCGGTCTGCCCCTGTCCCTGCTGCCGGTGAACGCATTCCATAAAATAGCGGTAATGGAGATGGGGATGAATCAGTTTGGCGAGATCGCTCGGCTCACAGCAATCGCTGATCCAGATATCGCCTGCATTACCAATGTGCAAGCAGCCCATCTTGAGGGGCTAGGCAGTATTGCAGGTGTTGCCCAAGCCAAGGGCGAGCTCTTTGCCGGAATGCGGTCGGATACCGTGGCAGTGGTGAATTATGATGATTCCCATGTGCGCCGGTTGCCGAAAAATTCTGAGAAAATCATCGGGTTTGCCTGCACCCCTGCCGGTCGACGTCATAAGCCTGCTGTTCGGGCCACCCGTATTAAGGATCTCGGCGCAGAGGGCATGCGTTTTACTCTCCATATCGGGGATTGGCATGAACGAATCAGCATTCGGGCTCCGGGCATGCATAATGTCAGTAATTGCTTGGCTGCGGCTGCAATAGCCTATGCTGGCGGGGTTGATCCTGAAGCTATCATCACCTCCTTGAAAGATTTTCAGAGTACGGATAAGCGGATGCAGATGATGACCCTGCCTGGCGGGGTCCGGGTCCTCAATGACTGTTATAATGCCAACCCCGCTTCAATGACTGCCGCCTTGCGCACAGTGAGCGGTTTTGGTCAGGATTGCCGCCGTATTGCCCTGCTCGGTGATATGCTGGAACTGGGCGCAGAGGCGGATGCGGCCCATGCCGAGCTCGGACGGCAGGCAGCGGAATTGGGCTATGATCAACTGGCTGTCACCGGCAGCTTTGCGGAGCAGGCTGCCCAAGGGGCCTGTAGAGCGGGGATGGCGGAAGAGCGAGTACATGTTTTTACTGATACGCACGACATGGCTGACTGGCTTTATCAAGAGATGATTCAGGCCGGAGTGGCGGCGGGTGATTGGTTGTTGCTCAAGGGATCACGGGGAATGCGGATGGAGATAGTGTTGCAGGAAATAGAACAGCGGTTTGCCACCGGTATTAATGAAAAGGAATATCTATAGGACTATGTTTTACCATTTGCTGTATCCCCTGCACACCCAGTTCAGTGCCTTTAATGTTTTTCGTTATCTGACCTTTCGCTCCATCGGCGCGGCGGTCACGGCCTTTCTTATCCTGTTTCTTTCCGGGCCGGTGTTTATCCGCTGGCTGCAAAAAAAGCAGATCGGACAGGTGGTACGTGATGACGGACCAGAGAGCCATTTCAGCAAGAAAGGGGTGCCTACGATGGGCGGTCTTTTGATTTTGGTTGCCATCGCTGGATCAACCCTGCTTTGGGCCGATCTGGGAAACAGTCTCGTTTGGGTCTGTTTGCTACTGACCCTATTTTACGGCCTGATCGGTTCTGTTGATGATTGGAAGAAGGTCGCCAAAAGTGACACCAAGGGGTTGTCTGCCCGTGGCAAGTTGATTCTTCAGGTGACCGGTGCCTGTATGGTCGGTCTGTTTTTGCACCTGCATCCCGGTTATGATGGCAACTTGAGCCTGCCTTTTTTGAAAGGAATTCAACCGGATCTGGGCTGGTGGTATATCCCCTTTGCTGTGGCTGTGATTGTCGGTTCCTCTAATGCGGTCAATCTGACTGACGGGCTGGACGGGCTGGCAAGCGGAACAGTGATGATCACTGCGGCGGTCTATTTTATCTTTGCCTACGCAGCGGGTAATATCCTGATATCTGATTATTTACAACTGCCCTATGTACTGGGAGCCGGTGAGGTGGCCGTGTTTTGCGGCACCATTGTCGGGGCCTGCCTTGGTTTTCTCTGGTTTAATAGCTATCCGGCTCAGATCTTTATGGGTGATGTTGGGTCGTTGGCTTTAGGCGGGGCTTTGGGAGCGGTGGCTATCATCATTAAGCAGGAGTTTTTGCTTGCCATTGCCGGGGGGGTTTTTGTGATGGAGGTGCTATCGGTTATTCTTCAGGTGGGGTATTTCAAGATAAGCGGCGGTAAACGGATTTTTTTGATGGCTCCGTTTCATCATCATTTTGAGAAGAAGGGGTGGGCTGAGCCTCGGGTGGTGATTCGTTTTTGGATTATTTCTATTATTCTTGGGTTGATGGCTTTGGCTACGTTGAAGTTGCGGTAGCGGGCAGTCCTGCGTAATTTGCTAAACAATATTTTCCAGTCAACGGAAGGGAAATAAGAGAAAGAAAAATGGAACAAGAAGAATATATAAAAAAATACCCGGATTATTGTCAAAACTGCAATGGCTATGGTGGATCGGAGACTCGAACGCCAGTTTTTCAAAGAAATGGCTGTCCATATTGTTTCGAAAAGAAGATTTGCCCCAGATGTAAAGAAAGTTTAAATGATCTTTATGGATGTGATTGCTGCGGATGGAAAATAGGAACTAACGGAATATAAAAAAATAGTTTGTTAGCTGAGTTGCTTGAGTGTCTCCAAGGGGGAGGGGTATGTCATTTGGCGTGGTAAAAGTAAAGAATCAGCTTGATAGTTCCTTTGGTAATAATTCGGAAGTGGAGCTGCTTGGGGTTTTGAAGCAAAATTCATTTCTGTTTTACTCTCTCTATGAGCGTAAGTTTGGTATTCGGCCTAATTTTGCTGAAGTGCCATTTGGTACCAAGTTTAGGTGTGATTTCTGCTGGCTCAATGATAACTCCGATGGTCCAGAGTGGGTTTTGGTTGAAATAGAAAAGCCGAACATGCGTCTGTTTAATCAGTCTGGTGATCCCTCAGCGGAGTTGAATCATGCAATTGAACAAGTCAAATCTTGGAATCGATATTTTAACCAGTTTCCAGCTGAAAAATCTCGAATTTTTGGTGCGGTTAGCCGCTTTAGGTTTGTGCTAGTAGCTGGACGTCGCGACGGCTGGGAAGCTAAAAGTGCTGCACGGTGGCGTAGCTTCCACAATAATAATAGCAATATCGAAATTCATAGCACAGATGTGTTTTACGACGCCATTGATCATTACTCTAACTTCGAAGAAAGCTTTTGGAGTTTTGAGGAAAATCCAAGATCACTTAACGGTAAAGATCTTGAAGGAAATTGGTCTGCATGTAGCTATATTGAAAAATGGCGTAATCTTTTGACCTAATAACTGATGTTACGCAGCCGAAACGTAAAATCGGCAGATTCCACGTTTTGGTTGTCTCGTAACTTCCTGATTTTTTATTGGCGTGCGTAACATCAGCTAATAAATTGCTTAAACCAAGAAGCCATGTAGATCTTGCTTGAGTGAAACGAAAGCGGACAAGGAGAGAACCGAAAGTTTTGCTATAGCAATCTGCCAAGGTTAATCATATAGAAACTTTCCATTTAGCAATAATGCTAAACAATAAAAAGAGATATACCTATGAGTAAACTCCCGGCTTGTCCCAAGTGCAACTCCGAATATGTGTATGAAGATGGCATAATGTTGGTGTGCCCGGAATGCGCTCACGAATGGTTGGTCAACGCCGACGAAAACGCAGAAACAAACGAGGCAGCAGTAAAAGATGCCAATGGTGCCCCCCTGAGCGATGGTGATGCGATTGTGGTGATAAAAGACCTCAAAGTTAAAGGCTCGTCCTCTGTCGTGAAAGTTGGGACCAAGGTTAAGAATATTCGTCTGGTAGACGGCGATCATAATATTGATTGCAAGATTAAATGCATAGGTGCAATGAAACTCAAGTCAGAGTTTGTCAAGAAAGCGTGAGTTGAGGATATGGTTATTGCGAACAGCAACGCCAAGAGAAGACGTTGTTACAAAATAATGCATAATCATCGGCTGAACTGAATGTAATAGCTCCGGGGCATTGATGGATAATGTCTTAGGCGGTCTTGCTAGATAAAATTTTAATATTTCAAGGTAAAAAGAAATGTCTATAATTCATTTGATAGTCTTCCTGTTGCAATTTTTCCTCTTTGTGCCGCTTTTTTTCTTCCTTTTTATAAAGTCCCCCAAAGGCAGCAAAAACAAGAAAGTATTCTTAGCGGTAGCACTTATATCTATCTGTTACGCATCAGTTGACGCGTACTTCCATAGATACCTGATCGGGAGTGACTTCTACTACGTTCAGGGAGATTGGAAAAAAAGTGGGGAGATTGCTGAAAAAGGATTTAATTATCTCGAAGATAAATCAGAACTCTATGACTTTGCTTATGGCCGGTTTAGCCTGTATCGCAAAATGAAACGAGCTAAAGAAAAAGCTCCTGAGCAAAAAGGACCTGCGGTGAATGAAGCAGTTACTGTGGAGCAAGAGGTTGTAGAGCCAAATGAGCCTTCCGGTAATGAAGAGGTTAGTGCGACCCTAGAAGCTGTAGACCAGAATGAACCTACTGAGAGGGAAGAAGTTACAGCAGAGCAAGAGATTATAGAACAGAATGCGCCTACTGGAAATGAAGAAGTTACTGCGGAGCAAGAGGCCATAGAGCAGGAAGAGCCTGCCGGTAATGAAGACGCTACTACGACGCAAGCTGTAGGTCCACTTGAGTAAAACGAAAACGGATTTTTCAAATTCTTTCTTTTGGTAAAAGCTGAGGTCAATTTTGTCGCACGATATTTTACTGCAACTTACCGGAATTTTTATTCTGGGTATTATTTCCCAGTGGACAGCATGGAAGTTGCACTTGCCGTCTATCCTGTTCCTGCTGATCGCTGGCCTCATAGTTGGGCCTGGTCTTGGCCTGCTACAGCCTGATCAGCTCTTTGGGGAACTGCTGTTCCCTATGGTCTCCCTTGCTGTTGCGGTGATTTTATACGAAGGCGGTATGAATCTGCGCTTTCGGGAGCTGAGCAAACAAAAAATCCGTGGCGTGTTGTTGCAGATATTGACCCTTGCCGTATTGATCTCCTTAGTGCTCGGCACAGTTGCTGCGCATTATATTATCGGCTTTTCCTGGCCGGTGGCTACCTTGCTGGCGGCAATCCTTGTTGTAACCGGGCCTACGGTCATCGGGCCTATGTTACGGCATCTTCGGCTGCGCGGTCGGGTCAGTTCACTGCTGAAATGGGAAGGCATTGTTGTTGACCCCCTAGGTGCAACCTTGGCGGTCTTGGTCTTCACGGTAGTGAGGCATAGCAGACTTCGTGACGGTCTCGCAGAGGCACTCTTTGATTTTTGGGTTACCTTCGCTGTCGGCGTGTCATTCGGCTTTATTGCCGCGGCTGTGCTGATCGTGATGCTGCGAAGATTCTGGCTGCCTGATGCCTTGCATAATCCCGTGTCGCTGATGCTGATGTTTGCCTCCTTTGCAGCAGCCAATGTTGTTCAGGATGAGGCTGGGCTGCTGGCGGTGACGGTCATGGGAATCACACTTGCTAATCAGAAGTGGGTCTCAATCCGGCATGTTATTGAGTTCAAGGAAACCTTGACAACCCTGCTGATCTCCTGCCTTTTTGTGATCCTAGCGGCTCGTCTTCAGCCGCAGGATATCAAGGGACTTGGCTGGGACAGCGTGCTCTTTGTCGTTTTCATGATTCTGGTGGTCCGCCCGGTTTCTATTCTGGCAGCCACAATTGGTTCCTCATTGCCTTGGCGGGAACGGCTGTTTATGTCCTGGATGGCACCGCGCGGTATTGTGGCTGCTGCGGTTGCTTCTGTGTTTGCGCTGGAGCTTGCAGCCAAAGGATATCCGCAGGCTGTAGAGCTCGTTCCTGTCACCTTTCTGATGGTTTTTGCCACCGTACTGATTTATGGCCTTTCTGCTGTTCCGTTGTCGCGGAGATTTGGGCTGGCTCGGGCGAATCCGCAGGGCATTCTCTTTATCGGTGCGCATAAGTGGGCAAGGGCAATGGCTCAGGCACTCATGAATGAAGGGTTTTCAGTCGTGCTGATTGATACTGACCGGGAGAATATTGCCCTCTCTCGGATGGCAGGCATGCCCGCTATCTATGGAAGTGCTTTGGCGAAAAAGACGCGTGAGGAGATTGATTACGGCGGGTTGGGGCGTATGTTCGCGATGACAGCGAATAATGAGGTCAATGCCTTGACCTGCTTGCACTTTTTGGAAGATTTCGGTCGGCAGGAAGTCTATCAATTGTCCCTTCCTCCTGTGGAGCAGGATAGCCGCCATGAAGCGATTCCGCAGGAACAGCATGGGCGGCTGCTCTTCGGCGAGGGCCTTGATTTTTTTCGGCTCAACGATGTTTTTGGCAGGGATCCGAAAATCAAGCTGACCAAGTTGACCAAAGAATTCGATTATCAGCCTTTACGTCTGAGTACGGCGAAACCGCAATCGTTCTATTCGTTCTTAAACCGAATCGTTCGATTGAAATTTGCACTGTTGACAGTCCGGCAAATCCTGCGGCCGGGGATGTGCTGATCAGTATTATTCAGCAAACACAGCAAAGTTTGGTGCCGATCCAGACATTGCACTCGGATGAGGGGCAGGTTGCACTTTGAATTCAGAAGAAATTATCTCGCTTGAGAAATTATGATTGAATTAAAGGCGGGCATGAAGTCCGTGGTGGTTGGTTTGGGAAAATCCGGGTTGGCAGCAGTCAGATATCTGCACCAACAGGGGCTTAAGGTCGCGGTTTCTGAGTTTCGGGAGGCGATCCCGGAGGAAGAGCAGGCCATGCTTGTGCAATGCGGCATAAATCTCGGCACTGAGCTGGAGACAGGCGGCCATACGGCGGCCTTTTTTGTCGATGCCGATTTGATCGTGCCCAGTCCAGGTGTGCCTATGGATTTACCGGTGCTGGCAGCAGCTCGGACTCGGGGCGTGCCGGTCGTTGTTGGAGAGCTTGCCCTTGCCGCTGGCCGGATCGTTGTGCCGGTCATCGCGGTGACCGGGTCCAACGGCAAAACCACCGTGACCAGCCTGATCGGTCATCTCCTGCGCAGCGCGGGCAAAAAAGTCTTTGTCGGCGGAAATATCGGCACCCCGATTTTGGAATATCTGCTGGAACCCGGTGAAGCCGAAGTTGTGGTGCTGGAGCTGTCCAGTTTTCAGCTGGAATCAGCCGGAGAGTTTCGACCAGATATCGGCCTGCTGCTGAACCTGTCGCCGGATCATATCGACCGGCATGGCAGTTTTGAGGAGTATGCCGCAGCCAAGATGCAGCTGTTTGCCTGGCAGGGCAGGGGGGATACAGCGATTATAGGTACGGATGATGTTTTGCTTGCGGCTGCACCGCCCACTGCTGGCGAGAAACTGTATAGCTTCGGTACCCATCCCGGTTGCCGAGCCAGGGTGGAAGGAAAGGCTGTACGCCTGGAACCTGACTTTGGCCCGGAAGGTACGGGCGAGCTGTACGAGCTTTCAGGGACTCGGTTGCATTCCAGGGTGAATCTGTATAATGCCGCTGCCGCCATTCTTGCGACACGGGCCTTTGGCTGTGAAGAGCAGGACATCAAGGTTGGACTGGCCGATTTTCAGCCGCCGCAGCATAGAATGACCCCGGTGGGTGAGATCAACGGTGTCCGGTTTATCAACGACTCCAAGGCCACCAATGTGGGGGCCGTGGTTGCGGCTCTGGCTGGATTCGGGCAGGGAACGGAAAAAGAGGTTGTCCTGATTGCAGGCGGCCGGAATAAGGGGGGCGATTTTGCGGCCTTGGTTCCGTCATTTCGACAGTATGCCAAACATGTTGTGCTGATCGGCGAGTCTGCATCGGATTTGGCCGAAGTTGCGGAAGAAGCGGTGTTGGATTTCAGCTTGCCGCTGATATGGAAGAGGCGGTTGCTGCGGCCTTTGCCGCCGCCTCACAAGGTGATATCGTGCTGTTGGCGCCGGCTTGCGCTAGTTTTGATATGTTTAGGAGTTATGAGCATCGGGGGGAAGTGTTTAGTCGGTGTGTTGGTGAGTTGGTAGAAGGAGTTTGATAGCTCAAAGCATGTGGAAAGTTGCTGTGCGGAATTGTGATAAATGTAATATTTTCCGTATTTTTACGGAAAATATAAACTAGTACATTCGGGCGTAAATTTTACTGTGCTTCCCGATGCGACTTTTTCAGATTTAACAAGGTGGCGTGCAGCAAGAAGATGTGCAAAACTTACGCCGCAGTGTACTAGTTTGTTAAGCGAATGGGAGAATATGGAAGCAAGATCAGTATTACAGTTCCTTCAATGGCATAGTGAAAATGATTCTGCTGCAATGTTTAGAGGCCAGTTGGATTCTGGTTGGAGTTTGGTTCCTTCCATTGTGCGCTACTCTAATCTAATATCGGATGGATATGATGCTATAGAGCATATTGAAGAACATCTAATTGAACAATTTGAGCAGTTTTCAGTTCCATTTGGCGACTACCGGAAACATACTTACATTGAAAAATTGATTCATGCACAACATTTTGGATTGCCGACTCGATTATTAGACTGGAGTACGAACCCTCTCAAAGCTTTGTATTTTTCCGTAGATAATCCTGCAAATGATAATGCCGATGGTGTGGTTTTCGCGTTAGAGCCAGCAGGTTGGTGGGAAGGAACCAAGCAAGTAAAGTTAGATCAAGATCTAGCAGCATTTTACCCAGAAACTATTAATGAAAGGGTCGTTGCTCAGGAGGGAGCTTTTATATCGTTTCCTCTACCTGATAAAGGGTTTGTCGTGCCTGAATTAACAGAAGCAAATTACCAGAAGGACATTGTGTTTATATCCAGTGTTATAATTCCAGCTTCTAGTAAGAAAGATATACGCATACAATTAAGTAGACTCGGGGTGAACCAGCGAAGTATTTATCCAGGATTAGAGGGTGTTGCAAGATGGGTGAAGTCAAATTTATCGCATTTTATAGTTTAACAATCGCATGTAGTGGAGAAGCTTACGTTCCGCGCATTGTTCCTGTTTATCTTCTGTTGTAGCCTGCATGCGCATAATCATAACAGGCAGCGGCACCGGTGGACATCTTTTTCCCGGGCATTGCCTTGGCAACCGCATTGCAGAAAAATACAGGTGATATTTTTTGAGAAATTCACATCGTAAAAAAATGAAACATGGCACACCCGTTAAATAAATTAACCATTAAAGGCTTCAAGTCTATTCAGAACCTTGAAGCCTTTCACCTTGCAAGCCTCAACGTTTTCATCGGTGGAAACGGAGCAGGGAAAAGTAACTTTATTGAATTTTTTCGGATGCTGCGAGATCATATTCAGGAAGATAAAGAATAGGGAGGGTATCATGCAGGCAAGAAAAATGATTCTTGAAACAGATCGGCACGGAAGGTTGGTGAATCAACCAAAATTACCACCAAATATCCGTATGGAGGCAATCTTTCTCATACCGGAAAAGAAAAGGAAAGGTAAAAAGAGAAGGAAACCGTCTCATGTCATTGCTGGAAAAGGAAAAATTCTCGGCGATATTATATCGCCTGTTTCGTTACCTGATGATTGGGACGTGCTGCAATGATTTTGCTGGATACACATATCTGGATTCGCTGGTTGCTGCCGACTGAACCGTTACCGAAAAATTTGACGGATTTAATTGAAACAGCTGATGGATTGGCAGTTTCCTCTATTTCATGTTGGGAGGTTATTTTGCTGGAAAAGTTTAACCGGATAGAATTACCGTTACCGGTTGACGAATGGTTGAAGGAGGCATCAGAGGGGTCGGATGTGGCCGTATTGCCCATAGACGAGAAAATCGCAAGTTTGGCTGGCCGACTTCCGTATCATCATAAAGATCCGGCAGATAGATTTATCATTGCCACCTCGATTGTCAATGATGCGGAATTGATCAGTTTGGACAGCTGCTTTCCGTTGTATGTCGAGTTAACTGACCTGCTCATTACCACCTAACGTTTGACGACACATTGAACTCCAAGCGCATAATAATCACAGGTGGAGGCACCGGCGGCCATCTTTTTTCTGGTATTGCCTTGGCAACCGCATCACAGTAGAGAAACTACTGGTAATATTTCTTAGCAATCACACCGTAAAAAGTAAAATAATGGCACACCCGTTAAATAAATTAACCATTAAAGGCTTCAAGTCTATTCAGAATCTTGAAGACTTTCACCTTGCAAATCTCAACGTTCTTATCGGCGGCAACGGAGCAGGGAAAAGTAACTTTATTGATTTTTTTCGGATGCTACGAGCTATGATGGAACTGCCTCTGCCCGGTCTTGCCAGCGCAAGCTTGAAAACCTATATCGCAACCGGCGGCGGCAGTGATGATTTTTTGTTTAACGGACCGAAAAGAACAGAACAGATAGAGGCAGAAATACTCTTCGGTCAAAACGGCTATCGCTTCAGGCTGGTTTCCACAGCCAATGAAACATTCATCATTATTGATGAGGGAATATGTCTTGACGGCCATTGCTCCCAATGGCGGGAGATGGGAAGCGGTCACGCCCGACCGGAGCTGCTTAAAGAGAAGGAGGGGGGCCGGGGAAATGCTATTTCTTCCTCTGTTTACGAGGCGGTTTCTTCCTGGCAGATATATCATTTTCATGATACTGGCAAGACTGCCGCAATGCGTCGGTCTGAAATAATTGATGATAATAGATATCTGCGTTTTGATGCTGCGAATATTGCTCCGTTTCTCTTTTATTTACAAAGTGCTGAAAAGAGTGTTTACAGCCAAATTGTGGATACGATTCGTTTGGTAGCCCCTTTCTTTGATGATTTTGTCTTGATTCCGGATAAGAACGAAAAGGTCCGGCTTCGTTGGCAACAAAAAGGAGCAGATTATCCGTTGAAACCGCATCATCTTTCCGACGGTACACTCCGGTTTATTTGTTTGGCAACGGCATTGTTGCAGCCTGACCCTCCGGCAACCATGATTATTGATGAGCCGGAATTAGGGCTTCATCCCTATGCGATTGATATTCTTGCTGAACTGATTTATGCCGCATCGCAGAGAATACAGCTTATTGTCTCAACCCAGTCTCCGGCGCTTGTTGATTGTTTTGAGCCGAGCGATATTATTGTGGTGAATCGGCGGAACGGGGCCTCTGTTTTTAAGAGACTGGATGAAAGGGAGCTTGCAGCGTGGCTTGAAGACTATTCCTTGGGTGAGCTTTGGCAAAAGAATATTGTCACCGGCGGCCTGATTATGAATAGTGTCGAGATTTATATCGTTGTTGAAGGACAGACTGAACAGACTTTTGTTCGGGATGTGTTGGCTCCGCATATGGCCTGTGATTGTATCTATCTCTATCCCGTACTTATCGGGAAACCTGGTCATAAAGGCGGTGATATTCGTTTTGACCGGGCAAAACGGGATATTGGCAACCTTCTCAAGCAGCGTAATAATATTTTTGTTTCAACCATGTTTGATTATTTCAGGATTGATGCCGATTGGCCGGGGAAATCGGAAGCAAGCCGAAAAGGGCTCAATGGAGTCAGGCTGACAGCGGCGGAGAAAGCCGAAATTCTTGAAAAGGCTACTCAGGGCAAAATCCTGGATGCTTTTCCCGAGTACAATACGGGGAAACGTTTTATTCCGTACATTGAGATGCATGAATTTGAGGCCCTGCTTTTTAGTGATGTGGATATTCTTGCAGAAAAATCTGGGGCGCATCCAGCTGAATTGACCCGTATTCTTGAGCAGTATGCTCATCCTGAAGAAATAAACGATGATCCAGAGAAATCTCCGAGCAAGCGGCTTGAATCGCTCGTTATCGGCTATCGAAAAGTTGCTCTGGGGAAGAGTATCTCCGAGGCTATAGGTATTCAGACTATCCGTCAACAATGTCCTCATTTCAACGAGTGGTTAACATGTTTTGAACGCTTGGGGAAGTGACATTCATCTTGATGTTTTTTGTAATATTTTGAGATACACTTTATGCGTATAATAATCACCGGCGGCGGCACTGGCGGCCATCTTTTTCCCGGCATAGCCTTAGCAACCGCATTGCAGCAGAAATATCCCGGCTGCGAAATAATGTTTATTGGAACACAGCGGCAACTTGACAAAAAGACGCTGGCCGGGTTTGATTTTCAACAGGAATCCATTTCCTGTATGGGGCTGAAGGGTATGGGCCTGAAACACCGCATCAAGAGTTTGCTCAGTCTGCCCGTAGCGGTGTTGGAATCATGGAAGATAATAAAACGTTTTCAGCCGGACCTGGTTTTCGGCGTGGGTGGTTATGTCACCGGGCCGGTGTTGCTGGCTGCCCGGTTGTGCTCAGTGCCGACCTGTATCCATGAGCAAAATTCCATTCCAGGGCTGGCCAACAGGATGATCTCCCATTTTGTCAGCAGGATTTTTGTTTCTATTCCCGGAGAATATCCTTTCCCTGAACAGAAAACCGTGGTTGCAGGCAACCCGGTTCGTCAGGAAATCTTGGCAGCAGCTGAACGCAGGCAGCAGGAGGCGGGCAACGGAAAAACCGACAGCGGAGAAGCTGACAGCCCCATGACCCTGCTGATCATGGGCGGCAGTCTCGGGGCCCATCGTATCAATATGTTGATGCTTGATGTTGCAGCCCAGCTTGATAAGGAGCAAAAAAAATCGGTACAGCTGATTCATCAAACCGGCACAGCAGATGAAAAAAAGGTCAGAGACGGGTATGAGGCAGCTGGAGTCAAGGCCGAGGTCAGGGCATTTTTTACCGATATGGCATCTCTGTATAGTCAAGCAGATCTGGTTCTTGCCAGAGCAGGAGCTACCTCCCTTGCGGAGCTGTCTGTTATGGGCCTGCCAGCTGTGCTGGTCCCGTATCCCTATGCAGCGGATGATCATCAGGCAAAGAATGCTGAGTACTATGTTGCCGGAGGCGGTGCGGTGATGTATCGGGAGTCGGCATTGAATGCGGAGCTGCTTGATAAAATTCTTTCGCAATTATTAGGTGATATTGATAAGCTGAAACAAATGGCTTTTGCTATGAAAAATATGGGGCAGCCTGATGCCACCCAACGAATACTGGATAGCTGCATGGACCTCATCGATAACTAAATGGTAATTAAACGATAATTAAAGTAGCGGGGATGCGCTACCGATGGATTTTTTTTACCCGTCGGGCGGATTTTTTTCCTGCTGTTAAGAAGAGACTGAACTGCGCAGAGGACACTCTGCTGAGCAAAATCGGATGTATAAAAGAAAAGAACATAAGCATATCCATTTTGTCGGAATAGGCGGTATCGGTATGTCTGGAATTGCCGAGCTCCTCCTGCATTTGGGCTATAAGGTCAGCGGCTCGGATCTGCGCAAAACAGACATTACTCGCCGACTGGAGTTAGCTGGCGGAACGATTTATGAGGCCACCAGACAAATAGGGTGTCTGGGGCCGATGTTGTTGTGGTTTCAACCGCTGTTGCTGAAGATAATCCTGAAGTAGTGGCAGCGCGGGAGGAGCAGATACCGGTGATTCAGCGAGCGAGATGCTTGCTGAGCTTATGCGATTGAAAAAATTTGGTATCGCAATCGCTGGTAGTCACGGCAAGACATCTACGTCTTCCCTGGTTGCCGCTATTCTTGATGCAGCTGGACTGGACCCCACTGTGGTGGTGGGGGGTAAGGTTGATTGCTTTGGCGGGAGCAATGCCCAGCTCGGTGACGGTGAATTTTTGGTGGCTGAGGCCGATGAGAGCGACGGGTCTTTTCTTAAGCTTTCCCCGGTGATCGAGGTTATCACCAATATTGATCTGGAGCATTTGGACTATTACCGAGATCTGGATCATATCAAGGAGACCTTTCTTGAATTTATTAATAAAATACCCTTTTACGGGGTCGCGGTTGTCTGTCTTGATGACCATAATCTTGCTACCCTGTTGCCCCAGATTCAACGGAGAAAGATCACTTACGGCTTGACAGAACAGGCCGATCTCCAGGCAACGAAGATTTCGGTTGATGGGCGCAGGAACGAGTTTACCGTTTTATACCAGGGTAAAGAGCTGGGAAGGATCAAACGGAATACGCCGGGACGCCATACGGTGTATAACACCTTGGCTGCCATTGCGGTTGCCCTGGAATTGGAAATAGAATTCCCCCTGATTGCTCATGCTCTTGGACATTTTGAAGGGGTCCAAAGGCGGCTAGAGGTCAAGGGAGAAAAACAGGGCATTCTGGTGGTCGATGATTACGGTCATCATCCCACGGAAATCCGGGCAACGCTGGATGCTGTCCGGGACGGGTGGCCGGATCGTCGTCTTGTTGTGGTTTTTCAGCCCCATCGGTATACTCGTACCCAGGGGCTTTTTGAGGAGTTTGCAACGGCGTTTTATCGGGCTGATGTTCTTATTTTAACCGATATTTATGCCGCTGGAGAAGCACCTATTGAAGGGGTGAGTAGCGAGACGCTGCTTGATGCCATAAAGCGGCACGGTCAACGGAATGCCTTTTATCATGCTGATCTGTCGACTCTTCCTCATGGCCTGCTTGATTTTATCCTGGAAGGGGATTTGGTGCTGACCCTCGGGGCTGGGAGTGTCGTCCATATCGGCGAACAGCTGCTTGAGCTGCTGAGTTGAAAAAGAGAGTATAAGCAGGATGAACAAGCAGCAGCGTGAGAGCTTGGCAAAATTGACCAAGAATTGGCCATCGACAATGCAGTTCGATGTGTCTATGACCTCGTACTCCAGCCTGCGGGCAGGTGGAAGAGCTGCTGGCCTAATTGATATTCATACTCTGCCGGAACTGCAAGATTTTCTCGTATGTCTGCATGAGCAACAGCTTGTTTTTCGGGTGATCGGCCGTGGTTCCAATATCTTGGTGACAGACAAGGGCTTTCCCGGAGTAATGATCCAGCTGAAGGGTGAGCTTGAACAGGTTTGTCCTGTAGAGGCTGAGAAGGTTGAGGGCGGAGAGCTGCTGGTCAAAGCGGGTGGCGGTTGTTCGCTGGGCAAATTCCTTTCTTGGTGTACCAAACAAGGGTTATCTGGCTTGGAATTCATGACGGGTATTCCCGGCTCTGTAGGTGGTGCTGTCCGAATGAACGCCGGAGCTTTGGGTGGAGAAATCGGTGATCGGCTGCATTCGCTTGAATGTGTTGATGCCTGCGGTAGCGTTATCCAGGTGCCGAGAGCGGAGCTCCGGCTCTCCTACCGTAAAGTGGAATTTATAGGAAGAATAGGAAGAGACAGAGAAAGGGATATTGATGCGCTGGTTGTCGCCTCTGCCCGTTTTAGGCTGATACCAGGAGTGCAGGAGGAGATACGTTCCTGTTGTACGGGCTTTTTGGCTCGAAGGAAGGGGAAACAGCCGACCGGAGTGGCTTCGGCAGGTTCGTTTTTTAAAAATCCCACAGGGGATGCTGCGGGTCGATTGATTGAGGCTGCTGGTCTGAAAGGACATTGTTGCGGAGAGGCAATGGTGTCTCCGGTGCATGCCAACTTTATCGTCAACACCGGGAAAAGTACGGCAACAGATATCCTGACGTTAATGCAGCAGGTGCAGGAAACAGTTTTTCAAAAATTTGCCGTTAGGTTGGAACCGGAAGTAGAGATTATCTAGAGAATCTCTGAGTTTTTTTGCGTCAGCCCAAAGAATAAGCCCGAAGAAAAGTGGGATAGGAGCAGAGTTTCGTGGCTCGAAAGAAAATACGGTATAGGCGACAGAGTGCAGGACGCTCTCCCATGCTTCGCCAATTTCGCTCCAACTATATTCGGCCACCGGCGCAATTGCGGATTCGGCTCAATATGGGGCGTTATCAGCAACCGACCTCTGTTGTCCATAAGCCAGAGTGGAATATTCAGCTTATTAGAAAGAGTTTTTTTCTGCTGGTATTGGTGATGCTCTTTGGCGTTGCTGGTCGTTGGGGGTTCCGAACCTTGGAACGTTCAGGGACATTTTCGGTGCGCCGGGTCACGGTTCAGGGCAATCGGATGAGCAATGAGGCGCAGATACGTACTCTTGCGGATATTAAGCAGGGAGATCAGCTCTTCAGTGTTCCCCCGGAGGAGATTGAGAAGCGTGTTCGTCAGCATCCCTGGATTGATCAGGTAGAGGTCGAGCGTGTTTGGCCAGATACCCTAACCATATTGGTTCATGAGCATCGTCCGATGGCGATAATCAATATTGAAGATAAACAGCAGGGGCTGTACTATCTTGATCATCACGGGATTGTTTTTGCACCGGTGGAGTCTTTACAGGATATTGACTATCCTGTTATAACGGGTTTTGTTCCCCCAGACGGAAGCGAGGAAATACCGGGGTTTGACCTAGGGGGTAATGCAATATCTGAAGATGTTTATGAATTTTTACAGGTTGCTGCGCGGGGGAATCCGATTTTGCCCCTGCAATCCATTTCTGAAATACATGTGACCCGTGAAAAAGGAATTATTGTTTATCTTGTTGAACACCCCTTTCCTATTTATATAGGATATGGTAATGTCGAAAAAAGATATTATCAGCTCGTTAAATTACTTGAGCGGTTTTATCGAAAGAGAAGAATAGAAGGGATTAAGGAAATTCGAATGGATTATCATCAAGGCCGTATTCTTGTGGCCAGGTCAGAGCCGTAGGCGATGTGCGCAATGGAAGAGCTGGATATAAAGGTTGCTGCTGAAGTGGAAGAAACAGAGCAGCCGCAAGAAACCAAGATAGTTGAACCGAGCCGTGGAACCGGAGAACTGGTTGCCGGTCTCGATATCGGTACCACCAAGATCTGCGCTGTTATAGGCGAGGTTTTTGAAGATGGCTGTGTGAACATTATTGGGGTAGGGACAGCAGCATCTTCAGGAATGAAAAAAGGTGTGGTGGTCAATATTGAATCAACGGTTAAGGCGATTCGTCAGGCTATTGACAGCGCCTCGGATATGGCTGGCTGTGATATTGAAACCGTGTATGTCGGTATTGCCGGAACTCATATAAAGGGCTTTAATTCTCCCGGAATTATAGCCATTAATAATGAGCAAATCAGGCAGAAAGAAATTCAGGCGGTTATTCACGCAGCACAGACCGTTAAGATTTCGGATAACCAACAGATCATTCATGTCCTTCCGCAGGAGTACATGGTTGATGATCATACCGGTATTCAAAATCCACTGGGAATGACCGGGGTCCGTCTGGCAACCAATGTTCATATCGTAACCGCTGATGTGACCTCTTTGCATAATCTGGTTACTAGTTGTAGTCGGGCCGGATTGAATGTCGCTGAGGTGGTCCTGGAGTCTGTGGCTTCTTCTCGGGCCGTGTTGACTTCCGATGAGATGGAGCTGGGAGTAGCCTTGCTCGATATTGGTGGAGGCACCACGGATTTAGCTGTTTTTTGTAACGGTACGATTAAGTATACCTGGGAACTGGCCTTGGGCGGCAATAATTTGACCAACGATCTTTCTGTGGGGTTACGAACCCCCTTGCAGGAAGCAGAGATGTTGAAGTATAAATATGGTGGAGCTGTCTCTTCTCTGGTTAAGGAAAACCATATCATTGAGGTGCCCACTGTCGGCGATCGCAAGGCCCGTAAGGTTTCGCAGAGGGTGATGGTTGAGATCCTGGAGGCCCGAATGGAAGAAATTCTTCAGGTGGTGAATAAGAAAATCTGCGGTTCCGGTTATAGAAACCGAATCAATGCAGGAATGGTTATCACCGGCGGCACAGCGCTATTGGCTAATGTGGTCGACATGGCTGAGCAGGTCTTTGATATGCCGGTACGGGTCAGCTTTCCTCGCGGCGTTGGCGGAAGGATAGAAGATGTTGAATCTCCGCGCTGTACAACTGCTGTTGGTCTTGTTTTATACGGTTGTAATAATAAAGAAATCGTGATGGTTGAACATGACGGCATTGTGAGTAAACTGAGAAGTTTTCTGAAAAATATTATTTAGTACTGGAAAAGATTCTATGACAGCTTTATAGTTAAACTGTTAAAAAATAATCTTTGTATTGTACCATAATTTAATTATTTGATTTGCTGCGGGAGCAAAATGCTTGAGGGGGAAAGCATGTCATATAGAATGGCAGAAGAAGAATCAGTGGCGACTATCAAGGTGGTCGGTGTCGGTGGCGGTGGGGGTAATGCCATTAACACTATGGTCGATAATCGACTTACCGGCGTCCAGTTTATTGCCGCCAATACTGATATGCAGGCCCTGGAAAACTCAAAAGCGGATATTCGTATCCAGCTGGGGCCAACTATTACTAAAGGTATGGGAGCTGGCGCAGATCCTTCAATGGGAAGAGATGCGGCTCAGGAGAGTCTTGATGACTTGGCCAATGCTCTCGCTGATGCGGATATGGTTTTTGTCACAGCCGGTCTGGGCGGAGGTACCGGTACAGGAGCTGCACCGATTATCGCCGGGCTTAGTAAAGCACAAGGTGCCCTAACTGTTTCCGTTGTGACCAAGCCCTTTTATTTTGAAGCAAAGAAGCGCATGCGTAATGCCGAGGCCGGTTGGGAGGAGCTGAAGCAAAATTCCGACACCATTATCACGGTCCCCAATGATCGCTTGTTGGGCCTCATGCAAAAGAATTCCACCTTGGTCGATATGATGAAGATGGTGGATGATGTTCTGTTGCAGGCTGTCAAGGGTATCACCGATCTCATTAATTTGCCGGGTCATATCAATGTGGACTTTGCGGATTTGAAGACCGTTATGAAGGAAGTCGGTCCGGCAATCATGGGCTCTGGTTCAGCTTCAGGAGAAAATCGTGCCAGCGAGGCTGCTAAGCGGGCTATTGATAACCAATTGCTGGAAGATGTAGGGATTGACGGTGCCTTGGGCATTCTGATCAATATCTCCGCGACTAACTCGTTGACCATGGGTGAGTTCATGGAGGCCTCTGCCTTGATTCAGGAAAAGGCCCACGAGGACGCCAATATTATCATCGGTGCTCTGTTTGATGAAAATATGGGTGATGAGTTGCGGGTGACCGTGATTGCTACAGGTATTGCTAATTATGAGGATTCTGCTGATACTATTTCTGAGTTTGATTTAGTTGGCCGCGCCGGTAATAAGAAGGTGAAGACGCTTAATGTAACTGAGAAAGGGGGGCTTGATCTGGAACGTCCTTCGCATAATCAGCCAATGAGCTTTGCTCGCCCTAATCCGGTACCCAAGGGATTGCGCCCTATGCCCACTCCGATCTTTGACGAGCAGAATGATCTAGCGGAATGGGATGAACCGGCGTATATTCGGAAGAAAGCAAATTAACATTTTCTTTTCCTTTTTGCGGGCTGTTAGGACTGTGTTGCGTGTTCCCGTCCTGCGCATGATTTGTCATTACCGTTAGCTTTTTGTTGTGCATCCCCTGCTTACAACAGAGACCGGAACCGTCCGCAAGAAATGGAAGGGCCGCTTACCAGTGGCCCTTCTTTATCCCAATACCTACCCTCTTGCTGTCTCCAATCTCGGTTTTCAGCTTCTTTATCGCCTTCTGAACGCTTCGGAAGAAATTGTCTGCGAGCGTTTTGTTTATCCTCAAGATCGGGAGCCCTTCCGTTCCTTGGAATCCAGTCGTCCTTTGGCTGATTTCCCCCTTGTTTTCGGATCGATCAGTTTTGAACAGGATTATGCTCATCTGACAGCTATGTTGGTCGCCGGAGGTGTAGCCCCCTATGCGGCAGACAGACCTGGAGAGATTGCGCCCGGCAGTCCCCTTGTGGTGCTTGGCGGAGTGGGTGTTTTTATGAATCCCGAGCCTTGGCCTTATTTGCAGATCTGATGGTACTCGGCGAAGCTGAACCTGTGCTGCCCCGGCTGCTGCCCGCGCTGGCTCGATTGACTGATCGGCGTAACCTGATTGAAATCGGAGCGACAATTCCTGGTTGCTATGTCCCATCAGCCTATAGCTTCAGGTATGACAGCGATGGGCGGGTCCGCGAAATTTCAGTCAGTGACGGTTTGCCACAGCAGGTCCATCGGGTTTCCTTGAAAAAAAGCGATCAAGCAGCCCATTCCGAAATCCTTTCTCCTGATGCTGAACTGGGGATGTACATGACCGAGTTGGGGCGAGGGTGCAGCCGTGGCTGTCGTTTTTGCGCAGCCGGTTTTATCTATCGCCCCCCTCGGCTCTGGTCAGCTGATGCGGTGTTGGACAGTCTTGACCAGCGTCCTTCTGAGGTAAATAGGATCGGGCTCCTGGGAATGGAAATGGCTGACTCAGAACTCCTGGATCGTATTTCTGGCTTTTTGCAGGCCAATGCCTGTTCGCTTTCTTTTTCCTCATTACGAGCAGACCGAATTTCTCCCCGCTTACTTGAACTCCTTTCTCATTCCGGCCTAAAATCGGTTGCCATTGCTCCGGATGGTTGTTCGGAGCGATTACGAGGAGTCATCAATAAAGGACTTTCAGAAGATGATCTGATTGCAGCGGCTGTCGCTCTAGTAGATGCCGGGATCTACACCCTGAAGCTCTATGTCATGGTTGGTCTGCCCACAGAAACCGAGCAGGATCTGGAAGAGTTTGTTCAGCTTGTTCAAAAAATTCGGGAAAATATTCGGCCTGTCGGGCAAAAAAAGGGACGCCTTTGCGAACTGATTCTCTCGGTAAACTCCTTTGTCCCCAAACCGTGGACACCGTTTCAATATCTCTCCTTTGGCGGTCAGGAAAGGGAGCAAGCCATGCAGGATCGAGACTGTACAGCAGCCGTGCTCAATCTGAAGAAGAAGATTAAATATCTGAAAAAATCTTTTGCCAGGGTAGATAATCTCCATATCAAGGTTGATCGACCGGATAAGGTACTTTCCCAGGCAGTTTTTTCACGAGCGGATCGCCGTATCGGTCCGGCCTTGCTTGACATCGGTATGGGGAAGGCGACTTTTAAACAGGCTATGAAGAAACATAAACTCTCCTCCTGGCAATATGCGGTTCGACCGAGGGACAGTGATGAGTTATTCTGTTGGCAGGTGGTTGATCAGGGTATTCAAGCAGGTTATCTCGCCAAGGAGCTGGAGCGTTCTTTGACAGGTCAAAGCACTCCGCCCTGTGACACGAGTCTCTGTCGTCGCTGCGGAGTGTGCGGAGAGAATGAAAGTTAGGATCTTTTGTCGTTTTGTTGTTTTGTCGGGGCCGGATCGGCAAAGTGAATGTGTCCTTAAAGGAGAAAAGGAAGGAGAAGAACAATGAAACAATCAGCACAGAGAAAGGCGATAAACAAGATACGAGGACTTGGCTTGGCAGTTGGATTGGTCAGCATTGGTATGCTATTCACCCAAGCTCAGGCTGCTGCCTACATTGACCCTTACTTCGCCAGCAAGATTGATCTGTCTTTCGGTTTGGAAGCAATGTCTGGCAATATCACGTCTTCCATTGGCGGTGAGGTTAATCATGCCAATGGGCAAAATGAAAGCACGTTCTTCCCGATCAGTGAGCTTGAGTGGCCAATGGATATTTTATTGGCCCGATTTGAAGGTTCTTTGACGCTTAACCCCATGTGGCGTATAAACGGTATGTTGAAAACAGCTGCTGATGATCCGGGTGAAACCATGATTGATCGTGATTGGGATTCTTGGGGTGGATCAGCAGATATCTACTCGGAAAGCAGTATCTCTGAATTTACAGCATTCATTCTGGATGTTGATTTTGAGTGGACCTACCTTCAGCAAGGGCCTTGGAGCCTCTACACCGGAGTAGGTTATCTGCATCAGGACTTTGAGTACCAGGGAAACCTGATCATGCAGTACTCTCCCAGCGGTATTGCGGGATATAATTATGTTGGGGACGGATCGACCGGCATTACCTATGAGAATACCTTTTCCATGATTTATTTTCTGCTGGGTGCTGATATGCAGTTAACTCCCCAGTTTGATCTCTCAGGAAAGTTTTCTGTGGCACCTTTAGCCTCTTCCGAGGATGAACTCCACCATCTTTACTATAATAAGGTATCTACCGGAGACATGGAAGGTGCCGCTTATATGTTTGAGGTGAGCGGTAATTTTCAAATATCTCCGTGGTGGTTTGTGAAAGCGGGAGTACAGTATACCGGTATATCTGTTGATGGAGATCAGTATCAGGTGCTTAGTGGAGAGCCGCTGGGGCAGATTGATCAAGAGGTTGAGAGTGACCAGTCTTCAGCATATATGACTATGGGGTATTCATTTTAATCCAATTCACTGATGGAGCAAGTTGTGAAGGCGATGGATTCGTCCGTCGCCACCTTTTTCTTGACGCTTTTGGGGATGCCGTTGAAATTTTTATATGGCGGGGAGTTGAAAACAGATCGTTTCATCTGTCCCATCCATTTCCTGTACCTTCTTGATTCCGTAGTTTTCCCGTAGCCAGGCTACCAGCTCTGTGACAAGGTATTCAGGTGCCGATGCCCCGGCTGTTATGCCTATTCTTTGAGCATTATTCAGCCATTCTCCGTCTATTTCTTCCGCATGGTCAATAAGGTAAGCCGGGATATGATTTTTTTGCGCAACCTCACGCAACCGATTTGAATTCGAGCTGTTCTTTGATCCGACAACGAGGATAAGATCGACTGATTCGCTGAGTTCTCGGACAGCCGCCTGTCGATTGCTGGTGGCAAAGCAGATATCTGTTCGGGAAGGCTCGCTAATATTTGGAAATTGTTTTCGCAGTGCCGTCAGCATTTTTGCGGTATCATCAATACTGAGCGTGGTTTGGGTTACGTAGCCTACTCGGCTTGGGTTGTTGACCTGAAGGGACTGCACCTCTTCCGGTGAGGAGACCACATGAACCGAGCCGGAGGCATGGCCGCAGGTTCCTTCAACCTCTGGATGTCCTTTATGGCCGATCACCACAACATCATAATTTATTTTATTTAAACGGCTGACTCGACGATGTACCTTGGAGACCAAGGGGCACGTTGCGTTAATGGTCCGAAGGCCCAAATTATTAGCACGCTCCTTGACGGCTTTGGAAACCCCGTGGGCGCTAAAAATAGCTATCGAGCCTTTGGGGATATCCTCAAGCTGCTCAACAAAAACAGCCCCTTTTTCTTCCAATTCCCTGATCACATGGGTATTGTGGACAATCTCATGCAGGACATACACTGGTGGCTTGTAAACTTCCAAAGCCTTGTTTACCACGTTGATGGCTCTGTTGACACCAGCGCAAAATCCGCGCGGTCGGGCAAGGATGACCTCCATCTGATTACTCCTTTTTGTCTGTCTCTTGTTCAATCTCTTGTTTCGTCAGTGGTGGCGGGGCACTTGTCATCGGTTTGACGAGGCCCGATTCCGCTCCAAGCTTTCGTACAGACAGCATAAAGGTGGAGGGCAGGGGGAGTTCCCGTTCTTCGTCCAATAAACCCAATTCCTTGGCAAGCAGCAGGCAGGGTATGGAATGAATCCCTTCATGATTATCGCAAAGAGTCTGCATGCGCAGACTGTCCGTGATATGGGGGATCAGCTCTGCTACCCGGCTGCGGATTCCATGCAGTTCCTCTTCAATAAGCTCCCGGTGATTACAGGCAAAGAGGTTAACTTGGGGATCAAGCGCGTCGCTGCCGTAAAGATTATTAACAACGGCTCCGGCCAGACGAATGTTGTCTTCTTCCGATTGTCCCGAATATTCTGAACCTTCCGAAGATCGCTGGAAAATACTGTCTTTCAGGCGCTGGAAAAGAATCATCTGCACCGTGGTGATAGCCTCCCTCATGACGGGAATGAGCTTGGAATCAAAGGTAGGCGCGGCTTCTTCAAGGGCATTCTGTAC
The DNA here is from genome assembly GCA_004028505.1 of Candidatus Electrothrix aarhusensis. Classification (GTDB taxonomy): domain Bacteria; phylum Desulfobacterota; class Desulfobulbia; order Desulfobulbales; family Desulfobulbaceae; genus Electrothrix; species Electrothrix aarhusensis. The sequence continues at coordinate 31,807 of MTKO01000089.1, forward strand.
AGCCTTGTTCATAGGACCAGCTTGATAGAGGGATCGGCTGTCAGGGCGCTGTACAGATAGAGTCGCTGCTCCTCATTATGCACGGTCAATTCCAGGTTGAGGCTGATATATTTTCCTTGTTTGGAGGTGCGGGATTCGGAGAGCGAGTAGGGGGCATCTCCAAGTTTTTCAGAAAGAGCTGCCTGCACGGTTTGACGTTTCATGCCGATAATTTTGTATTGCCAAACGCAGGGATAATGAATTTCTGGTTTGCAGCCTTTCAATGACTTCGGGGATATTTTTTCGTTCATGAGCGTATAGAATGTAGAGAATATTTGTTGAGTATGTAACCTGCGATGTTATCGTATGACTTAGGAAATAGCAAGGGGATTAAGGCGGGTGAGGCGGACCGGACGCTTGCTTTTTTGCTTCTCACAGAGGCTCTGGCCCGAGGTAATGCATGGTGATTGTTTCGTTTGAAGTCGGTTGGAATCTTTGTTATACATCATTATACGCAGTTGACGGAAATGTGTGGTCGAGTTTTTTTGATTTTTGGGAGAGGGTTAAATATATGGAATTAGACTTTGATACATTTGATAGAGTGGAGAAAGATTTCGATCCGCTGTTTCACTTGCTCTCCAATACACAACAGCAAATCCATGATCAATTAGAAGCATATGCAGATGGTAAAGTTTTAAAAGGGAACGAGCTCGTTGGTTGGTTGGGAGAAATTTACACAAAAATTATTTGTAATGGCTACTTGGTAGACGACAGCTATGAGCACGATGTCGAAATTGATGATGGAGTTAAAATTTCCGTAAAAACGAGAAAAGGTAACAATAGTGGCTGGCAACGTACAAGTGCTATTCCAAAAATAGAAGGTAAGGAATGTCCTACTCATTTAATGTTTGTCCATCTTAATGATAATTATTCTGTAATGTCAATGTGGCTCTATCCGTGGGAAGACCTTTTTGTTTCCGGTAGATTCAAAAAGCATATTGTCCGTGGCAATTTTAGATCATATTACATGGCTGTGAATCCAAGCAAAGATGGTGAATATAAAATTTATGGATAGCCCCTGTCTGGCAAGTGCTTGTTGTGAGCTAGATAGGGTGCCGCCTCCGCACAAAAAAGGTGCATGGAATGCACCCTGCTCTCTCTATGAATTCGACGTGAAGCATTCCTCGTGCCCGGCGATAAATCACCGGGCTATTGGCTAATGTCCCTCCGGGACACCTCGTCCCGAAGGGACAAACGATCATAGCCCATCGTTTCAACGGTGGGCGGAAGACTGAATTCTTTGTGGAGAAATTCATGCATATTATTGTTACCGGCGGAGCCGGATATATAGGCAGTCATACCTGCCTGGAACTGCTCAACAGCGGTCATAAAGTAACCGTTATTGATAATCTCTGCAACTCGGGCCGGGAAGGGTTACGGCGAGTGGAGAAACTCACCGGTAAAACGCTTAGTTTTTTTCAGGTTGATCTGCTTGATGCCGATGCTCTGGATACGGTGTTCCGCCAGAATGCTGATGCCACAGCGGTCATTCACTTTGCCGGACTCAAAGCCGTGGGTGAATCCGTGGCTAAACCCCTGCTCTACTACCATAATAACCTCACCGGTACCATTCATCTCTGCCAAAGTATGCAGCGGCACGGGATCAAAAATATGGTCTTCAGCTCATCCGCCACGGTGTACGGAGACCCCGCTTCGGTGCCTATTACAGAGGATTTTCCTCTGCTCGCCTGCACAAATCCCTATGGTCGAACCAAGGCTATGATTGAAGATATCCTCCGTGATCTGCATATTGCAGATGGGGAATGGAATATCAGCCTGCTTCGCTATTTTAACCCGGTGGGAGCCCATGAAAGCGGTGAGATTGGAGAAGATCCCAACGGTATTCCCAATAACCTGATGCCCTATATTTCCCAGGTGGCAGTGGGGCGGTTGGAGCAACTTTCTGTTTTCGGCGATGACTATCCCACCCCCGACGGAACCGGCGTTCGTGATTATATCCATGTGGTTGATCTGGCCAAAGGCCATCTCTGCGCCTTGGAAAAACTGACGGAAAAACCGGGTGTGGTTACCTATAATCTGGGAACCGGCCAAGGCTACTCTGTGCTGGAGATGATCAGGGCTCTTGAAAAGGCATCCGGGAAAAAAGTCCCTTACACCATTACTCCACGTCGTCACGGTGATATAGCCCAATGTTATGCAGATCCCTCTCTTGCCGCCCGAGAGTTGGGCTGGAAGGCGGAACTGGGTCTTGATGCGATGTGCGTTGATACCTGGAATTGGCAGTCCAAAAATCCTGACGGGTATGCCGGTTAACAGCCGTTTCTTCAGCTTTTTTTTCTCTATCGTAACATCATTAAATCATCATTACCGACGTATTGCCGGGGAGCAGAATGCAATGTCCTTAAAAGAACAGGATTCCTGCGGATGTGAAGGGCATGCACCACCATCCGTTCTGGAGGATGATTATATCCCCTCCATTGTCAGTCAGCTGGCCGAGGGATTCACCTCCAAAAAATGGTCAAGCCATATTGAACCGGTCCCCATTCCCTCCAAAGAAGAAGTAGTGGACCTGGTGCTCCAGGCCCAACGGATTATGTTTCCTGGCTATTTCAGCTCGACCATGCTCAATCCGTCCAGTCTGGAATATCATCTTGGGTATAATCTGACGATTTTTTTAAGGAATTTGAGTAGGCAGCTGAGCTCTGCCATTCGCCATGATTGCTTTCGCCATAATCAGCCCTGTTCCAATTGTAATGCCCGCAGCCATGAATTAGCAGGCCGATTTATCAGGGGGTTACCAGCGATTCGGGAAGCATTGGAGTCGGATATTCAGGCGACCCTTGATGGCGATCCGGCAGCCCGTAACGCAGATGAGGTGATTTTCAGCTACCCAGGCTTCTTTGCCGTGTTTGTTTATCGTCTGGCCCATGCCCTGTTTACCTTGGGTATTCCTGTTCTGCCGAGGATTCTCAGTGAATACGCCTATCATAGGACGGCTATTGATATCCACCCAGGCGCGGATATCGGCGAGTCTTTTTTTATTGATCACGGCGCAGGCGTGGTGGTCGGGCAAACCTGTGTTATCGGCGACCGAGTGCGTTTGTATCAGGGCGTTACCCTTGGCGCTCTTTCTCTTCCCAAAGGAGCAGGCAAGAAACTGAGGGATATCAAACGTCATCCGACCATTGAGGATGACGTGATTATCTATGCCAATGCCACTATTCTTGGCGGAGATACGGTGGTCGGGGCTCGGTCCATAGTGGGGGGGAATGTTTGGTTGACCAAGAGTATCGGGCCGGACACCAAGGTGCTGCTTAAGCAGCCGGAGCTGGTGTACATCGGCAAAAACGAGTAGTACTTTGAATTTTTTGAGGGGCGAGTGCAACTTGAGGATGAGGAGTGAAAAAAGAATATGATGAATATGATGAATATGATGAAGAGGAAGAAGAATTGAAAATGTTTTACTGTACTGAACAAAGAGGGCAGGTCGGTGGCATTCGCCGATATATCATTGTATCGTTTCTATTTGTTTTTTTCGTGCCAACCCTGTTGATCCTGGTGATGCCGGGGCGCGAGTGCTCGGCAATGACCGGTATTCATTTCGGACGAGACGAGATAGCCTGGAAAGGGTATAGGGAAGGGCTGGCGCAGGCCAAAAGAGAGGGCAAGCCTGCCATTATTATCTTTTATTCTGACTCTTGTTCCGCGTGTAAACGGTATAAAGGAGTTCTCCAAGAAGAAAGCGTTGTTGAAGCCTCAAGACCCTTTGTCATGATTCGCGTGAATACACGCCAGCATCCTCAACTCAGTGAGAAATATCAATTTGACGGCAGGTATATACCGAGAACCTTTGCTGTCTTTCCGGACGGCAAGATCATGCACCATCTGTATCCTTCCAAAAAATATAAATACTTTGTCGAGCTTGGGCCGGAGAATCTGCTGAGCTTGATGCAGAAGGCGCAGGCAGAGATAAAACATTAAATAAAACGTTCCCCCGGTTTTCCTTTATGAGTCAACAGACAGAGCTGTTCCCTGCTCCCCCGAAAAAAAAAGAAGTTTACCTGATTGACGGCAGTGCTATATCTATCGGGCCTACCATGCTATCAAACCCCTGAGCAATAACAGCGGGCTCCCCACCCATGCTGTCTATGGTTTTACCACGATTCTGCGTCGACTCCTGCGGGAAAAAAAGCCGGAATATCTTGCAGTGGCCTATGACACCAAGGGGCCGGTTTTCCGTCATAAGATTTCAGCTGATTACAAGGCCAATCGTCCTCCCATGCCCGAGGATCTCGTGCCTCAGATCCCCTATATCCATAAAATCGTTTCAGCCTATAATTTACTGAGTATGGCTGCTGATGATCTGGAGGCTGACGACCTGATCGCCTCGGCAGCTCATCGGCTGGTCGAGCAGGGCTGCAAGGTGGTGATTGTCTCAGGGGATAAGGATCTCTTGCAACTGGTCTCCGAAGACATCACCATGTGGGATCCCATGAATGATCGGCTCATGGACGTGGCTGCGGTGGAGGAAAAATACGGGCTCAGCCCGGTTCAACTCCTGGATTATCTCTCGCTCACCGGCGATTCGTCAGATAATATCAGCGGTGTTCCAGGGGTCGGGCCGAAGACCGCCCAGAAGCTGCTTGCGGAATACAAGACCTTGGAAGGGCTGTATGAGCAGGTCGATGGTTTAAAAAAGTCCAAGATGAAGGAACGGCTCATAGCCCATAAGAAGGATGCCTTTCTTTCCCGCGATTTGGTTCGTCTCCAGGATAAGGCTGAGGTGGAAGCTGATCTTCAGGCCTATTTGGTGCGCGAAGCAGATCCCGAGGCCCTGCGGGATCTGCTCACCGAGCTGGAATTTTTCGCCCTGTTGAAATCCGATGTCCCGGCGGCAAAGGTTACCACTGAGGGTTTTACCCAGGTCCGGCAGCGGCAGGAGTTGGAGCGGCTTATCGATCAGCTTGGGGAGCAGCTTGGAGAGCAGCTGCAAGGGGCTAGGCATTTGGTTGTGGATACAGAGACCACCTCCCTTGATCCCCTGGAAGCCGAATTGGTTGGGATATCCCTTTGTGCTGAGACAAAACAGGCCTGGTATTTGCCCTGCGGTCATCGGGATGCTGAGGGGGATCTTCTGCCTGATCAGCTGGCCTTGCAGGATATTGTGGACCTGCTCGGACCCTTGCTTACAGACTCCTCACTTCCCAAGATCGGCCATAATCTCAAGTATGATTACGCCATCCTGGTAGCACCTCAGAACGGCGGCATTCGTTTAGCTGGCCCTCTCTATGACACCATGCTTGGGGCTTGGCTGCTTGACCCTGGTCGTCGATCCTATAAGCTGGATGACCTCTGTCAGGAGATGGATATGAAACTCACCTCCTTTAGTGAGATTGTGGATGGTGATAAGTCCCCGGATGCCTTCTGTCGGGTTCCCCCTGAGAAGGCTAAAGATTATAGCTGCGAAGATGTTTATGGCAGTCTGCGCCTTTTTGAGGGACAGCGAGTCGAGCTGGAAAAGCAGGAGTTGTGGGAGCTTTTTACCGAGGTGGAAGGGCCGTTGATTCCGGTGCTGGCCGCTATGGAAGAAACCGGCATCCTGCTCGATAAGGCGCTCCTGCAAGGGCTGACCCAGGAGTTCGGCGAGCGGCTGGATGTGCTGGAGCAGGAGATCTATGGCGTTGCCGGCCATGCCTTTAATATCAACTCGTCGCAACAGCTGGCGGAAGTGTTGTTTGATGAGCTTGATCTGCCCAAGGGCCGCAAAACCAAGACCGGCTATTCTACAGACATCAAGGTGCTGGAAAAGCTCTCTCATAAGCACGAATTGCCCGCCCTGATCGTCCGGTTCCGCAATCTGGCAAAGTTGAAATCCACCTATGTGGATAAATTACAGACTCATATCAGTCCGATCTCTGGTCGGGTTCATTCCTCGTTTAATCAATGGGGCACGGCAACCGGTCGCCTCAGCTCCAGCAATCCGAATCTCCAGAATATCCCCATTCGCAGCGAGGAAGGCCGCCGGATCCGCTCCACCTTTATTGCCCAACCGGGTAGCCTGCTGCTGTCAGCGGATTATTCGCAGATTGACCTGCGGGTCTTGGCCCATTACAGCCAGGATAAGGCCTTGCTGGAAGCCTTCAGAGGGGAGGGGGATATCCATAGCCAGACCGCTGCTGAGATTTTTCAGGTGGCCTTGCCCATGATTAATGGAGAGATGCGGCGGGTGGCCAAGAGCATTAACTTCGGCATTGTTTACGGCATGTCCGCCTTCGGATTATCAGAGCAGCTCGGCATCGGTCGTAAGGAGGCCCAGACCTTTATTGACCGCTATTTTGTCCATTATGCGGGGGTTCAGCAGTTTATGGATGATATTATGGATCAGGCCCGTGTCAATGGTTATGTCACCACCTTGCTGGGTAGGCGGAGACAGCTGCCGGAGATCAATGCGAGCAATCGCAACCGCCGTCAGTTTGCTGAACGGATGGCGATCAATACCCCGATTCAGGCACGGCCTCAGATATCATCAAGCTGGCTATGATGAAGGTGCAT
>MTKO01000090.1 GCA_004028505.1 Candidatus Electrothrix aarhusensis
GAGCCATTAACCTTTCACCCGGCAACTTTTTTTTAGCCTCTATAACTGCTCCGTTACATAAAAGATGAAAACCCAAATCTAATTGATTTTTTATGCTTGGCAGGTGTAAGCAACCAGCACTGTTATCATGAACTTCGTGGTCACCATTATCCTGAGCATTTTTGTTTACTATGTAGTTTTGCATTGTTAAATCTCCTTTCAATCAACTTGATATAATCATTGGTTACAAGTCACGCTGAAAATATAAAAAAATAGGAGCAATATTAGTACCTTTACCTGTTAAGATCCGTAACGGAAGGGCTCGCAAGTGTGACACAAAACGTATCCAGCTCTATCCGCCACGAAAGGCATAATATAGTGCAATATTCGGTGGTCCCCGAACAAGTAAGCTGAGATTCTTCTGGAAAAAACAAATAAGGAAAAGGCAGCAAGTCAGATCGCTGCCAATATGGCGGGCTGAAACTTTTTGAAGAAACATAGCTCTACACTCCGGTACTCAGAAGTAAAAGTAGGTAACCCGGCGGTCTCTTCAGGGAGATCCGTGGCTTTCCGACACCGTCTCACGACGGCTGTGGCTTTATCAACTTTCCGGTTCTGACCAGAAAGCAGAGACATCTGTTCATTAAACAAATCTTAAGAAGAAACTATAAAGAGAGAGATAAAGTATGTCAAGTTTTTATTTAAAATTCAAATATATGGCATTGGTAACTATTTTCATAAAGGAATTTGTTTTAGCTCATCAGCTGCCCGCACAATGAGGCGGGCAGCTCGTTTTATCAGTAGGTGACAGAGAGGGTCAACATGGCGGAAAGGGGCGTACCTGGATAAAAGGTGGCCTGTCCGTCCCTAGTGTCATCATAGCCGTTGATGCTTGATATGTATTCCTTATCAAAAAGGTTGTTCAGTTCAAAAGAGCATTTGACCGCTTCAGCTCCCAAGAGTTTAGGAAGGGTATAACTCATACGTAGATCAACAAGAGCGGCTCCGTCAACTTCGGTCTTGTGTTCCAGATCAGCATACCGGTTGCCGAGATAGCGCAGCGTAGGCACGATCTCAAAATTTCCAGGATGATAGATAAATCCTGTTTTTAGCAGCCATTCCGGGGTGTCCACTACCTGATTGCCTTCAGATTCCAGCCTTTCTCCCGCATAGGTCAAATCGTTGTCATAGGTCATTGAGGTGTAGGTGGGATTGAAAAAAAGGCTGAGGTCATCGCTCAGGTAGGCATTCATTTCCAGATCAACCCCATAACTTGTTGCCTCGCCCACATACTGCGAGTAGTTCAAATCCACCCTGGGATCGTAGATGGTGGTGACCAAATTGCTATGCGTACTGTAAAAAAAAGTGGGTGCGATGTCAAACCAGTCGCCTATATAGCGGATGCCGAAGTCAACCGTATGCGACTCTTCGATATCATAGCCGTCAAAGAGATCTTGCAGGTCAATTCCCTGTGCCTGAAAAGCACTTCGGTTCGTACTGTAAAGATTCACCAGCGGCATATAGGAATAAGGCCGGATAAAGGTTCTGCCGTATCCTGCCCGCATTTCCAGAGCGTCGTTGAGCTGTACGGATGCAGCCAGGGTGGGCAACAGAATGTCGTATTCAGAGGCTTCATGATCCAAATCCGGGGTTCGTAACAAGGCGTAATCCGGTCCTGGGCCGCTGATGTATCCCAGGCTGTCAGCTTCTTGGAAATGAAAATATTTTAGCCCGGCCTGCCAGTTGTACATGCCGTGACTGCCAGCCAATTTCACATAGGGGCTGTTGATATAGGAGGTACCTCCGCTTTTCGCCATTCTGCCATAGCCTCGATATGCGAGGCCTGAACCGACCGAAGCGTAGTTTTGACTGTAAATGTGCATGTCCACGGCTTCCAAATGATACCCCAGCGAGGTGTTGAGGGATGGTGTCTCCCAAACCGCCTCAGTGATCAGTCCGGTGCGTTTTATATCCCGAATCCTCTTCCGGATGCTGGATTTTGAAGCGCCCTCCAAAATTTCCGCATCCTCCTTGGAATAATAAGGTTTTACTGTAAAAAGCAGGGAGTCTGCAACCTGCATTTTTAGCACAGCGAGTACGTCATCATTTTGGTATTCGCCCCGATTATAGTCGTAATAATTGACATCCTCAGCAGGATTTCCCGTGAGAGTTGCATTATAATCTTTGTTATAATTCGCTTCGAGATCTTGAATGTCAGCGGAAGTCAAACGTCGATAAAGATGCTGTTCCAGGTCATTATGATTATACCAAATTTTAATATCAGCCTTTTCTCCCAGAGGCTGGCTCAGGGCCAGATTGGCATTCAGCCGAGGGCCAAGTTCGCCGGTCCCGCGCCATTTATCCGCTCCGCTGTACGAAAAGGAACCGGAAACCTTGCTGTTTACTTCAGGCAGAGTGCCTGGATCAAGCCGAAGAAAGGTGCGGGTGTATGCATGGGTTCCAACGCTTTGTTTAAAGGAAAATCCGAAATTCTCATGGGGCCAGTCAGGTTTGAGCTGCAAACTGCCGCCCCGTGAGCCCACGCCTGTGCCGATATCTCCGGGCATTGCACCCTTGTACATGGAGATGCCTTCCATGTTTTCCATGTCATAGAGATAATCACGAGGGCCGATGGGATTACCGCCGTAGTTGGGCACGCCTTCCACAGTGAGCGCACCGAGAGCGCCTTTCACCCCGCGTACCCGGACAGTGCCCATCTCTGCACCCAGTCCGTTGCTGTCCGCACTTTCTACGTTAATACCGGGGAGCATATCCAAGGCTCCATAGACGCTGGTTGTCGCCTTTGCCCCCTGAATCTCAATTCCTTTGGCCGTGATTTCGCTGCCGGTGTAGACGGTCTCGCTGGCCTGCATGCTCGGAGTGATCAGCTTTTCTCCTGACACCAAAACCTCAGGCATTTCTTTTTCTTCCGCCGCTGCATTTCCTTGGGTCGCCAAAGCGACTGCGGTTAGGCTGATTAATATTTTTTTCGAATACTGCTTCGTGTGCTTTCTGCGCTGCATAATTATTTTTTCTGTTGGAGGAATAAAAAAAGCTGCGATTTAAAAATTTCCCTAACGTACAACATCTTACGGTGCCCGGACAATAAGGCTGACAGCTCATTTTATTGGGTATACCGCCCGAATACTATCGGGCGGTATTAATTTGGCAGGAAAATAATGAGGAAGGAAGATATTCAAAAAACAGCGGTCGCTGCGGAGAAAACTCAGAATCTTGAAGCAGTCGTTCGTGTTTAGAAATTCAGGAGGAAAACAGGATCCACGTCCGGGCGAGCATATTCCTTGGGATGTACTTTAGGGGGCAGCTCAAAGTTTTTTAGGATCGTGACGAAATTTTCCGGTTGATCCATGCGGTCCAAATACCATAAGTCCGTACACAACTTGTTCATCACGCTGTGTCCGTAATCCGGGCAACCGGTTTCTTCCCAGTTGTATTCCAGCGCAATTCCCTGCCAGATTTCAGACAATGGATCATAGCGATAGACGATAGTGGAAAGATCCTTGGCCCATGTGGGCCAGGAGGCGATATCATCCTCTGTCGGATAGGTGATAGCATAGCTTTTTTTGCCCGGTGTCGTGTTCAACAGCACCATCAGAGCGTCCTCTTTGCACCAAGGCTGAACGCTTTGGAGAAAATAGCTGCCTCCGTGATCCAAAGGGAAGAATTTTTCAATATAATCAGCCATAATAATGCCTGATGTTACACCGGGGCAGTAGTGATCATGAAATTCAAAAGCGCGTACAGCCCTGGTGGAAACTCCGGCTGTCATGGCGTTGGCAACAGTCACGATCCTGAACTCGTTGCCGTTAAAGATTTTATTATCGAATTTTTCAGCATAGACAGCCGCATTTTCGTAAAGATGTTCCGCATTGATCTGCTCTGTAGCTACCGTGCTAAACAAGCTACTTATATTGAAAGATTTATTGTCATGAATTGCATTCGGATCAACCTCAAGATAAACACAGATGCCGGATTCTTTATCATATACGGCAAACCAAAGCGGAGAATTGGAGGCGCTGTGCATTTCCAGCAGACTGTGATCGCCCCGACTGACGCGGAGGATACGGCTTAAACCGTCCAACGTTCCCATGGTCGAATGTCCGTTGATTTCGGCATAACCGGCATTGGTCAAGGCCAGACAGTCATCAATTTTAAATTGAGGCACTTGCTTGCGTATCATATGAATTGCTTTTAATCCCACCTGCCCTCCGACCTGCTTCCAGTAGAGATATTCACCATTGGTACGAGCCCAAGCGGTGGAAGCTGGCAGAAGGAGGGTCAGTATGGAGAGCAGAACGAGCAGTTTCCATTGCCGCTCCGCCGTTTTTACATTTTTTTGCCGCTGTTCTTTTGTACACACAATAAGAAGCTCCTTTTTCAGTGAAGGTGGGTTAACCGGGATCTCAAATACTCCGGTTTAAAATATGCTTTTTTATTTTTCCTGGTAATACGAAAAATAAATTTGTATTACTAGTTAAGCATATCCATTCTACCCTCGCAATAGGCCCACCGCCTCATTTTATCGGGCAGAACGCCTGTATGCCTGCATGATGTTGGGAAACTCGACCATCCGCCTTCAGATTTTGTCTTGTGGAGCTAATTTTTTTTCTATGCCCATGCTCCTTTTATACTCACCAAATAATTAAGTGAGTAAAAAGTATTCATCTATATTCATATCAGCTAAATATTATATAACGTTCAATTCTTAATTAGGAGTAATATTCATTAATAGATAGTAGCAGTATCTATAAGGTTCCGTTGAGACATGAAATTTTGCACATAGAAAAAGTAAGCTAATTTCAAAAAGATAAACCCCTGATAAGGCACAATTCATGCAGGTAAGAGTTAAAGGGAATCCTTTTTTATCCTTTTAAAATTTTCCTAATTTTTATTATGCAAATACATCAAAATACCAATCCGCCACTTATTACATTCATGCTGTTGTTAATTACTGGGTGGACCTTGTTGCTCGTTTTGTTATTGATATGGAACAGGTGGCATATGAAAGAAACAACAATGCAACTTGCTGAAAATAATGCAAGAATGTTTTGGGAAAAAGATATGTTATACCGTAAATGGGGTGTATTACATGGCGGTGTCTATGTGCCGGTTTCTAAGAAAACCCCGCCTAATCCCTATCTTGATATTAAAAACCGTGATGTGATAATTGCCGGAAAGGAATATACCTTAATGAATCCGGCATATATGTTCAGGCAGGTTTATGAGATGGGGGAAAAACGAACATCTGTACAGGGGCATCTTACAAGTCTTGATCCGAAACGACCTGATAATAAACCGGCGCTCTGGGAAGAAAAAGCACTTCGCTCCTTCGAGCTTGGGAAAAAAGAATATATTGAGATTGCTCCGGTTGACGGGGAGTCTTTTCTTCATTTTATGCGACCATTGAAAATGGAAAAAAAATGTTTTCCTTGTCATAAGGATCAAGAAAAAAATATTGGCGGAATCAGAGGCGGAATCAGTATTACTGTTCCATTAGAAAATTATCTTAAACAAGACAAAAAAAATATCAATAAGCTCTGGAGGGCCTTTGTATTAATTTGGCTTTCTGGAATAGGAATAATATTGATATCGTACAAGCTTATTCGCCAAGCTGTAAATAGACTCATAAGAAGTGAAAAACAAAAAGCTGCTATCCTTGACACTATTGATAATGTAGGATTAGGTCTCTATATCATAGATAAAAATTATCGTATTGATTACGCAAACAATACAATGCGAAGTTGGTTTCACTGTAAAATTAACAAACAATGTTATGTCTCCGTACATAAAAGAAAGATACCATGCAATAGCTGTCATCTTGGAGAGATCATTGGACAAAATAAAACCTTGCACTATGAATTAAATTTTGAAGACAAAGTATTCGCAGTTTTCGCTGCTCCGTTTACCACACAGGAAGGAATTCCCGCTAAAATGGAAGTCAGGCTCGACATTACAAGTCAAAAAAAGGTGGAGCAGGAACAACGCAAGGCTATAGCTTTTCTTAAAGAAAAGAAATTTGCTGAGTCGGCATCACGCGCTAAATCATCCTTTTTGGCGAATATGAGTCATGAGATACGCACACCGATGAATGCGGTTATCGGTATGTCAAAACTCGCCCTTGAAACGAATCTCAACCCGGAACAGTATAACTTGATTTCTAAAGTACATATTTCCGCTCGATCACTGCTCGGTATCATCAACGATATTCTTGATTTTTCCAAGATTGAAGCAGATAAAATGGAACTGGAAAGGGTGGATTTCCGTTTGCGAGAAGTCTTTGAACATGTCTATACGCTCATACGTCTCAAAGCGGAAGAAAAGGGACTGATCCTCAATATTGAATGTGCTGCTGATATTCCTGAGATTCTTCGAGGAGATCCTCTGCGGTTAAGGCAAATTTTGACCAATCTTGGTAATAATGCTGTTAAATTCACCCGGCATGGCCGCATTGACATCAAGGTTAACTTGCTGGAGCAACAAGAAGACAAGTATTTGAAATTGTATTTTTTTGTTTCTGATACCGGTAAAGGTATGAACCCAGAACAGCTTGATAAACTTTTTCAATCTTTTTATCAGGCTGAGAACAGCACTGCGCGACAATATGGCGGCACTGGTTTGGGGTTGGTGATCAGTCAGAATCTGGTGAGAATGATGGGAGGCGAAATATCGGTGAAAAGTGAACTGGATCATGGCTCCTGCTTCCATTTTACTCTGCAACTTGAAAAAGGTGACGCTGGCCGGTTACCGCTGGAGCAAACCGAACAAATTAAAAAAATATCTCAGTTAGAAGGGAAAAAGATTCTTTTAACAGAGGACAATCCCTTTAATATGGAACTGGCAGCAATATTGTTCCGCCGGAAAAAAATTATTGTACTCCAGGCAGAAAACGGTAAAGAGGCCTTGGAGCTTCTCAAGTCAGAGAGTGTTGATTGCGTGTTGATGGATATTCAAATGCCGGTTATGGACGGTTATACCGCCTGTAGGGAAATTCGAAAGCAGGAAAAATTTAAAAAACTTCCGGTTCTTGCAATGACTGCGAATGTTATGGCCAGTGACGTGAAAAAGAGTAGGGCTGCTGGTATGAACGACCATATTTGCAAACCGCTCAATGAGAATGAACTGTTCGGAACTTTGATTAAGTGGTTAGTTCCTGATGTCTCCTCCACTGAATTGTAGCTCTTTGTATTTGATCTGATCTTTATGATTTGTGACAGTTTATTTTTCTGCTCGCTATTAAAAAATTCAAAAAATTTTATAAAAAACAAACAGGTTTTATACGGATATTGATTGTAAGGTATTTAAAAACAGTATGTTGCAGTGATGTTGCTGTGTGGCATTATACTTGCTTGAAATAAGAGTGAAGGGTGAAGACGGAATGTTATATCAGACTGTTTTGACCTCCGACTTTTGCTTTTATCGGGAGGAGAGGTGATGATAAGGTTAATAATAGGTATTAATGAGAAAATAATAAAATGTAACGAAAGAAAATTATCTCATGCAAACAAACATTGGATAACTAAACAAATCAATAAAAGAAAAGCGGAGGGTTGTTCAGTTTGCGCTCGGGTTATAATAACAAAAGAAAATCATATGAATATAGCTTTGAGTACTGCCGCCTGCCCAATCACCGTAACCGGAGATGAGCTGCTGAATAAATGTGAAAGTGAACTCTTCAGTCTTTGGAAAAAAACAGGACTGGCAAAAGAGAATTTTACCAGTGACGATCTCATCGCTTTTTTAAAACAACTTTTAGAACAATTGAGACCCCCCGCTGTCCTTTCAGTCCCGAACAATCAGGAATTTGCACAACGTGAAGCACTTGATCTTGTGTGAAGAGATCTCCATCGGGCACTCTTTTTCCAAGAGCCCCTTTTTCCCCTCCTCGTTGTTTGTCCAACTTATTTTTCCAGAAAGCCCAAAGGAAAGGCTGGCCTTCCCTGAGCTCAATCATCAATCATTGAAGTTGTCAATTTTTAAAATATCATAAATACTGACATCTTACGGTTTTTTTTCGGGCTTATTTTTAATATCCACAATAGGCGTACCATCAAGGATATCCAAGCCAGAAACCTCAATCCGGCAACCGTCCACGGCAAGGACTTTCAGTTCAGAAACCGCAATGGGATTCGGTCGCATGGGACTGCGGGTGGCGAACACACCGCGCAATCCTTTGGACTTGTCACCGCGCGGATAAACCCGCAGGGTCTCGCGGTCAGCCTGATGGAACCAGCAGAGGACAACAATGGTCTTGCCGACCGTGACGCCGTCTAAGCCTCCTGATATTGGGGGAGAATTTCCAAGGTGCCAATGCGGTCGGACTCGGCATGGAATTTGGGCGCATCCTCAATACGGAGGATATCGCTGTGGACGGTGCCGATGATGTGTAATACTGGTTGTTGTATGGAATCTTGCATGGGGTTTGTTCCTCATTAATGCGTTGGTTGTTGGCATGAAAAAATTATTGCGGGACGACAAAGGTCGATTCCGTTTTGTCCTGCAATATATCCTGCCCTATATTATGACAGGCGACCATCCGTTGATCAATCAGTCTGGATTGCGGCGGCAAGAGCTCGCAATTTTTTGCAACCTGATTGCAACGGGCTGTAAAGCCGCAGCCGCCTGAAAGATCCTCTGAGCGCACAGCGAAATTTCTGCCGAAAACACGGCCCCGTGCGCTGTCCAGCAAAAACTTGGTATAGGGATGCGCAGGCCTCTCCAACACCGATGCAGCCGGGCCGCATTCCACCATTGTGCCGTCCAGCATAACCCCGATTCGATCACTGACCTTGCGGGCCAAGGCCAGATCATGGGTGATAAAGAGCATGGACAATCCTAATTCAGTCTGGAGACCAAGGAGCAGTTGCAGTACCTTGGCCTGGACACTGGGATCAAGGGAACTGGTGGGTTCATCGGCAATGAGCAATTGCGGCTTGAGCATCAGGGCGCGGGCGATACTCAGCCGCTGCAAGGCACCCATGTTGAGCTGATGGGGATATTGCTTTAAAAAATTTTGGTCATGAGGCAGATGCGTCCGGGCCAAGGCCTCCACAATCGCTTTCAGCAGGCTGTCTTTATTTTTTTGCCCGTGAATCCTGAGCGGTTCGGCCAGAATATCAAAGATCGTGAAACGGTGACTGAATGATTCCGCCTGATTCTGATAAACCACCCCGATTTTCCGAGCCATTGACTTGTAATCGCTTTGAATCCATTCGTCCATATCCCTATTGTCAAAGGTTCTTTCACCCTTGTCCGGTTGCAATAAACCGGCTGCTATCATGGACAAGGTTGATTTGCCTGAACCGGTTTCACCGATCAGCGCGAAAACCTCTCCGGCCTTGATGCTGAGATCTGTCGCCTTGAGAGCCTGAATATCCTTATATGCTTTTTCCACCGCCTTGAGCTCTAAAATATTGACGATTCCCTGCCGCAGACAGCGGACAGCAAAGTCTCCGGTGGCGGACAGCACAGGCCGGTTTTGAGCGCACAGCACCGTACTCTGGGTGCAACGGTCAACAAAAAGGCAGCCTTCAGAGCCGGGCGATGGACTGGACGTGCCAACGGTCCGGCGGAGAGATTCGCCCCGGATGCCGCCCAGATCCCTGGCCCGTTCCATATCAGGGTATGATCTTCCTAAAGCCATAGTGTAGGGATGAGAGGGAGCAAGTANGCAGGTTGTTCGGGGCAGTCGTTCCATGATTTGGCCGGAATACAGTACCACGGTTTGCTGGGAATTCTGGACAGCGAATTCCAGATCATGGGTGATCAGCAGGATCGCCTTCCCTGCATCCGTAGCCTGCCGCATCACTTGGGAAATAAGGACCCTGGTCACCGCATCAAGATTGGAGGTGGGTTCATCTAAAATCAAAATATCAGGATCAAGGACAAGGGCCATAGCCAGCAGAATCCGTTGCGCTTGACCGCCGCTTAACTGATGGGGATACCGGTTGTATTCCCGCTCTGCGATCCCTAGTTGTCCTAACGCCTGGGCCGCCTGTTGCAAGGCTTCATCTCTATTGATTTTTTTACGACAGATCAAGGGCTCGGCCACCTGTTCAATCACTCGATGCACCGGATTGAGATTGGCTGTGCCGTTTTGAAAAGCCATAGCTATTTTGAACCAACGTAGACAATTGACCGCCTTCTGATCGCTATAATCAATCTCTTCGCCGTCCAGGCTGATCTTGCCCTGGATTACTGTCTCCTTGGGCAGTAGGCCTAAACAGGCCAAGGCCAGAGTTGACTTGCCGGAACCGGATTCACCAACCAAGGCTGTGCAGGTTCCGGGCCTGACCTCAAGATCAATATCCTCCAAGGCCTGAAGCAGGTTGTGCTCAGTTTGATACAGGACGGACAGGCCGTTTATGCGTAGAGTCATGCTGATGATTCTCCAAAATTTTCTCGTAAACGGGGGTCCAGCATCTTTTCCAAGCTAATTACTATGAAGGTGACGGTCATGATCAGTAGAGACAGGCAGAGCACCGGCGGCAGGAGCCAGTTCCACCAGATATCCAAGTAATAGTATTTAAGCGCATAATGGATCATCATGCCCAGGGATTTTCGGCCTGGATCAATCAGCCCCATAAAGGCCAAGGATGCCTCCATGAACATGGCCATCCTGCACTTGCCGGAAAAACCGATGAGGTAAAGCGGAAACAGTTCCGGGAGCAGGTGGCGGAAGATGATATAGCTGTTACCGGCTCCCATTTGGACAGCGGCCCGGACATGCGGGCTTTCTCGGACAATCAGGGTTTGGGCCCGGATTGCCTTGCTGATTGTCGGCCAGATGAGTAAAGCCAGAATAACGGCCAGCGTCAGGGGCGGTGGTTGAAACAGGGCTGAAATCAGGATCAGCACCATGATGGCCGGAACAGCCAGCAGCACATCAGCCAGCCGCATAAACAGCATGTCAATGATGCCGCCGAACCAGCCCGCAGTTAGTCCGATAAGCACACCTATGCAGAGCGACACAGCGGCACAGGTCAAACCGAAGAGCACGGTGTTGCGAACCGCACAAATCAAGCCTGCAAAAATATCCTGGCCGCAGTCGTTGACCCCTAAAGGATGCACGGCGCAGGGCGAAGAAAGCGGCGTGAATTCCATAGCAGAGGGATCATGCGGACATATTGCCGAGCCGAAGATTGAGGCTGTGGCAAAGAAAAAAAAGAGGATGCCGCCCGTGAGCAGCCAAGGATCCCGGAGCATCTTTTTTTTAGCGTTGATATGCATCCTGCACTCGCGGATCAAGATAGGCGTAAACAAGTTCCAGCACCATGATCATAGCCAGCACCATGATAGAGGAAATAAGGACAATCGCTTGGATTACCGGCAGATCACGGAGACGGATGGCGTTGAACAGCAGGGTACCCAGGCCTGGATAAGCATGAATTCGCTCGACGACAAAGGCACCCGTGACAGTGAAGGCTAAACGCAGGCCAAAGCGGGTCACCAAGGGCAGCAGGGCATTGCGGGCCGCATGGGCGTAGCGAATCCGCAGGCCGGAAAGCCCCTTGGCTTGCGCGGTTTTTATGTACGGCTGGCTGATCACCATGATCATACTGGTTCTGGTCAGGAGAAAATTTCCAGGAAAATAAGCGATGACCAAAGAGGCCAAAGGCAGAGTCAGGTGATGCCCCACATCCAGCAGCCATGCCTGAAAAGAAAGCTCGGCATAGGCAGTTTCCGCACCAGCGGCGGGAAACCAACCTAAATAAAGGGAAAACACAGCGAGTAGAATTACTCCCGTGCAGATCTCAGGAAGACCTTCCAGAACGGTGCCGCAGCTGACCAGGGAGCGTTCAAAGCGGCTATTCCGGCGGAAGGCGGCCTCAACTCCGGCGATAAAACCAGTCAGGGCCGCAAGAATATTGGCCGAAACCAACAGCAGCAAGGTCCAAGGCAGAGCCTCAAAAAAGAGTTCGGAAACCGGGGTCAGAAAGGCGTAGGAATTGCCCCAATCAAGGCGGATGAGCTTGAGCAGGTATTCGGAAAATCCAGTGTCTTGGCTGTAATAGGCCCGGAGCTCGGACTCCTGGGCCGCAGTCAGGGTCACATCCTCGGATGTTGAGTACATGGCCGTGACAAAATCGCCGGGCAGCAGAGAGGGCAGGAGATAACTCAGCCAAATCATCAGCAGGGCGGACAGGGAATAGGCGAGCAGCAGGCTGATCCGCTTTTTTGTGAATCGACGTGAAGACAGCATCATTGGGAACTTGGGAAGTTGCGAGCTGTCAGCGAAGCAGGGCCGCTTTGTTCTGGCAAAGCGGAATCCCGGTGCCGATGCCTCCGGGCGTGAAATACCAGCTGATGCCTTTTTTCGGATTATAGGCCGCAGTTGATTCCGGGTAGTACAGGGAGAGAGATGGCAGCTCTTCAGCATAGATTTTTTGAATCTCCGCGAGAATACGCCGACGTTTTTCTTTATCCATCGTCCGTAGCTGTTCTTTAAGCAACCCGAGCAGCTTTTTGCTGCCGCCGTAGCGGGCTGAGTTCACCGAACCGCTCTTTGGGGAGATCATCCGATTGAGCATGACCGTGTCTCCCAGCAGCCCCCCGTGCCCGGAAACAGCGAGGTCAAAATCCCAGGCCTTGATTTGGGTGTCAGCCGCAGTTTTTTCTTGCATCTGGAGATCAACAGCGATACCGACCTGCTCCAACTGGTGCCTAATGATCTCTCCGTCTCGATCCGTCGTGGTCACGGTGGAGGCCAAGAGTCGGACATGCAACGGTTTCCCGTCCTTGGCAAAAAATCCATCTTTACCCTGGATATAGCCCAAAGAGGTCAGGATCTTCCGGGCCTTAGCTGGATTATACTCGTAGCTCGGCGTTTTTGGGTTGTAGAACTCGTGATCCGGCGAGAGCAGGCCGTCGGAGGCCACGGTGCCGTGTCCCTGATGGGCCTTGTCAATGATCTCCTGCCGGTTGATCGCATAGGCCAAGGCGTGACGAAATTCCTTATTGCTGAATGGTTCTTTTGTATGATTGATCATCAGCTTTTTGTTCCAGCCCCGTTGATTCCGCAGGATGGTCATGCCTTTTTTCTCTAAAATCTTGACCATATTCGGCTCAATTTCGGCCAAGTCGGCTTTGCCGGTGAGCAGAGCGAGCAAAGGATCATCAGCCTTGATATAGATCAGCCGGTCGATTTTGGGGCGGCCTTGGTAATAATCAGCAAAGGCTTCAAATAAATAGGTGCCCTTGACCTTGTTGAAATCGACAAATGTATATGGTCCGGTGCCGATAAAACTGTCTGGCTGAACATATTTTTTTGGATCTTTTACTTTGTTCCAAACGTGTTCCGGCAGAATGGGCATGGTGGCCATATAGGCGAGAAAGGGCGCATAAGGCTCATGTAATTTGACCCTGACCTGATGCTCCCCCGCAATTTCACAACCGGACACGCTGTCTAGGCGAACAAAATTATAAGGATGTTCTTTGAGATACTGAAAGGTGAAAATCACATCAGCCGGGGTCAACGGCCTGCCGTCATGCCATTTCACACCCTGCCGCAAGGTGAAGAGGTAACTCAGCGTCTCCGGCTCATAGCTCCACGATTCGGCCAGAGCTGGAATCACACCTGTTGTATCTTTCCAGATCAGGGTGTCGAAAACCATGCTCATCCGAATATATCCCGGCCCGCGCGGATAATGGCGATACGGTGTGGGAAAACCCCAGTCGCCGCTTGGGTCAGCAATGCGGATTTCACTGTTGCCTGCAAAGCAGATTATTCCGAAAAATAAAATAAAAATAAGCGAAAGGGTGCATCGCTGAATCAGAGCCATCAAACTATCACCATCCTCTTGAGTATTCTGATGCACAGTCAAGGCAAACTTTTTTGCCATCATGCAGGCGAATTTTTTGTTCAGCAGCGGTTTCACTGCATTGTTCGCAGATCACGCTTTTGAAAATTCGGGCCTTGGAGGGCGGTTCATAGGAAGGCTCACTAAAGGCAAAAATTTCTTCTATGGGCAGGGTCATAAGCTCCTGTTGAAAGGCTGTCCTGTCCATTGTTTCATGGTTAAACTGCCTAATCAGGCAAAGCCGCAGTTTTTTCCCTTTGTCTCGGAGAAAAAAGCTGAAAGCCTGTTTCCCCCGATCTCGAAAGATCAGGTTGCCCTTGCCTAGAGTGCAGCCGGTGAGGAATTGGATAGCATCCAGACCGCAGGCATCGTTTTCGGTGACACAGACCAATTCTTCATCTTGAGAAAAATCAATCCCCAGCCGTTCACGGGCGGCCATGGCGGCGCGAAAACCGATGGCCAAGCCTGGACATTCATGGCCGTGGAATTCCACACATTTTTCCCAGTCATTTTTTTGAGGTAAGCACATTATACTTCTCCTTTTTTTGCAGAATATAAACTTCTTTAAAACCAGATATTTTTTACAGAATGAAACATAGTGTAGGATCCGAGAACCATAATAAGCAATGCGCTGACAATTCCCATGCTCCGCGCAAAATTAAGGTTTTCGCTAATTTTATCGGTCAGGCGACCAGCCTGGGAGAGAGCGACCCCGATGCTCATCATAACCATCCCCAGTCCTAGACTGAAAAACAGTGTCACGCTCAGTCCTTGGGCTATTTTTCCCGCAGCAATAGCAGCTAGCAAAGTGGCGATGGCTGCTGGGCAGGGGATGATGCCGCCGGAGACACCCAGCATAAAGAGTTCCCATGTATTCTTTTCTGGGCTCCCGTGATCATGCTGTGTGTTATGTGCATTGTGTGTATGGTGTTTATGCTCTGCTTCTATAGGCTTTTTTTCCACACGCTCGTGACTATGATGGGGATGCTCATGATAACTGCCGTCATGCACATGGTCATGTTCATGCGGGTGATGATGCTCGTGAACGTGCTCCTGTCCGTCTAAGGCGTGATTGTGGTTATGGTCGTCGTGGTTATGATCGTGGCTAGCGTGGTGGTCGTCCTGCTCTGTATCATGGCTATGTTTGTGAGTGTGCGGATGATGATGCTCATGACTGTGGCCCTTGCCGAAGAGATGCACATGTTGATGAGTACTTTTGCCAGAAAGCCGCTGTCGGAGCATCCAGACTCCTACAGCCATAATAATTGTGGCTGAGATGAGGCCGAGCCAGTCATGAAGTATTTCATCCGAGTAGGTTTTGGACAGGATTTTAGCAATAATTCCAAGCAAAATTACGCTGAAGGTATGGGTGATCGTAACGATTGCTCCCAGAAGAAGGCCATCCCAAGCCCGACCTCTGGTACCGATCATATAAGCGGCAATGAGGGTTTTTCCATGTCCTGGCTCAAAAGCATGCAGCGCACCAAGGGCAACGGCTCCCGAATAGAGCATAAAAAGATTTGTCATAATACTCTCTGGTTCTTTCGTGGTTGATTTAATATAAGTAATTCAGGTCGCCATGCGCTCATTTTTCAGTAATGATATAGCGCGGTTCTTACGGAAAGTGTCAGCCGCTTTTTTAAGCGGCATATAAAGCATGCCCCCTATAAAACATATTTATGCCACCCGGACAATGAGGCGGACGCCTCATTTTTTTAGGAAAAACACCCGGAGACTGAGGGTTAATCGGGCGAGATGGAAATCTTCGGCACGACCAATGATCTCTTTTTTTAAATTAAATAATATAGGGGAATTTACAGGAGTTCTTTTTGTATTTTATTGAAATAATTTGATTAAAATTATAAAGATCCCATATATTATATGGGAATAATAATTGTTATCTTTTATCTTGTTGATATAAAAGATTTTTTTCTTGACAGGGCAATTTAAAGTCTGTACCTTCAATTTTTAATTGAAGCAGTAACGTGACTTATCTCGTTGTGCAAATGCATTTTCAGCGAGGTGCAGGCGATGTTCCGTCGCCCGTTGACATGAAGAAGACGTTGCTTCAGTTCTTTGTCGCCTTTTCTCGAGCTGCAAAATAGAACGGGCAGTATCAGTAATTGTTCCGTAGTAATTGTAACAAATGGTAATCCTTAGTTAAACTAAGCGGGTACCCTGCTTTCCGGTCGCAAACGGAAAGTTGATAAAGCCACAACCGTCGCGAGGCGGTGTCGGAAAGCCACGGATCTCCAGGGAGGAGACAGCCGGGTTGCCTGCTTTCACCTGTACCGGGAGGTATGTTGTTATGAGTTCTTTATTCCCTTCAAGTTCGTTCTCTCGTTGTATCGGCAAGTCCCTTGGACCGTCGTCCCCCTCAGTAATCCGCACAGTGCCGGGTACCGATTTCAAACAAAATAAAGAGAAAGGCGCAGGAAAAGAAAAAAATAGTCTGGTAGTCCGTCGAAATATCCAGATGTTCTTTGGTCTGTTAACTGATTTTGTGCTCTTTTATTTCCTGTTGGCAGTTGATGCGGCAATGACAGCGGAAATATTTCTTCGCGCTCGTTTTGGCGTAACGGAAAGCCGATAAAGCCACAACCGTCGCGAGGCGGTGTCGGTCTGTTTTTTTTTGTGCCCCTCTGCCTTTTCCCGAACCGCGTAACATAAGGTTAATATAACTTCTTTTAGAGGAAGGCTATGCGATAGCGCAAGGGGGCGGGCAGAAAGAAAATTTCTTAAAAAGGTCGGAGGGCAAATGTCCTCCGACCTGAACGAAGGGGTGTCAGGAAGAGGGAAAGCCGGATAAGGAGAGCACGGGCCGGTATGTAATCCTGCCCATTGTATCACCAAAGTCAGCGTCGCTGAAAACGACTCCACATCACAGACCTTCTGATCGGAGTAGGGTTCCTCGTATTCCGCCTTGATCAACCAGGTACCGGGCTGAAGGATACGGATTTTATCCATACCTTCTTTCCTTCCTTAAACTGCCTCTTGCTGCCCTCGGTGATCTTGATATAGAAACCGGTCTTTGCCAAAGGTGAAGGTGTTGGGTTGGTACATCTTCCAGGGTATGCAGGGTTTCAGGTGACGGTTACCGCCACTTTCTCTCATGCATGCGCTGTGCTTAATCCGGCCCTTATTCTGTGCCAGAGCTGGTATAGCCAAGAATACAACAAGGGCTGTGGCTGGTATCATGTGTTTCTTCGTACTTCTCTATTCTCCTTCAATCGTACCTTTTTGTACAAACTTTAGACGCCTTTATCCATAACAATGGGTCTTCTAGCGGGGCTTTTATTAAAGGCAGAGAATGCCCGGGTTTACCTCTCGGATCAGGTTGTTTCCCCAGGAAACCGGGCAAGCCACCCGGTACAGAAAGGCAGTTCTCACGCATTTTCGGGCAGAATCTTCGGATAAAGGGAGTTGGTCGGGAAGACCTTAGGTGTATTGTATTTTCCGTGCAGGAGTCTGCCTGTTCCGCTATAATGAAAAATTCTTGTAAAGATAATGAGTTTTGCAGTGATAGTCCGCCCTGTCGGATCCACTTTCTATGATCCTTACTGACGTTTCGATGCAGTTGCCGTCTCTTCGCTTTCGCCTTCGATGCGGGGATATATAAAATTTTTTAAATGATTCTGGTTATCCGCTGAAGTCAAATCTGATAGGAGGCCGTGAGAACTCCTTTTTAGGAAGTCCCAACAGCTGAGTTGTTTGAAATATTTGCTTTGAAAAAACAAGAAAGATCATTTATTATTTTTATTTCGTTGTGATGACATGTTGCTCGCAAAGATTGCTCTTGCAAAGGCACTGTGAATTTTTCCCATAAAAGGCGGTTTGATGAAGATTAAAAATGCCCGGCAGTATACTCGGGTGGATTTCCAACGAGATGTGCATCTTGATTTCGACGGAAAAAAATATATACACCACACCGTCAATAACCTCAGTTTGGGCGGAATGTATGTTAAGGGTACGTTTGAGCAACAGGAAGGCGATATTTGTTCCGTGGAACTCAGTAATCCTGATAACGGTTTCGGCGTTGAACTCTGTGCTCGCTGTGCTGTTGTCAGGGTGAATGGTGACGGTATTGCTCTTGAGTTTACCTCAATGGGCCACGAAAGTTTTTTATTTCTTCAAACGACATTGCTCTACGAAGCCGAGGACCCTATGCAGTTGGGAACAGAGTTCGTTCAGGCTATTTCTTTTGAACTGGACTCGGATGAAGAAAGTCCCATTTAATTTTATGAGAAAGAAAAGAAGCGCATCAGTATCTCGAACGACTATTTCTTGGTGATAATCGCCATTGCATCTCCGTAGCTGAAAAAACGATATCCCTGTTCTACAGCTTCCCCGTACGCCTTCAGAACATGTTCCTTTCCTGCCAATGCGGCAACCATAAACAGTAATGACGACTTGGGAAGATGAAAATTAGTGATCAGGTTATCAACTATTTTAAATCGGTAACCGGGGTAAATATAAAGACCGCAGAGGTCTTCAAGCGGTTGTAGCCTTCCCGCCTCATCAGTATGCTTGGCAGCAAATTCCAGTGTTCTTGCGGTAGTCGTGCCCACGGCCCATATCCTCCCGCCATTTTCTTTGGTTGTATTTATCGCTTCAGCTGTCTCTTTTGGAACACGAATCAATTCCTTGTGCAAGGTATGGTCGCGAATATCCTCGCAGCGTACAGGAGCAAAAGTCCCATAACCGACATGCAGTGTAACCTCTGCAAAACCGATTCCGGCACCTTTTAATTTTTCTATCAATGGATTGCTGAGATGTAATCCAGCCGTTGGTGCGGCAACCGAGCCGAGATGACGGGCATATTTTGTCTGATAACGTTGCGCGTCTTCGGTTGTGCTTCCTTCAGGTCGCTTGATATAGGGCGGCAGGGGGATTTCCCCATGTTTTTCCAGGAGCTGTTCAAGATCAGCATGGGCAGGATAAAAAAGCCTAATTTCCGCCTTGCCAGCGGGTAGGAGGGTTTCTACCTTGGCTTGCAGGGAATCGGAAAAATGGAGAATACTCCCCGGCTTCGGGCGCTTGGAACTTTTTATCAGGGCCTGTGTTGTTGCCTGGCAGGTTTGCTTCTCCTGCTTAACCAGAGCGGGAAAATGGAGAAGGAGCATTTCGATTTTGCCGCCGGTTTCCTTGTTGCCGAAGAGACGGGCTGGAAAGACTTTCGTGTTATTCACAACCAGCAGGTCGCCTGGGCTAATCAGCTCGCAAAGTGTCTCAAATTGCGTATGTTTCCTGCTGTTGTTCACGCAATCCAAGACCAGAAGACGTGACTGGTCTCTCTGCTTTGCAGGCTGTTGAGCAATTTGGTTTTCCGGTAAAGGGTAATCGTAGGAGGACAGGCGATAGATATCCTGCACGGCATTTTTTGCCATATCGTTACATTTTTCAGACATTATTATATGTGTTATGCGTGTTCAAGGAGCCTTTTCGTTATTACGCAGTTTTTCGGTTCTGCAATAATACTGCTTCAACCGCATGAACGGCATGAATAAGGATTGGGATTATCAGTGAGAGGTTTTACCGGGTTACCGGGAAGAGTCGGGAGTTCGCTGTGCTGTGGATAGCCTGCTGATTGCAGAATGTGTTGAAAAATTTGCTCTGTTTTATGTTTCAAACCCGCCCCCTCAGGGGCGGGTACGGTGATTTGTTCTGTTGCGAACTTTAATTAAATTGCCAAACGCTGTTATGGGCCGGTGCAGCCTGTTTGGCTGGCCATTGCGACTGTGGTGACCACTGCTGTTGCATCTGTTGCTGTTGCTGTGGTTGTGCTGGTGCAGTCTGCGTGGTTGGCCATTGTGGTTGCGATGACCACTGCTGCGGTTGCGTTGATTGCGCTGAAGCTCTATCCATGATGATCAGGTCAACAACAGTTGGTTTATCAGCCTTTATTTGTACTTCTCGGATCGCTGAGGTATCTGCCCCTTGTGTTGCCTGGATCTGGCCGGTGAGATTCTTTTGGATGAAGTTGAGTGTAAACTCACCGTTATAGTCTGTTGTTGCGGTGTAGGCCCTGCCGGACATCGCGTCCCAAAGCTTGATCATCGCATTTTGAGCAGGACTTCCGTTGCTTCTGTACACGACCCGACCTTTGAGATCAGGCTGTGGCGCCGGCGCTTGAAAAACACTTTGACGAGTCGGGTACTCAGGGGTTGAGTACTTGGGGGTTGAGTAGTCAGGGGTTGAGTACTTAGGGGTTGAGTAGTCAGGGGTTGAGTACTTAGGGGTTGAGTAGTTAGGGGTTGAGTACTCAGGAATGTACGGTTGGTTAAATGTTATTTCCTCCTGCCGCATATTACTCTTCATAGGGACCGACGAAGACGGCGTGTCATTCTGTTGGCAGCCACAGCTTTCCGCACTGGAAGTATTGGATGTATTGTTGAAATTATGGTCAGAACTGTATCCCGAATTGTACTGCGAGCTATGTACGTGTAATTTACGCGTTACTTTGTCGCTTTTTGCGTCTTTACGATCAATCGTTACGCAGGTGATCTTCTTATTACCGGAGGTGTAAAAGACCGGAGCGGCCGTAACAGTTGACTGCGGCGTCACCCAGTCGGAAATATAAGGAGCATCTCCTGTCATGTTGGAATCGGCAGCTGAGCATCGAACTTTAACCATGTCTCCATCAGGGTCTGAGCCCGCAGTGACAGAAATATAGGTTGTTTTTTCAACAGTGGTGGCATCAGGATACGAGCTGATCTCCGGTTTGCTTGGTGCCCGGTTAGCAACTTGGATATTGATTGTTTTTTTGGTTGGAGGACTGGCAACTTCCTGCCGACTGAGCGATGTGCAGTAAATATTTTTTTCTCCGGGCGAGTAAAAGGTAATCGTTCCCTTGGCCTTTGCTTCCGGGGGTAACCAATCTGACAGGTAAGGATCAGCTGGGGTTCTGTTGGAATTATCAGCTGTGCAGCCTATTCTGACCAGATCTCTGTTTTGAGGATCGTTTCCGGCAGTCAGTTTGATAGTGATCGGAACATTGACTGAGCCATGATTGGCAATCTTTACAAGAGGTGGCGGAGTACTGGTGATTCGCCTCCGGGCAGGAACAGGAACAGGTCCAGAGGGCGGTCCAGAGAGATCTCGCCTCGGTGCAGGCGGAGGTGGAGGTGGAGTATCGGAAAGTTCTCTCCTTGGCACCTCAAATGTTGAGGTTCTCCGGCCAGGAGTAACAGTGATTGTTCGTTGGCTCAGTGAACTCGTGGTGCCCTCGCTGTCCAGGGTATTACAGAAAATAGCCTGTGTGCCTGCTGAATGAAAGGTCAGGGGTACATTTATGGTGTCTCCACTGTAAATCCAGCCGGAACGATACGGGGTGTTCGGAGTGTTGTCAGAATCACTGGCCGTGCATTGGACTTTGACCATATCATTGCTGTGGGTTTGTCCCGCAGTCACAGCAAGAGTAACTGTTGTGTTTATTGCGGTTGTTTCCGGGGATTCGCTGATAAGTGGGCGTTGCGGACCGTTATTCGGTTGCGGATCATCCCAGGAAACAGGAGGTTCGCTTGCTGTTGTTTCGTTTTTTGAAATTTGTATCGGACCGACCCAGGCATAGCCGATATTATTTGTTATGGTTGCAAAAAAAAGTTGGGGGAAAGTGACCACAGCAATCAGGTCAAGTTGTAATTGTGCAGCTTCGCTCCCAGGGGGAATTTTCCCTGTTGCAACGATGGGGCCAGTATGGCTCCCAGACCTAATACTGATGCTGTTCGTGTTGTAAAATGGACCTTTTTTTGAGGTGATGCTGAATGTTACGACTGATTCTTCGATGCGGGCATTCATATTCAGAATTTCCCCCCAAGTGCCACCGCCGTTGTCGGTCATTTCAGTATCAGTCTGATATTGTACAGAGGAATACGGGCTGCTATTCGGGTATTGGGCAAAGGCATTATTGCTGATAGCCATAAAACAACAGACAATGAGCGGGAGCAAACTGCCCCGAGCTGTGCGTGTATTGTTTTGCAGCTGGGTTTTGTTCATCAAAAAAATCATGATCGGGCCTCCGAGGATCAATTCTATAACGTTCGGCATTACACGAACTGTCATCAGTTAAACTGTCATTTTGAGTTTGTTGCCCGCCGGAGCAGTATGAGGAGATGCGGGCAGAAGAAAAGACATGTGCATAATGGTTGTAAACTATAAGAAGATTTCTGTCAAAAAGAAATATATGTCAGTCCCTTGCAGGTAAGCGAGATACGAACATCTGAAAGCGTACTGAAAAAGCTTTTATTCAGACTATAAACGGATGAGCAAAGAAGGTATAGTTTATATTTTTTGAATGATATTTTTGTTTGATGATGAAAGGGGCATGTCGTGATTGTATTGATGACAGCGGCAACGAATATAGAGATGCAGGCATTTCTTGATGCTATAGATGCCGAAGGTGATCAGGGCGATACTTGCCATCTTGTTTGCCGACTTATTACAGGGATCGGGCCGGTGGAGACAACGCTCTCTCTTGCGAGTATCCTACATAAGCAACCTGAGATAGATTGCGTGTTGAATTTTGGTATTGCCGGGGCATACCTGGAAAACGATACCTCGACTCAGGCTGGAATGCTTGATCTCTGCCTTGCTGAGCAGGAAGTCCTTGGTGATCTTGGGGTGCAGCTCGCGGATACGGTGGAACCCTTTAGGGGCGATTTGCCGGTTCGAGATAAGTTTATTCTTGATTCAGGGCTGTTGGCAACAGCGGGCCGAATTCTGGGAGATGCGGATATTGTTTATAAGCAGGGAAATTTTGTCACGGTGAACTGCGCCAGCGGCACCCAACGTAGGGGAGATCAACTCGGGCGTCAGTTTCACGGGCTTTGTGAAAATATGGAAGGAGCGGCTGTAGCTCGGGTTTGTGAGGAATTTTCTCTACCCTGCCTGGAGGTTCGCTGTATCAGTAATATGGTCGAGGACCGGAATAGAGAAAATTGGCGGCTCAAAGAGGCCTGTGTTCAAGCGGGAAGGGCTGCCGCCGTTATTGCTGCGGGGATTACCCAGCGTTAAAACGCTGGGCTATGTTTATGCTGTCCCTCCGGGACGCTTTTTACCGCCCTGAAGGGGCCGGATGATAGAGCCCTATGTTTTAACATTGGGTACAACTGCGTAGAGAATTGAGTTAGCCCCAATGTGTTGGGGATTGGGGGAGGAAAAGGAATGAGGGTTACACTTGAAGAAATCGCCAAATCAGTCGGATACGGCGTTACGGCGTCGGCCTGTGAAGACCAAGTTGGACCAAAATGTCTACGAATCACCGACATTCAAAACGGGTGTGTCAATTGGGACAGCGTTCCATATTGTGAGTGTGCCGAAAAAAAGTTGGCGGTAGCACGCCTCCAAAGCGGCGACATCGTTTTTGCCCGGACCGGTGCAACGACAGGAAAAAGTTTCCTAATTGATCAATGCCCGCAGAAAGCTGTTTATGCTTCTTACCTGATTCGCGTTCGTCTTGGCGATAAAGCTGATCCCAAATATGTGAGTCAATTCTTCCGTACACCTGACTATTGGAGACAAATCACGAAGAGCGCACGGGGAGTTGCCCAACCTGGGGTAAACGCAACAACCCTCAAGGGGCTTCAAATCCCCCTTCCGCCCCTATCCGAGCAAAAACGAATAGCAAAAATCCTGGATACAACAGATACCCTGCGGACCAAGCGCCGCGAGGCCCTCGCCCAGCTCGACACCCTTCTCCAATCCACCTTTCTGGATATGTTCGGTGACCCGGTCGCCAATCCGATGGGATGGGAGGTAAAAAAGAGCGCAAACATCTTTTCGGAAAAGCCCAAAATAGGAACAATCCGTCCCGCTGCCGGAAAGGGCTATCTTGTCGTGCGGGTAGGCGAACTTGGCGAAACACAAATTCGCTTTGAGAATTGTAATCGTGTCGAATTAAATGAGAAGGAGTTTGACCGTTACGTTCTCCGAGAAGGCGATACTGTCATCGCACGCGCAATAGGCAGCAAAAATCAATTAGGTAAGGCTTCTTTCTTCGGTGAATATTTGGAAAATGTTGTTATCGACTCGCATGTTATGCGACTTAGACCAAACGCAACTATTTGCAACCCAAAGTGGTTCTTTACTCTTCTTTCGTCACCACAGGGAAAATTGTTATTACAAGAAAAAGGTGGTGCAACTGCTGTCCAATTCAACATTAACGCAAAGCAAGCTAGTGACTTAGATGTTCCACTCCCACCCCTCACCCTCCAAACCCAATTCGCCGCCATAGTCAAATCGATAGAACAACAAAAAGCCCGCATGCAAGCCCATCTCGCCGAACTAGACACCCTCTTCGCAGCCCTTCAACAACGCGCCTTCAACGGGGACCTCTAAATTGCCCGATGCTCATTGATGTAGATTCTGGGAACCCGTGCGCTGATGTTGGTCAGGACTTCATAATTAATCGTGCCGAGCTGATCAGCAAGGTCATCCGCCGTGATTGTCTCCGCGCCCTGTTGGCCGATAAGCTGGACCTCATCTCCGATATAGGCCTCTCCGTCGTTGATACGGATCATGGTTTGGTCCATACAGATGTTCCCCGCCACAGGGTACCTCTTGCCACGGAGCAGGACCTGCCCCTTATTGGAAAGACCTCGTGGATAGCCGTCGCCGTAGCCCACCGGAATAGTCACGACCCGGCAGTTCTGCGGAGCTGTCCAGGTTCTGCCATAGCCAACTGAGCTTCCAGCCAGCACGACCTTGAAATACATAATTTTTGCCCTGAGAGAGAGAGCGGGCAGCAGGCGGGCTTCCGACTCGGAAAAAGGGGAAGGGTGGTAGCCGTAGAGCATGATTCCCGGCCTGACCATGTCGAGCTGGCTTTCCTTGATCCTCAGAATAGCTGCGGAATTGGCGATCTGGAGTAGAGGGGAGGGGCGATGCTCATTATCAAAAAAACGTGCTGCTTCAAGAAATCGTTCCAGTTGAAGATGCGCGAATTCAAGGTCTTCATTATCCGCATTGGCGAAATGGGAAAAAATAGAGACCGGATTGAGATGTTTTTCTGCCTCCAAGGCGGCGGCAAAGAGTTTATGGGCGTTTGAATAGCGTATTCCGATCCGCATCATGCCGGTGTCGATCTTCAGGTGGATGTTGACCCGTTTTCCATAAAATTGAGCAGCTTCTCGAATATATTGCAGTGCATCCACGGAGGCGATAGTCAGGTCGATATTATTTTCTATGAACAACCCTATCTGAAATTTTGAAAACGGACCTGAGGTGATGATGGGCATGGTTATGCCTGCCTTTCTTAGCTCCAGGGCCTCTTCAACAAAGGCGGTGCCCAGATAATCCACACCTTCCGAAGCCAAGTGCTCAGCAACCCGCACAAGACCGTGGCCGTAGGCATTGGCCTTGACCATAGCGATAATCTTCCTGCCAGGAGCCTTTTCCCGGACGATCTGTAAATTATGGCTTATGCAGGAGAGATCCACCACAGCGGCGGAACGGTGATAGAGATCTGTACTGTTTTCTCCGGTTATGTGGTTCAATTCGTTTGCCTTTCTTTATTTTCTCCGCATCCGACGTAGCCATTGCTCCCAACCGTGGCGGCTTGAGAGGAGAAGCGCCCAACCCACGGCAAGATAGATCGTACCCAGGAACAGGCCCGGTTCTGTCATGCTGCGGAGGGCAATTCCCGTGGCCATCATTAGGATAACGAGGAGCCAGGTCCTCCAGGGGTAGACTGCGCCGAGGCAGCTCTTTTCTTTGAGCATCATGATCCGGATCAGATTCTTTTTTGCTGATCGATCCAGAATCGTCAGGGATTTGATGGTGCCGGCAAATACGGCGATAAAGAGGAGCCCGCAGGTCAGGCTGAAACCGATCCAACCGAGCCCTCGTATCATAAGCATGATCCCCACAGCCGTCCAAATAAAGGGGGCAACAAAGAGATGCACAGATTTACTGACATCAGGTCGAAATCTTGTTATATCTTTTTTTTTAGGCGTATCAGCTGGCACTGGAAAACCCCTTATGCTCAATGATTTGAGATAATTTCATATAGTGCGCAGAGCGCCTTATACAGCTTTTCTTGTGACTTCCTCTACAGAGCCGACCTCGGTTTGTCAAGAGAAAATGAGCAGGGTCTTTCGGCTTTCGTGCAATAAAAGCGGATAAGGTATGCCTGAGCCGCTGTCAAGGAGTTTCTTACTGTTGGGGGATATTGCAATGGTGGTTTTCGGGTCGCCGGTACTTTTTCCAATGCCTTGCGGTTGCTCGCCGGATCAGGATACTCGACCGGGATATCTTCTAAAAGAGTTGCATTTTCAGAGAGAAGCTAGTAATGCTCGACCTGGACAGTTCAGCGTGCGGCAGCCGACCGCCTCAAACCTGCCGTAGAGACATCAAAGAAAAAAAGGAGAACAGTATGAAAACACCGTTGAGGTATTGTTTAACCCTGATTGCATTGCTTGTGCTTGCCGCAGGCCCGACCTATGCACTTGAAATGGAACAGGTACAGAAACTACTGGCCGCTGACGGGGCTGCATATGATTACTTCGGTTCCTCGGTTTCTATCAGCGGCGATACGGCCTTGGTAGGCGCAGCTTACGACGACGATAACGGTTCAGACTCAGGATCAGCATACGTGTTCGTACGAAGCGGGGATACCTGGACTCTGCAGCAGAAGCTCACTGCGAACGACGGGGCAGTAGGAGAGTGGTTCGGCATTTCGGTGTCCATCAGCGGCGATACGGCCCTAGTCGGTACCTCCCGAGATGACGACAATGGCTTAGACTCAGGTTCAGTATACGTGTTTGTGCGAAGTGGAAATACATGGAGCCAGCAGCAAAAGCTCACGGCTGACGACGGTGTGGCGCGCGAAAGTTTCGGTTACTCAGTGTCCCTCAGCGGTGATACAGCCTTTGTAGCCGTACCTGGCGGCAATAACGGGTTGGGTTCAGTATACGTGTTCGTGCGAACCGGAAGCATTTGGAGCCAGCAGCAAAAGCTCACTACGGATGACTGTTTCGGTCGCTTAGTGTCCATCAGCGGCGATACGGCCCTTGTGGGCGCACCTTACTACCACGACATGGTGTGCCCAGGCTTGAGATCAGCAGCATATGTGTTTGTACGAAGCGGTAGTACTTGGAATATGAAGCAAAAGCTGACTGCAGATGACGCAGCGGATGCCTATTTTGGCGAGTCGGTGTCTATCAGCGATGATACGGTCCTCGTCGGCGCATATGACTCCTACAGCGGTTCAGACTCAGGATCAGCATACGTGTTCGTACGAAACGGGGATACTTGGGCTCTGCAGCAGAAGCTCACAGCCGCTGACGGGGCTACAGATGATAGGTTCGGCTTGGGCGTATCCGTGGCCAGCGACACTGCGGTCATAGGAGCCCGTGGCTCGGCCTATGTGTTCGTGCGGTCGGGCACGTCCTGGATACAGGAGGATAAACTCACTGGGGCTGGATCCTTCGGCCACAGCGTATCCCTAGACGGCGTCACTGCGGTCATAGGAGGTTCCGAGTCGGCCTATATATTCAGCACTGGCAACACGGCCCCTGTTGCCGATGCAGGACAGGATCAGTCTGCTATGCAGGGAGAAGAGGTATGCTTTGACGGCAGCGATAGTTCCGATGCCGACGGCGACCCGCTCTCTTATCTCTGGACTCTCAACGCATGGCCTGCGGGCAGTGCAGCCGAGCTTGACGACCCAACTGCGGAGGCACCTTGCCTCATCGCCGACCTTCCTGGAACCTATCGAGTCAGCCTTGTCATCAATGACGGCACCCTTGACAGCGAGGCGGATACTGCCGAGGCGGTTGTGCTTTCCTTTCATGACGCAGTTGTGCAGTTGATTGAGGAGGCAGAGGCTGTCATCGATGGGCTTGATCCTGATGTTTTCAAGCGAAGGTGGCATAAAAGGCTACTGTTGTCCTATCTTTTCAGAACAAATCACTTCATGACTAGGAAAAGGTACAGAGCCAGTCTTTGGAGGCTCAGAATGATAGTCCGCACGTTTAACGGCTGTGTAGGATCCGGGAAGCCGGACAGGAGAGACTGGATTCAGGACTGTGATGCGCAGGAGCAGGTCTATCCCCTGATCATGAATGCAATAGGGTTCCTGAAGGAGAACCTGTAAGTTACGTTATCTCTAGGTTCACAGCTACAAAACGACAGGGCGGAGCTGGGAGGCTCTGCCCTTTTTATTGACCTGCTTACCAATGGCCCTGTCATCTTGGCCGCCGCCTTTATTGTCGAATCGGTGCTCCATGCTTTGTTTCTTCTGTATGCACCACGATATATCGTGTCAGGCATATGAACTAATAGGAAAAGAAGGAAATTGTTTATCTACGGAAACAGAGCAAGCCTGTCACCTCCCCCTTGCCCCCTAATGATAATCTGTGTTAACTATAAGTAGGGAAGTGAGAAGGTCAATACTCCGGTAACCAACCGGTTCGATCACTATATAATGAGGACTGGAAGATGAAAAAAAAATTAAACTGCTGGGAAGCAAAAAAATGCGGACGCGAGCCGGGCGGGGACAAGGTCTTTGAGCTCGGAATATGCCCTGTTGCCGAAGAGGGAATAGCTGAAGGTATTCATGGCGGAGAAAAGGCAGGACGCTGTTGCTGGGCCATAGCAGGATCACTCTGTCGAGGAGAGCAACAGGGAGACTATGCAGAGAAATTTGGAGATTGTCGTAACTGTGATTTCTATGAGATGGTCAGAAGGGAAGAGATGCCCCAATTTAAATTGGGGTTTACCATTTTGAAAGAAATAAAAAAGAAAGGTTCCTGACAACAGGACAGTCGGGCCGGGGTTCCCTCCGGTCTGATACTTTTTGAGGAGGCCCTTCTTCTCTGAGTGGAACTCCCGGCCTTCTTGGTTTTTGATAATGAGTTATTTTGAGTGATTTGACACATAACAGCGCAGAAAAATTGGTGAGGCTTGTTCGGTACCTGCGTGCATTATCGACAATGAACGCAAAGACTGTCCGTACAGTGGAGCAGTATAAAAAGGTGTTTTGGTTACCCCTTGACTCCGGCGTTGTCAGTGGCGAGCAGGATCAGTCCGACGATTCTCTCTGGATTGAAGTCAAGAGGACGGAAAAGCCACCACCGCCCCCTCCTCCAGAACGATGCCGTAAGTGGATTGAAACGGAGCGCCTAGATAATCTTGATGTGATTCCTGAACTGCGTCTTCCGATTGAGTTCGCACACAAGCCCCTGACTGCGCTCAAAGCGCAGGGAGAGGAGACGCTTTATCCGGATATTTTTGCCCGGCGCGAACAGCAATGGCAGGAGTATCTGGATCAGAAATGGAAACCTTGGCAAGAGCACAGTCGACGCATCCTCTTCCACGAGAGGATCTATACTGATCTGTTTCGTTTGTATCAGGAGCAGCAAAAGCTTGGTGAGCAATATGAACTTCTGCTCTGTTTCGGCCTCTTAACTTGGGAAACCCCGAATCGGGAAATTGTCCAACGGCATCTCATTGTCACGGAAGCCTCTCTTTCCTTTGATCCCACCTTGAAAAAGTTGACTGTTTATCAGACTTCACAGGCCCCAAGGGTTGAGTTGGATATGCTTTCCTTGGAGGAACAGCCGCAAGATGTCCATGAGCTCATCCGAAAGAGTTGTCAGGCCTTAGAGGGCAATCTTCGTAAGAAGAAGGAGGTTGATGCTGTCCTTAATACCCTTGCCCAGGCCTTGTCCGCAGATCCTCCAGGACAATACCTTCCTGATAGCTCTTCAGACAGTCTTCAGCTGAATAAAAAGACACCGACATCACAACCGGTTATTTCCTATGCCCCGGCCCTAGTCATGAGAAATCGCTCCATGCACTCTCTGGAAGATTTTCTCGATAAGATCGAGGATCAGCACATATCCGGTGCAACAAGATCGGAAATAATATCGGGAGAAATACCAAAAGAGTTTCTCAACCTCTGCGAAGTTTCTCTGGAAATTTTACCCGAGAAAGCAATGAGTGTTCTGAAAGAACCGACACAGGATCAGAATGAGAATCAGAAGGAGGATGAGGGCAGGATGTTTTTTCCTCTTCCCTCCAATCAGGAACAATGTCGGATAGTCGGAAAACTCAAAGAGAATAAAGGGGTGCTTGTGCAAGGGCCTCCGGGGACCGGCAAGTCGCACACTATCGCCAATCTTATCTGTCATCTGCTGGCTCAGGGGAAGCGGGTTTTGGTCACAGCGCAAACGACTAGGGCCTTACATGTGCTTCATGATCTCCTTCCTGAAAACATTCGACCCCTTTGCTTCAACGCAGCTGAGCAGGGGAAGAAAGAGCAGGCAGATCTGGAGCAAAAGATCCGGGACATCCTGGCAGCAGAGAAAATTCGGCAACCAGCAGAGGACGATCATATTCGGGAGCTGGAAAAGCGTATTCAGGCAAAACAAGAGGCTAGGCAGTCCACAGAGGAAAAAATCCTGGATTTGCGGGAGCGAGAAACCCAGCAGTATACGGTAGGCCAGGCGGTAGGTCGAACGGTCATCCAAGGGTGTTACTCTGGAACAGCTGCTCAGATCGCCGAACAACTGCGCAAAGAGGAGGCTGCCTTTGCCTGGTTTACAGATACAATCTCTCTTGACACCCCCCTCCCTTGGTCTGCTCAACAAATCCTGTTTCTCCGCAAATATCTGCGGGCAACCGATCTGGGAGAAGAGAAAAAACTAGCTGGCAAAGAATTGCCTCGGCTTGAGAAGCAATTTCCGGTTCATAAGGTACAAGAGGCCTTTGAAAAAGAAGAACAGGCCCGGCAAGCTGCGATCCTTGGGAAACAACGCCTCCAGAGCGGGCAGGGTAGGGTGCTTTTTCAGGCAGGTAAAGCAGATCGGAAGGCTGTTGAAGCGGTTCGAGATCAGCTTGCTGATTTTATGGAGACTGTACGGGGCTTGCAGCGACGCCCTATGCCTTGGATTAAACCGGCTGTTTATGATGTACTCTGCGGGCGCAGGGATGTCTGGCAAGATTTATTGCAACGCTCTCAGGAGGGGCTGCAAGGTGTCCCAAAATTGATTGATCAGGTTGATACCTTAGAGGTTGATATTTCTTGGGAGATCGATCGGAAAAAACTTCTGCAGGATGCGCTGGCTCTGAAAAAGCATTTCAAGGAAGGCGGGCGGGCTGGTAAATGGATTTTTAAACCCGAAATCGTTCGAAAACATGGCCGTCTGCTCAGTAAAATTAAGGTGGACGGTCAGCCGTGTAACACGGTGGATGCTCTTTGGAAGCTTGTTGATTATCTCCTGGTTGACCGGAAGTTATATTATGTGTGGCATCTCTGGGAGGGAAGAGCGGAGAGGAGCACCGGCCATTTTTCCCTGCAAATTACTGAGATCAAAGAGCTCCTGAAAACTTTGCAACAGGTTTTTTCTCTCCATGAGAAGCGAAAACTCCTCGAAGAAAGGCTTGGTTCAATCAGTGGTCTGAACATGCCAGACTGGTCAGATACCTCTGTTGTCCAGGGTTTACTGGAGGACTGCCAGGCTGTTCTTGCCCGCCTTGATTTTCTTTGGCTTGGCTCTTCAATAGTTCATGCCCAGAAGACAGTTTCTGCTTTTTACCAACGAAACAATGCCCATCCGATCACAAAGCTGGTCATTAAAAGTCTGCAAAAGCGGGATATCGAGACCTATCAGCACCTCTTTGTAGAGATTGAAGAACTCAATGTCAAAAGCAATGAGCTTGCCGAGAAGAATCGCTTGCTGGACGAATTGGTTGATACTGCACCTCAGCTGGCCGGGCAGCTGAGAAACTGTCAGGACAGGGCGGGGTGGGCGGAATGGGCTGATCGCCTGGGGCAGCTTGAACAGGCTTGGGCCTGGGCACAGGCAAAACATTGGTTGTATACATTTCTTGCGAACGATCTGGAAAGCCTTCATAGGCATAGTCAGCGGCTTGCGCTAGAAATTCGGGAAGATCTTTCCACTTTGACAGCGGCCAAGGCTTGGCAGCATTTCTTTCGCGGCATAACTACTCAGCAACACCGGCATATGGTTGCTTGGCAGCAGGCTATGAAGAAGTTCGGCAAAGGGACAGGAAAACATGCGCAGACCCATAAAGAAAATGCTCGTCGTCATCTGAATGCATGCCGAACCGCCATTCCGGTTTGGATTATGCCGCTTCATCGTGTGTATGAAACCGTGCCTGTTGAGCCTGGGGTTTTTGATCTCGTCATCGTTGATGAGGCTTCGCAATGCGGGCCGGAAGCCTTGCCCCTGCTTTATCTCGGCAAGCAAATCCTTGCAGCGGGTGATGATAAGCAGATCAGCCCGGAGGCTGTGGGGGTAAACCGTGAACATGTGCAGCAGCATATGCAGCATTATCTTTTTGATTTTGATCATGCTGATTCCTTTGATGTGGATTCCAGCCTGTTCGATCACGGTCTCCTGCGTTTCGGCAATCGAGTAGTTTTGCAGGAACATTTTCGTTGTATGCCGGAGCTTATTCACTTTAGTAATACACATTTTTATCAGAATGATCCTTTGGTGCCCCTTCTTCAATATCCGCCGAATCGGCTTGCCCCTCTTAAAGCTGTTTTGGTCAAAAACGGGTCTCGGCAAGGGCAGGGTCAACGGGTCGTTAATCAAGAGGAGGCTGAGGCCTTGGTGGCAACCATAGTGCAATGCTGTCAGACGAAGCACTATCAGGGCAAAACTATGGGGGTTATCGTTCTTCAGGGGACAGCGCAGGCCTATCTTATCGAAGAATTATTGATCAGGGCTATCGGCATCGAGGAAATGGGTCGTCGGAAGCTTATCTGCGGCAATTCCTCCAGCTTTCAGGGTGGTGAACGAGATATTATTTTTCTGAGTATGGTCACCGCTCCTGGGCAAAAAATCAGAGCCCTGACCAAGACGGCAGAGCAACAGAAATTTAACGTAGCCGCCAGTCGGGCACGGGAACAAATGTGGCTTTTTCACTCTGTTCAGAAAAAACATCTGCGTCCTGAATGCTTACGATATAAGCTTATGAAGCATTTTCATCGTCCGGTTGTTCAGCGCATTGGTATAGGATTGGATGGCCAGAAAAAATTACGTTTAGCATCGCAGCAGGCCAACAGAACAGTGGAGCATTCTCCGGCACCGTTTCAGAGTTGGTTGGAAGTGGATATGGTTCTGCATCTTGAAGAGATGGGGTACAGGGTTGTCCCGCAATATGCCTTTGCTGGTAGAAAGATCGACTTGGTTATTCAAGGGCAGCAGGCCCAGCTTGCTGTTGAGTGTGATAGTGATCAATGGCAGGGGCCAGAACAGTATACTGCTGATTTGGAGCAACAGGAAAAATTGGAAAGATGCGGGTGGCAGGTTTTTAGAATTCGGGCGAGCCGCTACTATGCAGAGCCGGACAAGGCACTGGAACCACTTGTGCAGTTGCTTGAGCAATTGAAAATTTTGCCGGGAGCCTGATTTGGCATGCAGCACAGTTTATCGATCATCGTGGTCCACCAAGCAGTGCATGTGCTTTTTCCAACACCCCGATCAGTTCTTCAACAGGCATTCCTGCCTGCTCCGCAACACCCCCTAAATCATACCGCCGAGCGGCGGCCCCGTCAAGTCCCGGTACCCAAGGCATATCCTGTCCAAGCATTTTGTAACGACGGCGGGAGAATTCCAGTAGGTTCCAGCCTTGAGCTAAATTATACAACCATAAAACCAAACCGATATTGATGTAGCCCGGTGTCTGCTGCCAGGTAGGGAAGCTTTGCCAGAGGGCATCAGGACGGGCGTGGCCGGTGGCCGCCTCCATGAGTTGCTCCCATTGCTGATAGATGCCCTGAACGGTCTCGTGGTCATTCAGTAGAGTCAGGCTATTAAGGTGATCATTAAAATCACTGAGCTGAGCCGCACCAACGCTGATGGTATGCACTTCAGGCCGTTGCAGGCATAAAAGGTCATTAAACTGGATAGGTGTGAAAGGAGCGCAGATCTTCTTGAGGCATTCAGGAGGACTTTGCAGCATTCCGCCCTTATCGGTGGGGCTGATGATGAACACGCCCATATTTTGAGCTTCTGCTGCTTCCAGTGCAGGGGTATTACGCTGAAAAACAGTGTACCAGTGTAGGTTCATATAATCAAACCCGCCGTTCTCCTGATGAGCAATGCCCTTCAGGAGTATTTCCAGATCTCCGTGTCCTGAGAAGCCCACCCAATCTACTTTTCCTTGGGCTTGCAGCTTGCGGGCAGCGGCAAGACAACCGCCGGGCCTGCATATCTGCCACAGGCTGTGATGGTTGTTCAGACCATGCAGGGCCAGGAGGTCGACCCGTTTCTGTCCTAATCGATTCAGTGAGTCCAATACGTTGGCCGTAAATACTTCTGGATCGTCTTCAGGGCGGACCTTGGTTTGGAGGAGAAAAGAGTCTCGTTCATAACGATCCAGGATCGGGGCCAGTTGCCGTTCTGATGTTCCGTAATTGCGGGCGGTTTCCAGATGGTTCATGCCGAGACTCAGAGCCTTGTCCACCAAATTGGCCAAATCTCTCTGGCCTGAGTCGGGGATTTGGTCAAGGGAGATATTTTGCGGAGAATATCTGGAGCGCATCATTCCGAGAGAGAGTACCGGCATCTTTAAGCCGGTTTTGCCGAATTCCCTGGCTGGAACCGACGGTGAGACAGGAGGTTCCGGTGAATATGACGAAGGCTGTTCAGATGTTTTTTCTTGTTTTTTCATAGTATGAGTCGGGTGCCGGTGCGTTGTATTGATTTGCCATTGATTGGACATTAAGGAAATTTTTGTAACGAATACGTTGCAATTTATTCGGATCATGAGGTAACTTCAAGCATTGTCCTTAACTGTTTCCGATCAATGAAAAAAGACCAGACATACATATGAACACCTGCACACCTAACAGCCATATAGTTGACTCCAGATTTTACAGCGGCGGCTATACAACCGTCGAGGCCCGCCGAATTTTCTGTGACCTCCGCCGGTATCAGCACTGGCTTGATGTGGAGGCGGCCTTAGCGCAAGCACAGGCGGAATTGGATATTATTCCCGCTTCAGCTGCTGAAAATATCCGGCAGAATGCCCGGATCTGTCTGCTTGATCTTGAGGGGATTAGCAAGGGCTTGCAGCTCACCAATCATTCCTTGATGCCCCTGCTTGAGGCTCTGTGCAAGGTCTGTGATGAGGAAGCAGGTCAATTCATTCATTTTGGTGCCACAACCCAGGATATTCAGGACACAGCCCAAGTACTGGAGCTCCGTAATGTATTTTCTGTTGTGGAACGTGATCTGCATAAAATTATTAGTCTGCTTATTCAACGGGCAAAGCAATACCGCGATCTGGTGACCATCGGTCGGACCCATTGCCAGCATGCTCTGCCCATGACTATGGGGCTAAAAATGGCAGGTTGGCTTGATGAGGTTTGGCGGAATCTTGAACGACTTGAACAGGTGAAGGAACGGGTACTGGTCAGCCAGCTCTTCGGCGGTGTCGGCACTATGGATGCCTTTGGCGAAAAGGCGCTGCCCTTGCTGGAACTGTTTTCCGCCAAGCTGGGCCTTGCTGTTCCCAATGTGGCCTGGCATGCCTCTCGTGACCGTTTTGCCGAATTTCTTTCCTTGCTGGCCATGATCAGCGGTTCCCTTGCCCGCATCGCCGATGAAATTCGCTGTTTGGCCCGTAATGAAATTCATGAAATGGAAGAGCCTTTTCATATGGGTAAGATCGGCAGCAGTACCATGCCCCATAAAAGGAACCCGGAGCTTTGCGAACAGGTGGTGGTCCTTTCAAAATTGGTTACCTCCAATGTTTCTCTAGGATATGATGGGCTGATCTGCGAACATGAGCGGGATTATCGCTCGGTTCGTCTGGAATGGGCCGCGCTCACGGACAGTTCGCTCTATACCTGTGGTCTGCTTGCCCTGATGAAGGATATCCTTGCTGATATGACCGTTCATGAGCAGAGGGTTCGCAGTAATGTGCTCCAGGCAGCCCCACTGATTTCAACCGAAGCTCTGATGTTTTTTCTGGGGGAGGCTATCGGTAAGCAGAATGCTCATACCCTTGTCTACGAGGCATCTATGCAGACCGTTGAGACGGGAAAGCCCGTGCTTGATATTCTTATGGAGCATTCAGATATAGCCACGAATTTCAGCAGGGAGGAGATTGAGCAGGCCATAGCCCCAGAGAAACATGTGGGTATGTCCCGAGAGCTCACCGAGCAGACAATCACCTTTGTTGAAACACGTATGCAGGATCGGGAGACACCTGCGGAGGATGCAGCATGCTGTCCCTTATGCACGGAGCTGGAAGGGTGTATGTGTGTAGTTGCCCGGTAATCGGGGTTGATCTCTTGAATTTTCCTTTAAAAAAAAATGGTTAATCAATATAGTTGCGTCGCTCTAAAAAAATGAGGGTTGGTGAGAATTTATACTGTAAGATGCTTGATATTTTTATGATATATGTTATATAAAAAAGTATAGCCATATTGAAGCCATATTCTATGGCATGTTCTTTGTAATGACATACTTTCTGGGTGATGCGGAACCAGAAAGTTGATAAAGCCACAGCCGTTGCGAAGCGGTGTCGGAAAGCCACGGGTCTCTTTTAAAGAGATAGCCGAGCTGCCTACTTTCAAATTTTATAATTCCAGGAGGAATGTTATGAAAAACACAACTACTCTCAAAAGAATTCCCGCCGTAGCAGCATTTTTAATTGCTGCTACTCCTTTTGCCTCTATTTTTTCTGTATCCTCTGCTTCTGCTTCCGATAATGGTTGTGTCAAAGCGTATGGGCATACTGCTGACGAGGCGTTCCGTGTTGCTGTACATCTTCTTAATAATGCCGACAAGGAAACAGGGGCAGGACGGATACAAGATAATATGCAGATCTATCTCTTACCTAAGAAAGATAAAGATCAGTTTGTAGCTGTTGTCTACTCTACGGAGCATCATGCTGATGTATGCGACCTCGGCGAGGCGAATAGAGTGGTCGAGAAAAAGCAGCTTAAGTGTGATAAAACGCAATGCACGATTTGAAGAAAAGAAAGTTTGTATGATGGCTTCTCAAAATTTTCCGGGTACGTGCGCAGCGCGTTACCCGGTTTTTTGTACCCTGTTGTTTCTCGGCTTGCCTTTGAGATTCGAACCTGCGACCCCGGTCTGTAATTCCCATCACTACGCGGTTTGATTTTGGGCTGTGATACCGACATGATTACTTTTTATTAATTTTTTCAATTCAACATGTATCTTTGGTAAATTGAAATCGTTGGTGTTAAATCGGGGGTCTGTCCCTGATTTACTGCGCTTTTGACTAAACATCTGAGAAGGATGAATCGTGAACGATAAAAATATACATCTTGCTTTAGCAGTGATTTTCACTAGTATGGCTATATATGCTGGAGCATGGCCAATCTTTATTTTAGGGGCAATTTATTTTTTTGTATTCTTTACTCATGGTGAGAGGCAAAGAAAAAAAGAAGTCGAAAATAAAATCAGACTTAAGAAGTGGGACGAAGAAAGAAAAGAGAAAGAGCGAATTGCCAAAATTGAATCAACCAAGCGAATGGTTGAGTTTGAAAAGATAAGTCAAGAAACTTTGAAAAAGGAAGCTGAAGAAACTAGAAAGCGTTCCCCCCGGCGCGGCCGAGACCAAACCTATAAGTAACACTAGCGGAACCCGTCAGATTTGTGTATGAAAATTACCAAAGGTGGTGCGAAGTAGACCGAC
>MTKO01000091.1 GCA_004028505.1 Candidatus Electrothrix aarhusensis
TTTTGCCAAGCTGCGTTCCCTGCACCCATCTCTGATGCCGAAAGGCGTTGAGCACATTTATAACTGGTATACTCTTCAACCTCCTTAACCGCTGCACCCATCTCTGATGCCGAAAGGCGTTGAGCACATATTTTGCGTTATGGTGAGTCTGGAACGACTATGGCTGCACCCATCTTTGATGCCGAAAGGCGTTGAGCACACGGAAACCGCCAACAGTTGCAACGCAAACCTTGCCTGCACCCATCTTTGATGCCGAA
Organism: Candidatus Electrothrix aarhusensis; assembly: GCA_004028505.1. Classification (GTDB taxonomy): domain Bacteria; phylum Desulfobacterota; class Desulfobulbia; order Desulfobulbales; family Desulfobulbaceae; genus Electrothrix; species Electrothrix aarhusensis. Next base: position 258 of record MTKO01000091.1, read on the forward strand.
AGGCGTTGAGCACAGGCTGATTTATCAGCAAATGCGCAACATATCTTGACTGCACCCATCTTTGATGCCGAAAGGCGTTGAGCACTACATGCGTTGATAACGGCAAATTTCTTGTGAATCAAAAAGGTACCCTTCTATATATAAGAAGGTCTCCCTTCTGTATACCAAAAGGCTCCCTTCTATATAGTAAAAGGGAGCCCGCTTGATTCGCACAACTTATGCCTTTTGATTCGCAAAACCTACGTATTTTGGAAGGCAAAACCTACGTATTTTGATTCGCAAAACCTACGTATTTTGGAAGGCAAAACCTATGTATTTTGATTCGCAAAAGGCATGCTGTCTGGTAGATGGTCGAGGCAGGTTGCGGGTGAGCGGAGCGACCCCTAGGTGCGAGTCGCCTGTTGATCTGCTTGCATCTCTGATGCCGAAAGGCGTTGAGCACCTATGGTGACAGTTTCTAAAATCGCAAGCCAAATTTCTGGGTATTAATCGATCGGGATCAGGCCTCTAATTCTCTATCAGAAGTGCAGTTTTTTGCGGAGTATGGTCTTTCGAGGTATAACGATATGATAATGCAAATTAAAAAGCGGGAGCACAACAAAGTGCTCCCGCTTAATGCCTTTCAGCTAAAATGTAGTTACAAGAAAGAGGTGTTATTTATCGTTCAACACCTAAAGCCTGTACAGTCTCCTGCGTCAGCGTACCACCCTGAGCAAGTCCTTTTCTCTGTTGGAAATCCCGGATAGCCTGTCTGGTCTCGTTACCCATCAGACCATCAACCGGGCCAGGATCAAATCCTTCCTGAATAAGGGCCTGCTGTACCACTCTGATAAAGTCTCCCTGATCATCATAGTTACAGAATTGTTCTTTACGCCACTCAAGGAACGGCTCGCAGGCCTGTACCTGCTGAGCAACACATTTTGTCTGAGCAGAACCAGATTCGCATGACTCGCTGAACTTCGGTACAGAGCAGTCAACCGGCTCTATGAGTCCAGGAACAGAAAATCTTTTAACCTTTGTATGGCTGCAGACTTCGACAACGACCGGTTTCTTTCTATACTCAGGGGGGGTGACCACTGTAACCGAGCGTCTTTCGCAGGCAAGATCGGGTGAAGGCAGATCAGGCTCAATACATTGCTCAACATCGTAGGAACACGTCGTGTATTTTTTCCTGTAGTCGAAAGAACACTCCTGATCTTTACCTGAACAGGTATATCCGGTTATCCAATCGAATTCAGGTTCTTCTTTCGTCCTGCACACGTCTGCACAATCCCAGCAGGTAGATTTTTTTCTGTACAGATGATCCCATTCCGACTTCACTTTAACTTTTATTTTTTTTGCCTGCTCGCTCCCCTGTCGTCCGACAGGTTCCTCATAAGCGACTTTCATCGCCTTCGTATTCGAGGCATACGCAGGAGAAACCTGCTGTTCCTGACATGTGATATACGTGATCGTTTTCGTTGTTTCCGGCTTAACGAGTTCATATGTCCAGCCTACCTGCTTCTCCTCGCACCGCACCGGCCTTCTCAGACCGTAACATTTCTCTCGAATTGTTTTATCTACAGAGACAGTTTCTGTTCCGTCCTGGGTGACACGCGGTGTCGGACAGGAAGACCCCACTTCTAACTTATTGTAGACTGTTTTGAACTGTGCCGGAGAAATACATTGCGACCAGCATTCCCCTTCCTGAATGTCGGGAAAACAACCGCCGTCAGGGCACGTTGGCGTTCTGCACACAGGCTCCGTGCCTACAGGCTGGGCGCATTCACCATTTGGTCCCGGTTCTTGGATAGGATTCTGTTGCTGCATCTGAGCATAGGCCGAGTCCGCAATAAAGCCGATCAATGCCAGCATTATCACTCCAAAAGCCATCTTGTGTTTTTTCACTTTTACCTCTTTGTAGAAGTTATAAAATAGGGAGCGTACAATTAATTAAAGCAAGCCCTTCGGGTGCTTGCATCTCTGGCAGCGTTGATGATCCGCAGTGAACCGAAAAGTGATAATGCGGAGGAGTGCCTCCGGCGAGGCTTTTCCAGAAGAGCTGTCAAAAAGCTTTGCCGAAAGAACAGAGTAAACAGGGAACAAAACACACTTATTTTCCAGGTGAGATACAAATGCATTTTATTATTATAACAGAGCATTGATCAATTAATAAGGTGAGAAAGTTAAAAGCATCTTTCCAGTTTGCACCATATTTTATAAAAAAGCTAGATAATAGTAAATAACCATAACCTGTCGAGAGGGTCAAGAAATTTATTGAAAAATAGCATATAATTATGATTCTTATTATTATTTTATGACAATTTTATTGCACCCGAATAAAATAGCAGCAAAGGAGCTAGCGGCTATGCATTGTTCATTGGGGTCAGACATGAAGCAAGAGTAGTAGCTCTCTTTACCGATGCCGGGTTCCAATCTGGTAGGAAGGGGGCTTGCCCCGATTGTTTCATTAGGGGACATCTATGACAAGTAGACCTGTGTCTCTGGCCATCTCAGGGTAACTCTGATATCAAAAATTATATGAAAAAGACAACAGGGTATCTATCATATCCTCTGAGAAGCTGGTTCCCACATTCAACTCAATCTGTTTACTTAGGGTGACTCCGCCGCCTAATGTATAGTACATGCGGTCAGAATCAATAGCCTGAAAACCATCATGATCAGGAACGGAAAACATCCCTGCTCTCAACTGATACTGCGAAGAATTTGCTCGGTAAAAACTTTTTTCCACGCCAAAACGAAAAATGAGGCCATCATCTATGGTTTCATCCATAGTGATACCTTCCGTGGTGGAATCCTGTAAGGCTGAGTACTCAACCATGTCCACCTGAGCGGAGAACAACCAACCGTCAAGGGTCTTCCAAGCAATACCCGCCCCCCAAACGTCTGGAATATCGAAGGTCACATTATCGTCTTCACTTATCCGGTCGCATACAGAAAGAGGATCGCAAATTGTTTCTGTGCTCGTATAGGCAATGCTAAAATTCGCGCCTTTACGGTAAGAAACGCCTATGGATATCCCTTGGACAGGCTTATATAACGCGCCTATGGCAAACGTGATGTCAGTATCATCACCCTCTATACGATTCTCATATTCAGTTGTCGCCTCAAGCGTGTTGTTGGAAAAATCATTACTCGTCCATTGTTCAGACAGACCGGCATTCAATTGTTCTAAATTTACCGTTGCACCTACTGAAAAGAAACCGTCGTAATTCACAGCTCCGGCTAAGCCAAAAACGCCTTTCTGATACTCATCAATTTCTTTTCTTGATATATTTTGCTGTTGAAGATTTAACGTTTCGTCCAGAATTGACACAGGCCCAACATCTTGCACATCAGCAGCTTCAAAGCTTGAATTCTTATAATAAAGCGAAGCAGCCATTCGTCCTGACACCAAGGGAAGCGTTAACCCTATAAAAGAAAAATCAGTAATATCATTATCAAACGTTCCAATTTCCTCTAAATCAGGTCCCAAACCTACATTATTCGAAGCCGTATAAGTGTCGAGGTAATCTGTTTTGTACGATGAATATCGAAGATCAGCGGTAAACTCCATACGTTGGATCTCGGTTAAGCCCGCCGGATTGATCACAGCCGCTGTTGAATCATCAGCAATAGCGATAAAAGCATTTCCCATCCCTAATGATCGACCTCCCAACGTCTCAAACGGTTCCAAATCAAATGGAATATGGAGAGCCCAATACCCTGAGTTTATCTGATTAGGATTACTCCAAGAAGCATCTTGTGCGCCAAATACAAAAACACAGGACATTAAAAAAATCGACGTTTTATAACTGGCCATTTTGCCTTACTCCATTCTCTGTTTTTAAAAAATCTTATTTAGCTCAGGGGGATGGAAAATAATAATTATCCCTCTTAGTTGTAAGATTAGGCATGCTTCATATGCCCATTATAGCGACAAAAAAACCTTGAAGGAACGGATTTCCCTCAAGGTTTTTTCTTCGACCTTACGTACAAATTGAATACATGCTCTGAAAAATTTAATCTTCTATATCATAAGAACAGCATCCGCCCCTGCTTGCAGGGTAGTAGTTATTAAAATTATTACCAACGGCGTATACTAAACACATTTTTTTTGCCTGACCAACAAAAGTCGATTCGCAACTCATTCTATACGCCTCGCCGCAGATCAAATTCGGTCGATCATCCAGTCCGTCAAATTGAGCGGACTGACCAACGACTTCAGACACAGCACAAAATATCTCCGCTGACCATTCTCCTGATGCCTGGCCAATCATACTGCATTCATTGGAACATTGATCGATAATATCATCCAAGGTGCTAACCAGTCCCTCAATGTAACCGTTACCGAAATCCACAGCCATCTTGCCTCTGAATTTTTTCTTTTTGATATCTCTGGTAACCCTGTCTACACCATCGCCGATAATCTGCATCAGCTGATCCGCTTTATTGCAATCAGCGCCAAGACTTCTCCAAGAACTACTCACAAGCCTAGACGATGTCTTCTTGGCCATTTTATAGAAAGAACTCTTCCGGGCCGCTGATGACTGACTTGAAGAACCAACAACCAACAAGAAAACCAATAATGAGCAGAAAAATGCTACTTTTTTCACCACCTGACACCTCCTTTGTTATACGATAATATATCGTAGTTATCTGCTTGTTAATACTTTATGTTACAACCAGCTGGTATCGGAACAAACTTTTTTAAATCTGGAAGAGTTAAAGCTAAAATCAAAGGCATCGGCAAACGCGTCCTGAACTTTGTTTTTACAGGATTTCTCACGAGAGACTTTGCAAACTTGATAAGGATAGGAAATATTCAATACGACATCGGCAACCTGTTCCACGGAAATTCGCCACTGTCCCAAGCTGGTCTCACATGCCTGAATAAACGGAACTAATGTGCTAACAATAAAGCTTGATTCGACGCAAACGATACTGTTTTCTTTGTTAATCCTGTCAATTTCACTATAGTAAGAGGTAATCAAGGTTGGCAAAAATTCTTCCAAAATCACCTCGCTGGAATAAGTCGCCCTGACCGACTTTAACGATCTGGCTAAAATAGCAGGCATATACTGATCACGAATTTGCCTCCATGAAATGCCTTCGGCACTCAGATTCTTATATATTGTTTTCACCGATGATCTGGCGATATAATCAGCAACTTTGCCAGCATCACTGGAATTGGAATTATAACGGGAAAAAGCTGACCCGGGGACAACAAAAAGAAAACTACACAAAAGACTAAGCATCAAAATGAACATTTTATTCTTCATAACATCATCACCTCATTAAGTTTAACTGTCAATAATTGTGTCAAGATGCGGCTGCACTTCTATAACTATCTCAACAACAAGTTCCATTACAGATTGCGCAACTTGCATTATCCTACTACAAATTTAAGCGAGAGTGAAAAAAACATCGGTGAGCAATGCGCATCGAAAAAATAATGCGAAATCCGATACAGCATATTTTTTGGCGCAGATGATCTCAGGTTGATCTTGCCAGCCGATCATTCCAACTCATGAATATTTGAATAAATTAAACTTTTTCTGTCAAGATAAAAAACGGGTTCAAGTTAAATCCAAAACGGAAGCCATCACAAGCAGGTAAATCAAAGACACGATCAAAAAACTTTAAATGTCTGAAAAATAGCCATTTGCGACCCTTTCTGGGCGGTCCAGCTTGCTTTTATCCCCCGTAGCAGGTCCGCCTCCCACGGGTTGGTTGAACCGGCTGAACCTATTTCTGATGCCGAAAGGCGTTGAGCGTGACTATCGGGGATCTGTTTTACTCTTCCCCTAACGAGCAGATTTGGGGTAAATTCCGATAGCTTTGCGCACAATCCAACCCGTAACCGACAAGAAATCCTTTTTCTATCTGAAAGCCGACATAGTCCACCTGAACATCGACAGCCCGTCGTTCGCTCTTGTCAATCAGGGTGCAGACTTTCACGGAGTTCGGGTTATGGCGGGTGGTGAAATATTCCCGCAGCCAGGCCATAGTTATCCCGCTGTCCACAATATCCTCAACTAAAATAATATCCTTGTCTGTCAAATCAAGTTCTGGTTCTTTGCTCAGTTTGATGGAACCGCTGCTTTCCGTGGCTTGACCATAGCTCGCCACCCGGATAAAATCCACTTCCACAGGCAGGTCCACAGCCCTGACCAGATCAGCAAGAAAGATAAAGGCTCCGTTAAGGATGCCGATCATAACCGGTTTTTCACCGGCATAGTCTTTTGTCAGCTGCTGGCCTAGGCTGTTGACCCGTTCCTCGATCTCCTGACGCTGAAGAAGCGTTTCTTTTATTTTCATATTCCACCTCGATAAATGAATAAAGCATGAGCATGCCGTGCATAAATATCTGCTGACCAGGTGCCAAACTCAAAATTGTTCAAAGATTAATCGGCAGAGCAGGCAAAAGCAAGTGCTTGTCTTCTGTTTTTCAGTATGGTATCTGCTGTTGCGAAGCGAATTTTAGGGGTAATTGGAGGGATTGGAGCGTGCCTATTATGGTTATCCCGAAACATGAAAAGAGGTGGGCAGGGCAGGGGAAACAGAGTATTATGGCTGCCGGGACAGCGAGATGAAGAATGCGAGATGAAGAATAATTAATGTGAATACCGTGACAAAACGAAAAGTCGCCGTGACCACCCTGGGGTGCAAGGTCAACCAGTTTGAGTCTGCCTCCTTTATCTCTGGCTTCAAGGATCAGGGGTGTGAGTTAGTCTCTGCATCGGAGGAAGCAGACATTCTGGTTGTCAACACCTGCGCAGTAACAGCCAGGGCCGGGCAGCAATCACGTCAGTTGATCCGCAAGCTCAGGCGGAGCAACCCAGAAGCTCGTTTACTGGTTACCGGCTGCTATGCCCAACTTACAGGAGATGAGCTGCCGGAGCTTGTCTCGGACAGCTCACTGGTCGTCATCGGCAATGCTGACAAACACCTTCTGGTCAATACGGCACTGGAACAAGGCTGCTCCGTCCCACCGGTCAAGGATGTCGGAGCTGCTCAAGAGATCTGCCCCCTGCCGGTGAGACGCTTCAGTGGCAGAACCAGGCTTATCTCCGTATCCAGGATGGTTGTAATAATTTCTGTTCCTACTGCATTGTTCCCTATACCAGAGGGCGATGCCGGAGTCTTCCGCTGGCAGAGGTTCTTGCCCAGGTTGATATCTTTGTTGAGGAAGGATATCAGGAACTGGTGGTCACTGGTATCAATGTGGGTAAGTATGGTCTGGATCTGACCGAGGGGGAGGATATCTACTCTTTGCTGGAGACCCTGTGTCATCGTTTTCCGGGAATACGGATTCGCCTGAGTTCGGTGGAGCCTGCCGAGGTCAATGACCGTTTACTGGATCTCATGACAGGATGTGCCAATTTCATGCCGCATCTCCATATCCCCCTCCAAAGCGGGGATGACGGGGTGTTGATGCGAATGCGGCGTAAGTACACAACCGAGACCTTTGCCGAGGTGGTTGAACGGGTTCGTACAGCCTTGCCCCATGCGGCAATCGGTTGCGATATCTTGGCTGGTTTTCCCGGTGAGGATGACCGGGCTGCGGAGAACAGCCTTGCTTTTCTTGCCGGGTTGCCTGTTACCTATCTGCATATCTTTCCTTATTCTCTCCGGCCTGATACTACTGCGGCGAAATTTGCCGATCAGGTGCCCGGTCCGGTCAAAGACGCACGGGTCGCTCGTTTACGGGAGCTTGATGTGCAAAAGAAAGTGGCTTTTTATCAGCAGCATTGCGGGACAGAACAGAGGGTACTGCTTGAGGGGGGGGATGAACGGGCAGGACTGTTGAAAGGATTTTCAGAGAACTATATTCCTGTTCGTTGCAAAGGGCTACGCCTTCAGTGAAAAATCTGGTGGAGAATTCGGTGGGAAGTTTGGCAGGAACTGTGGTGTCAGTTCGGCTTATCGAAGTACGAGGAGAGACGGTCTTTGGAAAAATTATCAGCCCTTGACATGTATTTTTACGCCACCTTTGTCGTTGTGGAAAAGTCTGCGGTCTTAATCGGCATCCTGAGCTGTTCCCTCAGCCGATGGATGTTTGGTTTCGAGAATATGTACCTCGCCTTTTTCTCCATCTATCCAAAGAAGATCACCTGTTTGAATATGCTTAGTGCAATCGGTAACATCAACAATACAGGGCAGGGTGTACTCACGGGCAGCTGTCCCAGCATGCGAGAGATAACTGCCGATCTCCACAACTGCGCCGCCAGCTGTGAGGAAAAGCGGGGTCCAGCTCGGATCGGTATAGGGAGCCACTAAGATTTCGCCGGACAGCAGTTCCGGGCTTTCTTTCGGGTCTATGACAACACGGGCTCGTCCGGTATAACTGCCTAGTGAAGCGGTCTGACCTGGAAGAACCACCTGAGGTGCTCCTGAAGATGCAGACTTATTCTGAGCGTTGTCCGGTAGGTCTATACCGATAGCTCTGGCTGGAGTTTTTCTTGCCGCTTTGATGAGATCATGACGCCGCTGATGGATGCGCTCCTCAATATCTGACCAGCCCAGAACACCTTGCTGAATGTGAGCAATTTCTTGGAGCTGGAGAAAAAATATATCCCCTTTGCACCTGAGGACGCCTTGAACCAGAAATTCTTTTTCAAGGCAAAGCAAATTTTTACGCACAGCTGACATTGCCATCAGATGGTACGAGCGGGAGCTTTCAGCGAATTTAAGAAAGCGCTTGGTTATTTTATAAAAAAACAAGATAAGATACCAGCGCAGATGAAAAGGACGTTCAAAGGGATATTGCTCTAGTTGTTGTTTGATCTTATTGGTCAGACGAATGCGTTCCTCTGGAGAAAGTTCTTTGTTTTGTTTCTTGTCAGTGGAGGCCAGCAGGCGATCGCGGATCAACTTTATAACATGACTTGAATTTTCCTCCCATCTGACAGATTGTAGCTCCAGCTCTTTTGCTGCTCTGTAGCCGTATTCTTTAATGAAGCTCTCAAAAAGTTGGAGAAAGGGGCGGGCGTTAGGATTTTTTTTTAGGGCGTTCACTACCTCGTCAGGAGGGCGCTTCAGGAATTGATCTCGGATTGAGGGAAATTGTCCGGCTTTGAAAACGAGCTGTTCGATTGCAGATTCTACTGCCTTAGGATAGAGGTTCGGATAAAGGCTACTGTTTCCAGTACAGAACAGAGAAAGTGCTTCAGGTCGCAGGTGCGGCAACCAATGTTCGAGCAGGATCCTGAGAGGGACAAAAGAGAACAGGTGTCGTACTGAAGAAATATTGATCCACAGAGGAATGCTGCCGATGGGATCGAAGATTTTTGGGAGCAGGCTGAGCCGGAGCAGGCTCTTAAATATATCGTTATTCGGTTTTTTTTCGATGTTTTGGGAGTTTTTTTGGTATTGCTTTAGGAGGTTTTCCGGCATGTTGCGGGATCGGGCAAAAAAAACACCGAACAACAGATAGCCGTAGAGCCAAAAAAGAAGAGAAAAGGGAAGCCTGCGCAAAAAGAGCGTTTCACGTGGCCAGGAATCTTCTGGTGTCAGGCCAGAGAAAAGATCGACCAGTTGACTATCTGAGAGTTTGAAAGGGGAAAGAAGGCGGATATATTTGAGATTAAAGTAACAATGGCCGTTAATGGAACGTAATGCTGGCGAGGTTGCCAAGGAAATCAGGTTTGCGGTCAGCGGTGTGAAGGGCTGAGCAGCATTGTTGATTGCCGATTTGAACAGGATGTATTGCCCATCAGGTTCCTGCGACCTACTTCTCCGGCCCACAGAAGATATTGGGCGGGATTGAAGGATATAAAAGCGTCCATGAGAAATGGCCCATTCCATATTCTGCGGAGAACCGAAGTGTTTTTCCGCTTTGAGAGCCCAATCTGCAACGGTGTCGAGAAGTTCCCGGCTGAGGGTTGGCTGCTGCTGGAGCCCAGGCGGAACTTCTGTCAGGCGAGAAGATGTTTCTGGTTGGAGCTTGCTGGGGACCATAACGCTCTTTTCTGCAATCCGCTGGTCAAGCAATTGTAAGGTATCGTGGTCCAGGATATAACGGTCCGGTGTTACTCGTCCGTCGACAATTGCTGCTCCCATGCCCCAGGACGCCTCAATCACGATTTCATCTGCACTGGTGACCGGGTTTGCGGTGAAGGTGATACCGGAAATTTCCGAGCGAACCATTTCCTGGATCACGACTGCCATCGTGGTTGAATGCTCAATACCGCAGGCGTTTCGATAATTGACCGCTTCTTTGCTCCAGAGGGAAGCCCAGCAATATTGAATCATGCGTAACAGGTTGGCACGTTCAACATAATAATAAGTTGCGTGCTGACCGGCAAAGCTGGCTCCTGAAAGGTCATCTGTTGTTGCAGAGCTCCGCACAGCACAGACCGTTTCGTTAATTTTGCTTCCTACCAGTTGCTGGTGTGCCGCAAGAATACTCTCTGCCAGTTCTCCAGGGAAACTCGCATTGGTGATGGTGTTACGAATAACACCGCAGGCCTTTGAAAGCTCCTTCGCCCCTGCTTTATTGAGAGAGTGTAAAATTTTTTGCAGGCGGAGAGAGGTGAAAAAGATACGGTAGGCCTCTGCCGAGACCACAAACCCCGAAGGGACTGGAAATCCTTTACCTGCAAGTTCGCCCAGATTTGCTCCTTTTTCGCCGACCCTATTGATATCATCCTTGCGGACAGCGGAAAGTGTGCTGATGTACCTGTTGGTCATTGTAGAATATTATGTGTCAGTAGGGCAGGCACTGCTGAGGATAACTGTTATCTACTCCGTCGTTCTTTTCGGTGACCGGTTTTGTGTGACCGACAATACCAGACAAAAAAGATAAAATATGTCAGACAGAAGATACTCTTATTGAATGCATTCATTATGAAAAGACATGGTTCCGTAGTGTTCGGAAAAACAAATGCTTCGCCTTGTCTTTCGTTAACGTCAGGAATTTTTATATAAGATATGGTAGGGCATTCTTCGTAATTTCGCAATCTTTTTCATATTTCCCCTGACAAAACTTCCGCAAAACATCGGAATTTGACAGAAGAGAAAAATATTGATATTATTTCCATTTGATTTTTTTGATAAAACGAATAGCTTAGATGGTAAAATCGGTATCAACGGCAGCCCGTCAAAGAAAAGGATCTTATGCAAAAAGCTGTGCTTCGTAAACGTCTGATAGTTTCTCCGATTTGGTTTCTTCCTCTGTTGGCCCTTTGTATCGGCTTTTGGCTGCTGATCAGCAGTTATCGTGATTCCGGTATTGAAATCACTCTTCATTTTTCTGGTGCCGAAGGGGTAACTGCTGGGAAAACCAAGGTGATTTACAAGGGGATCCAGGTGGGGAGCGTCAAAAGCGTTGTTATGGATAGCGAGCTTGATGGCGCTGATATTAAAATAGAAATGGACCGAGTGACCAAGAAAGGCTTGGTTGCAGATACCATGTTTTGGATTGTCAAACCGGAGGTTTCCGCAGGTCGTATTACCGGTCTGGATACCTTGGTCAGCGGTGCCTATATTACCCTGCGCATGGGAGCATCCACTAAACTTGAGCGTCATTTTGCAGGATTGTCAGATCCTCCCCCAATGGGCACGGACACCCCAGGTCTTCATATCAGGTTAAAAACCGATACCCTGTATTCACTGCAAAGGGGATCTTATGTGTACAGTCGAAACCTCCGTATCGGCAAGTGGATGACTACCACCTTGAACAAGACGGCAGTATTCTGCTGGATCTTTTTATTCAGCCGGAATTCAGCCATCTGATCCATGAAGGAACCAGGTTCTGGAATGCCAGTGGTCTTTCTGTTACTGGCGATCTGCAACGAGGGTTGAGTGTCAATGTCGAGTCTATGGCTTCGCTTGTCTATGGCGGGCTTACCTGCGGCACAGCAGAGTCGCTCAAAGAAACACCTCCTGCCCGCTCCGAACAGGTGTTTACTTTGTATAAAGATTTTGCAGATGCTGAGTACGGTATCCCCATGACCCTACAGCTCGCCAGCGGTGACGGTATTGTGCCGGGGAAAACCAAGGTGATGTTTCGGGGGCTGAAGGCCGGTATTGTCCGTTCGATTGATATCAATAATGATGATTTTCACACAGTAACGGCAAGCATTCTCCTTGATCCAAGGGCCGAAAAAATCCTTCGCAAGAACAGCAGATTCTGGGTTGTACGTCCTCAAGTTTCTCTCAGCGGCATCAAAAATCTGGAAACGCTGATCTCCGGGGTCTATATTACCTTCCAGATTGGGGATGGTGAGCAGCAGGATCATTTTGTTGTTGAATCTTCACCGATGCCCAAGCTTTTTTTGCGACCAGGAAAACGTTTTCAGCTGAAAGCGGAAGATAGCGGCTCTTTAGGGCTCGGCTCACCGGTTCTGTACAAAAAACAAGAAATCGGAGAAGTGACAGATCTTCAGCTGACTGCAGCTGGGGATGGTGTTGCTATGGAGCTCTTGATTTATGAACAGTATGCCCTCCTGGTTAAAAATAATACCCGTTTTTATAATATCTCTGGTTTCCAGCTTGAGGCCTCTTTGCAGGGGATTTCTTTGCAGACAGCTTCTCTTGATTCGATGATTTCGGGTGGCATTTCCTTTTTTACACCCACTGGTGGGGTACAAGTTGCGGCGGAACATGTTTTTCCGCTCTATCCTGGACAAGAAGAAGCACTTCGAGCTGGCTCTCTTATTCTGACCTTGGAATTCCTCCACGGTAGGGATATTACATCAAGGACAAAAATTAAATATAAGGGAATCACAGTGGGCACGCTGGTTCGTACTTGGTATGATCTGGATAAGGACAGGGTGTTTGCTCAAGCTGCTGTCCAGCAACGATTCAGCAGACTTTTTCGTCAGACAACAGATATCTGGCTTGTTCAACCAAGGGTGAATCTTTCCGGTGCCAAACATCTGGGGACGTTGATTTCCGGCCCTTACCTTGACCTCCTGCCCGGAAGCGGTGGTCCGAGAACCCGTTTTGTAGTCCAGGATTCCGAGCCTAGGCTCTCCGTACCTATACCTGGCCTGCATTTAGTCCTGGAGGCTGAACGGATCGGCTCCTTGAAAAAAGATAGTCCACTCTATTACAGACAGGTGGAAGTAGGAAGGATAACCGGTATTGAGCTTGGGCCGACAGCGCAAATGGTTTGGATTCATGTGGTTATTGAACCGAAATACATCCCTCTTGTTCACCGGAACTCCAAATTTTGGAATGCAGGCGGAGTCAAGGTGATTGCCGGGCTTTTTTCTGGAGTCTCTGTGGAAACGGAATCGTTAGAATCCATTATCGCGGGGGGCATTGCTATGGCTACGCCGGAAGAAACTGGGACGCCTGCTGAGGAAGGTGATCATTTTCTGCTTGCAAAAGAGGCTAATGACGATTGGTTAGCTTGGTCACCCAAGATTACTCTGCTCCAGAAAGAAAGGCTGAGAGGACAACATCAGGTCCAGGCGGGAAAAAAGAAGAAGAGAGTGAATGGAAAGGAGAAAAGGTAGGATGGAAACAACCGTACGTTTTATTGAACGCATACCCCGTACCCCGCAAGTCAATAGTTATCGTTTTACCTGTCCTCCGGGTTTTTCCTTTCAGGCCGGGCAATATGTGATTGTCGGTCTCGGGCATGAAGGTATGCTTGTTCATCCCTTATCCTTTAGTAATGGACCTCAGCAGAATTTTTTGGAATTCACCAAACGGATGACAGGTTCTGCCTATAGCCAATATCTCGAAGGGTTGTATCCGGGTGATGAGGTGATAATGAAGGGGCCCAACGGTGATTTTTCCATGACAGACATTCCAAATGATATTGTTTGCCTTGCTGCGGGAATCGGCATTACCCCCATCCGAAGCATGCTCATTGATTCGACCTCCCGACATGATCGCCGGAGGATTACTCTAATTTACGGAAATGCGGACGATGACGACGTCCCTTTTGCTGACGAGTTGGCAAAGCTACAAAAGCTGCGTCTCCCTAGTTTTCGTGTTGTCCATGTACTGGGGCGTTCTTTGGGAAAGATGCAGGCCTGTCAGGGGAGGATAGACTCGAAGATTATACGTTCCGAAGTAACAGTGGACCTCCAAGATGCGACCTTTCTCGTATCCGGTCCGCCGGTGATGGTCAGAGAAATGGGAGAACAGTTGGCCCTTCTCGGGGTCAGCTCCTCGCGAATTCGTGTTGAACGTTTTTTAGGCTATACCTGAAAGAAGAAGATTCTCTCCTGCTGCTGCGGGTTTGGGGAAATATTATAATATTTATATAATGATAGGTTGATGTATGGATGAATCTCTTGCCCCGATGTGGTTGAAAACCAGTTTGGACTGCCCCGAAATAACCCTGGAAGCAGTTGTTGACCTGCTGGGCGTACTCAGCGGCTCAGCAGTGGAACAGACACCGGTCAAAGATGGACAGAGTCTGATTAACGGATTTTTTTGCCTTAACGGTGAAGACAGAGAGGCGGAACAGGACGATGTTCTGGAACGACTGGAACAAGAGTTGAACGATCTGTTTGCCCTTTATGAGTTGGAGCCGCCAAAACCGAAATGCTCTGTGCTAGCGGATGAGGACTGGGCAACCTCGTGGCAGCAATTTTTTACCCCTTTTGCCATTATTCCGGGTTTAGTGATTAAACCTTCCTGGGAGGAGTATGTTCCCAAAGCAGACGAGCAGGTGATTGAGATGGATCCCGGCATGGCTTTCGGCACTGGTCAGCATGCCTCCACCAAGCTGGCTCTTGAATTGGTCCGGGTCTGTTTTGATCGCAGGGTGCAAAAGAAGGTGCTGGATATCGGGACAGGGACAGGGATTCTGGCTATGGGAGCGACCCTTTTCGGAGCGGAGCAGGTTATAGCTATTGATAACGATCCTGAATCCGTGCGGGTTGCTGGTGAGAATATCGCTCATAATGCGCTTGAAGGGAAGATTACTGTCTCCGGTGATGATCTTGATGACCTGACCGGCAGCTTTGATCTTGTCTGCGCCAATATTATTCATGATGTCCTGGTGGAGATGGCTCCAGCCATTGCCGCTCTTGTGGCGGAAAAAGGAGCGGTTGTCTTGGCCGGTATTCTGCAAGGGGAACAGGAAAAAAATATCATCAGGCTGTATGAGGCCCTAGGTCTCTCTTTGCAGGAAGCTCGCTATGAGGATGAGTGGGTGTCCTTGTTTTTGGTTCGATAAGAGAGGGTCGGAGTTGAGAAGCATTTTTCATTGAATGTCTATCCTTGGGAGAGCGCATGGAGAACTATCAGGAAGTCTTTGACAAAAGCCTAAACAATCCCGAAGAATTTTGGGCGGAGGCTGCCGAGGCCATCAGCTGGCACAAGAAATGGGATATCGTACTGGATAGCTCTGATCCGCCTTTTTACAGGTGGTTTCGAGGCGGTGAGTTGAATACCTGTTATAATGCTGTGGATCGGCATGTGGAGAACGGGCATGGTGATCGAACAGCTATTATTTATGATTCTCCGGTGACGGACACGGTGCGGAAAATTTCCTGGACAGAGCTCCGTGATCAGGTGGCGACTCTGGCCGGGGCTCTCAAGGCACAGGGGGCGGAAAAAGGCGATACCATCATCATTTATATGCCCATGATCCCCGAGGCCCTCGTCGCTATGCTGGCCTGCGCCCGACTCGGTGTTATTCATTCTGTGGTGTTTGGAGGGTTTGCAGCCAATGAATTGGCGATCCGCATTGATCATGCTCAACCCAAGATGATTATCTGCGCCTCTGGGGCCATTGAGGGGAAAAAACAGTTGGCCTATAAGCCGCTTATTGAGGCGGCCATTGACCAGTCTGAGCATAAGCCTGAAAAGAGCATTGTTTTTCAACGGGATTTTCTTCAGGCCGATCTGGGGCAGCCCGGTGATTTGGACTGGCAGGAGATTATCAAAGATGCCGAACCTGCCGACTGCGTGCCTGTGGCAGCCACTGATCCGTTGTATATTCTCTATACTTCCGGTACGACCGGTATGCCCAAGGGGGTGATGAGAGACAACGGTGGGCATGCCGTGGCCTTGCAATGGTCGATGAAGAATATCTATAACATGGAACCCGGCGATGTTTTTGGGCGGCCTCGGATGTGGGCTGGGTGGTCGGCCATTCCTATATTGTCTACGCTCCGCTTTTGTATGGCTGCACCACGGTCGTTTATGAAGGAAAGCCTGTCGGCACCCCGGATGCAGGAGCATTCTGGCGGGTGATTGCAGAGCATAAGGTGAAGGTGTTGTTCACCGCGCCCACCGCTTTTCGAGCGATAAAGAAGGAGGATCCTAAAGGATTGCTTCTTAAAGACTATGACCTGTCTGAATACAAGGCCCTGTTCCTTGCCGGTGAACGTCTGGACCCAGATACCTACCATTGGGCAAAGGATTTATTAGAAGTGCCCGTGATCGACCATTGGTGGCAGACCGAAACTGCCTGGGCTATTGTGGCCAACCCTATGGGCATAGAACAGTTTTCGGTCAAACCCGGTTCAGCTACCAAATCGGTTCCAGGCTATGACGTGAAGATTCTCGACAGTGAGGGCAATGAGGTTGGGCCGGGTGAGGAGGGAAATATAGTCATCAAGCTCCCCTTGCCTCCCGGTACCCTAGCGACCCTGTGGCGGAACGAAGATCGTTTTGTCTCCTCGTATATGTCCCGATATCGGGGGTATTACGAAACTGGCGACGGAGGCTATATTGATGAGGATGGCTATGTCTTTGTCATGGGGCGGATCGATGATGTCATTAATATTGCTGGGCATCGCCTGTCCACCGGGGCTATGGAGGAAATCGTCGCAAGCCATTCTCAGGTGGCGGAATGCTCTGTTATCGGTCTTGATGACGCCCTGAAGGGGCAGAAACCACTTGGGCTTGTGGTGCTCAAAGCGGGTACAGATTGCGAAGTGGAGGAGCTGAACAAAGAACTCATTCATATGGTTCGTAACGGTATCGGCCCCATTGCCTGTTACCGTGAGACGGTGATTGTTACCCGACTGCCCAAAACGAGATCTGGTAAGATTTTACGCGGTACTATGCGTGCTATTGCTGCTGGCAAGGAATACCGGATGCCGTCCACTATTGATGATCCCTCCTGTTTGGAAGAGGTCGCAACGGCATTAGAGATGATAGGGTATCCTGTCGAACAGTCGTGAAAAATGGAGGAATACCTATCAATACCCGAAATTTTTTTTTGAGATATTTTCTCGCTACCTTGTGTATTTTTTTTTGAGGGTGTAAACTGACTAATAAACGAAGCCGTTCTGCGGGGTTCTCGCAGATCAGCGTCCACGGGGATGCTGGACCGTACTTGGACATGGGGATTATTTTTGTCAGGAGTGGGGAAAGGGAGGCTTTAAGCTTTTTTGAAAGGAGGAACAGGTGGACAGGATAGATTTTCCCTTCTTGGGTAACAGTATCATTATGGCGGTAGTTATTCTGGTACATGTATTTATTGCTTTTTTTGCAGTCGGCGGGTCCACATTGGCTGTTTTTTCAGAATGGTGGGGCGGCAGGAAAAAGGATAACGACTATATAAGATTGGCTAGGGGCTTGTCAAAGTTCCTTTCCGACATGATGAAGATCAACGGTGTGCTCGGTGTCGCTATAGTCGTACTGGTCATCGGTCTGTGGAGTCAGTTTGGTGCTTTTCTTTTCTCAACCCAGTTCTGGCCTTTTCTGGCTGAAGGCGGCATTTTTTTGCTTTTGATGATTTTTTCCGTCATCTATCATAACACTTGGGATTCTTCCTCCCGAGGAATGCATCTTTTTTATGGACTGTGTACAGCCTTTTGCTCCATAGCAGCCGGAATCATGATTAACAGCATCTGGGCCTTTATGATGGTTCCAGGCAAGTGGATGGAAACGCAGAGTCGTTGGGATGCCTTTTATACCCCCATTCTTATTGAGTCCTCTATCCATCTGATTCTTCCCTGCTTGATCAACGGGGCACTCATTGTCTTTGTCTGGAGTTTTTGGAAATCAGGGCGTCCAGGTGAGGATCAGCCGTATTATGCTAAGGTAAACAAGTTTACAGGTGCAATAGGCGCAAGTCTGCTCTTGCTGCAGCCTCTTTCTGGACTCAGTTTTTTGTTCAAGGTAAAATCAGCTACAGAAGCACTCCCTAAACCCAATCCTTGGGCCCAGCTCTCCGGTGGCGCTGCTCAGCCGTTTCTGTACATTATGATTGGATTAGCAAGCGTAGCGGTAATCTGCACGGTTATCTACTGGGTGCGTAAACATGACAAGGGAAGAATATTCCTCTTGTTCGGTGCGTTCTGCATGTTTACGGCATTTTTTATGGGAGCATATACCCGTGAAAAGGCGCGTAAACCCTATCTTATTTGGAATACCATGCGGATGGATCAACAGTTTGTTAAGAAGCTGGAGCTGCCGAGCCGAATGCACAGGTAACTCAGGATCCTGCTACTCTGGATGGCGGACAGATTTTTAAAGATTCCCAATGCCAGGCATGTCATGTGTATCAGGGGCAGGGCGGTTCAAATGGTCCTGATCTAACAGAGGTATACAAGCGGTATGATAAAGATAAATTGATGGGATTTATCAGTAACCCGCCTGATCCCGCAAATATGGTTATGCCGCCTTTCAACGGATCCAACGCAGAACTTGAAGCCCTTGCGGATTATCTGTTGAAAAACTAATCGTACTCTTTTCTCCTGAGAAAAAAGCCGCTCCTTAGTAGGAGCGGCTTTTTTTTTACCTCTCTGAAGGCGTTTTTGCATCATTGAACCACCGCCTCTGGAGGAGAATTTCATCGTAACCGTCTTCCGGCCAGCCAAATGAGAAGCAGCACCGGTATACCCATTAAAGCAGTTACAAGAAAAAACTGATGATACCCCCAGGCTGAAACCATAGTGCCAGAGTAGCCGCCGATCATCTTGGGTAGCAGAGTCATAAGGGAGCTGAAAATGGCATATTGCACCGCCGTGAAGGAGATATTGGTTAGCCCGGCCAGAAAGGCGACAAAGGCGGTGGTGGCGATGCCGCCGCTCAGGTTGTCGGCGGAGATGACCAGGTAGAGTAGCGGAACATTATTGCCCGCATCAGCCAAGAGCATAAAGAGCAGGTTGGTGGCGCTGGAGAGTAGGGCTCCAAGGAAGAGGATTTTCATCACTCCGTAGCGGACAGTCAAAGTGCCGCCGAGAAAGCCGCCCAGCAGGGTCATAAAGAGGCCAAAGGTTTTGATCACGCTGGCAATGGTCTGTTTAGAAAAGCCCATGTCCTGGTAAAAGACATTAGCAACCACTCCCAGAATAATGTCCGAGATCCGATAGAATCCCACCAAGGCTAAGAGGAGCAGGGCTGTACGTAGGCCGTAACGACTGAAGAAATCAAGCACTGGGTTGATATAGGTTTGGCTAACCATGCTGCCGTCCACCAAGTTTCGGCGCATGAGAAAAAAGGCAGTGGTCAGGGCGCAGAGCAGGGCTATCAGCAAGCGAGCAGCTTCTGCCAGAAAGGAAACCAGCGGGCCAGGGGATTCAGGGATTGTCGTCGTCAGTCCCCGAAGCATGCTGTTGAGTAGATTTACGGTATTGCCAGTCAGGAAAAAGACCGCGATAAAAACGCCCGCTGTGCAGGCAAAGAGGAAGAGAAATCGAAGATAATAGCTGGCCGGGTAATCGTAATTTTTGGAATTTGCTGCCGGTTCCGGGATCAGCAGGGTGGTGGCTACTCCGACCAGCATAACGCCAGCCATACAGAGGTAACTGTACTGCCAGGCTGCGTAGCTATAGGCATCTTTACTGGTACCAAACCAGGAGGCCAAATACAGGGCCCCGGCTCCGGCGACCAGCATTCCTATCCGGTATCCGGCAATATAGGTTGAAGACAAGAGCGCTTGCATATCTTCTTCTGCGCATTCGATGCGGTAGGCATCAATGACAATGTCTTGGGTGGCGGAAGAGAAGCCCAGCATAACGGCTGCCAGGGCCATAGTGACAAGGTTTTGTTGTCCACTGGCAGGATCGGTCAGGGCCATAAAACAAATTGCGGTGATCACAGCAATCTGGGCCAGCAGCAGCCAGCCCCTTCTTCTTCCCAGCTTTCTGGTGAGAAAGGGCAAGGGCAGCGTATCAACCAATGGTGCCCAGACGAATTTAAAGGAATAGCCCAAGGCAGCCCAGCTGAAAAAGGTAACTGCGGAACGACTGACCCCGGCCTCCCGTAACCAGAGAGAGAGACTGGAGAAAATTAGCAGGATAGGAATCCCAGCAGAAAACCCGAAAAAAAACATGGTCACCACCCTGGGGTGGGTCCACGCCCGCATGGCCTTTCTCCAGCCTTCGGATGTGTCTTCTGCTAAAGGGACGGGGGCGCTCTCTTGTTGATCCCTCAGTTTGTCCGTTCGTTTGTCCATCAGCTTGTCCGTTGTTCGTGTTAAAGAGGTCGGTACATTATATGATGTTATACACAGTGCTGTCGTTTAGGCGGCATCGGTACTTTTGTATTTGCACGAGGGTGTACTCGGCAAGCAGGCTATCTTGGTGATAGGAGTATCGTTCAAAAAAACGGGCAAACAGACTCAGGCTCTCCTTGCGGAGCACATCAGGGACCAACTCCACCTGCATGTCTTGATAGAGGGGCGTAAGCTGTTGCAGCGGCAGGCCAGTTCCGCCGCCCATTACATCCTCATAGGCCCAGACAAAACGACGAACCCCGGAAAGGAGCAGGGTGCTGTAGCACATCAGGCAGGGCTCCATTGTGGAGTAGACTGTAATGTCCCGACAGTCAATGGCAGGATACTCAGCAAGCAGGGTGCGCAGGGCTACCATCTCAGCATGGTTGATCTCATTGGTACAGGCTCCTTCGCTGTTCTGGCGACGGTCTCTCCCTATGATCTTGCTACCCTGCACTAATACGCAGCCTACCGGGAATTCCCCGGCGTCCAGTGCCTGAAGGGCTTCGATCAAGGCCTGCCGCATAAATTTTTCATCCTCTAGTAATACTGTCTTTTGCATAGTCGATCCTGTTGATGCTACGACCCCTCTTCGGAGGGGTGCTCTTAATGAATATATGTCTGTATTTCTAAGTGTATGTATGTTTTGTGTCAGAGGGCTCTGCCAAAATGGAGCACAGACTTGGCAATCACGGTTCCGCCCGGTGTTTGCACCCAGTCATGATGGCGATCCTTGAAAGGAAGAAAAATCAAGGATGAGGAAATAAACTCTGGTCGGACATGAGGAAGATATGGATAGACTGTACGCTTGTTCGTTGCCGACTCAGCCAGAATCAGTTTCAGGGATTGCTTTGCCTCGCTTAAGGGCAGGGTAACCGGATACATATTGGGCACAATTCGCATTTCTTTTTCCTGCTCCTCCCCTGTCAACCGCCATTGACTGACCGTTGCCTGTTTTGCGGTGCGGAGGAATATTTTTGGGCGCAACTTAAAGGCCGGGATCCAGAACTGCATGGTTTGCTTTTCCCATTCCTTGCGAGGGACCAAGGGTTGATTTGTTCGGCGGATAAAATCGGCAAAACTCTGAATTTCGACAGCAGGAAGGTTGACACTCAATCTCCAAAAAGGCAGATAGAGGGCTGTGTCAGAAGGACCGGGAAATATGGAACAGGGGGTGTGGGAAAGTCCATTTTTGTCGATCCTCCAGGCTGTATCGCAGTTTGAACAGGTTAATACCAGGCAATCACCTTCTCCGTCCAGATTCCAGCCGCAACGAGGACAGAGGGTGGCGAGAAATTTCATCTGCCAGTTGGGCTGGAATGGAGTGCTTTTTGAGGCCTGAACAGCTGATGCATCGACGTGGGCCAGTGGTTCACCTAAGACGGCATCAAAGAGCCCGTCCTCGCGGGGCAGGAGGGGCAGGTAAATACAACTGAGCGTTTCACCAATATAGGCACGGTGGTACAGGGATTCGCCCCCCTTTTCGGATAAGGACTGAATCCGGGCTGCTTTTTCCAGAACCTTTTGAATATTTACTGCTAGGGGGAGAAAACGACCTTTTGTCTCGTTATGAATGCGAACCAGCTTCATCGCCTGGGGACGAAGTCCGAGTGAGGGAGGAAGGCCTAGTTGAGGGCAAGCATCCTGAGTGGTATCGAGCACCTTATAGGAAATGCCGGACCGGCTTACTGTAAAAATATTTCCCTTAAAACGAAGATAGGGTGCATAGATAATCCGTTCCTGCTTTACGGGTGTGACTCTGTTTGGCAAGGCATATCGGAAAGCCCCGGAACTCTGGAGGAAGTTTTTCACCCCGCAATAAGGACAGGCCAGCAGGCGATCCTCAACCGACAGGGTGACTAAGCCTCCGCATTGGGGGCAGGGCTGTTCAACTTGAATATTCATGGAGTGCCGGAGAGCTGTGAGCTAATGCCGTTGTTTCTGACTTTTGCTTTTTTTTCGTGTTGACGGTGCTGACATGCCGAGATATCACGGTGAACATCTCTTGTTCGTTAAACGGTTTGCCGATATGCTCATTCATGCCCGCTTCCTTGCTCTTTTCTTGGTCCGTGGACAGGACATTCGCCGTAAGGGCGATAACCGGCAGCTTTTTATACTGCGGGAGCTTGCGAATTGCCCGACAGGCTGTGTAACCATCCATAACTGGCATCTGGATATCCATCAGCACACAGTCAAAGCTGGAGGCCTGCAATATTTCCAAGGCTTCAGCTCCGTTGTTTGCCACAGTGACCAGAATACCTTTGCGCGTCAGGAGGATCTTGGCTAGCTCCTGATTGAGCGCGTTATCTTCTACAAGGAGGACGTTGATCCCCCTGAGATGATAAAATTCCTCCTGGGGATTCTTTACGGTGTTTTTTTTATTAGTTGTTCGTTGTTCTTCCGGGGAGACGACAAAGGGTAGGGTGAAATAAAAACGGGAACCTTGACCGATATCGCTTTCAAACCAGATCGTACCGCCCATCATTTCCACCAGCTTTTTACTGATGGAGAGACCGAGGCCGGTTCCGCCATATTTTCGGGTGGTGGAGGAATCTGCCTGACTGAATGATTTAAAAAGTTTGCTTTGTTGTTGGGTGTTCATGCCGATACCGGTATCAGCCACGCAGAACTCAAGCAGGACGATTTCGTTCCGTTCGCGCAGCGGTTCAACGCTTATTTTCACACTGCCTCTACTGGTGAATTTGACCGCATTATTGCCAAGATTAATCAGTATCTGTCCTAGTCGCAGCGGATCACCTTTCAGCCGCTCAGGTATTTCGGGCGAGATATCAACATTCAGGTTGAGCCCCTTTTCTGATGCTTTTAATCCTATAATATTGTTGAAATTCTCAAAGACTCTTTCCAGGAGAAAGGTAACGGTCTCGATTTCGAGTTTTCCCGCCTCTATTTTAGAAAAGTCGAGGATATCATTGATAATGCCGAGGAGGGATTCCGCTGAGGTATAGACCTTTTCGATATAGTTTTTCTGTTCTGGATCAAGGGCTGTTTCCAGAGCAAGACTCGACATGCCGAGAATGGCGTTCATCGGGGTACGAATTTCATGGCTCATATTGGCAAGAAATTCCGACTTGGCCTTATTGGCCGCTTCAGCCCGCTGCTGGGCTTCGGTCAGCTTCTCCCGGATGTACTCATATTCGGTAATATCTTCGAGAATACCGTTGATAGCCAACAGCTTGCCCGCTTCATTATAAACAGGATGGGAAGCAACCCGGATCGTGCGCACTTCGCCGCTCGGATGGAGAAACTGCATATCGTGCTGGATAAACTCCGTCTTGCCCTCTTTGATTCTGGAGAGATGGAAACGCCGCTGTTCCAGAGATTCTGGGAGCCAGTCGATCACCTCGCTCCAGGCAATATCGCCCTTGGTGTGTTCGGGAATGCAGCCGAACACCGAACAGATGCTGTTGCCAGCATAGGTCCATATTTCCTTCTCAGGGTCCTGGCTGAAGACAACGAACTTGTCGCCGATGTTTTCGACGAGCCTTCGATATTTCTCCTGGTTTTCCTGTAAAAGCATTTCCTTTTTTTTCTGGTCGGTAATATCGTGTACAATCTGAAGGATCGCAGGGCCGGTATCATTTCCTGTGAATTTTGTTGAAGTGATTTCAAATATTCGTTTTGTACCGGAGGAGGGAAGAAAGCAAACCGATTTTTCCTGTGCAATAGCATCTTTAACATATACGCAGTCCCAGGGGCTCTGCTGGTCATCTGTCAGGAATCCGCAATTTTTTCCTGTCATATCGCCGAACCAGTCAATCATCACCTGATTCATATAGCGAACCTTTTGGGTCGAATCAATGATAATTAGGCCTTCACCCACCCGGGAAAGTGAGCTAATAATGGCTGTGGATCGAGACTGAGTAATTTCGAGATTACTATTGATCTTTTGTAGATCAGTGAGCTTCTTATTGAGCAAGGCGGTGCGCTCAAGAACCTCCCGTTCAAGAGCTGAATTGGCCTCCCACAGTCTTTGTTCAATGCGGGCCATTTTACAGGAGGCATAGCAGATGGCCAGAAACAGAAAAAAAGTAACGCTGACAACTTGTATACGGAGGGTAAAGAGAATATCAGACAGCTCCTGCTTGCTGATATGAGAGGTCACTTTCCAGGGGTAGCTACCTAGTGTATGGTGTAAAAGATGCAGCTCTTCTGAGCCCCCTGTCTGTATCCCATCCAAGGGGTGTACCGTGCTCCAGATCCATAGCCCGTCATTATTCAGCAAGGTACCTTTGTCGGTTCCTTTGATCTCCTGCCAGATTTTTGGAAAGCGACTTTCTAATTTCATATTCTTCAAATTGAACATGAATCCCCATTCTTCGGCAGTATTCGGGCTAATAAGCCAATACCCTTCACTGTTCATAACAGACACATGGTCTTTTATTTTGAAGGTGGTGGCAAGAAAATTGTCCAGCATATTTCTCGCGGCATAGTTAATGATCAGAAGGCCGCATTGTTTGCCTGCGCGATCAGCAAGCGGAGTGGCT
The DNA here is from genome assembly GCA_004028505.1 of Candidatus Electrothrix aarhusensis. Taxonomy (GTDB): domain Bacteria; phylum Desulfobacterota; class Desulfobulbia; order Desulfobulbales; family Desulfobulbaceae; genus Electrothrix; species Electrothrix aarhusensis. Next base: position 25,110 of record MTKO01000091.1, read on the forward strand.
ATACGAATTGTGGGTTTAAAGGGGTGTTCCACCTGGCCGCGTTCAACATTGAGATCAAGAGGTGAAATGAAAATTTCTCCGGAAGACAATTTTAAGGTCTCGGTTACATAATAATGCCCGCGTTTATTCTGCAAGAGATCTGATGGTGTGGTCTTTGGTCTGTCAGGTGCGTAATCGACGCGTACTCGTTCCATACCTGTTTCGTCGATCCAGCGAATCTGATCGTAACACCCCTTGATTCTGGAAAAGTTGGTGAAATTTCCAGCGAGTCGTTCCAGGTTTTCTGGATCAGGATGAGTTATCTGATCAATCAGGCTGCTTTGTCCTGCAAGATAAAGAAGATCCCTAGTAATTTTTTTCAGGTTATAGGAAAGGGTGCCCACCCCTTGTCCTACATAAAAGGTGTCCTGATTAACGAGCTGATTTTTTGTATTTGTTTCTGCAAGGTCATTATAGAGAAAAGCCCCTATAAGTAAGAGGATGGTGAGTGGAACGATACGTTTCAGAAGTAGGGCGGTTCGCTTTTTTTGTGTTTTTTGGAGTCTTTTTTGCATTATGTTTTTTTGAGAAGCGCTTACACAGAAGAAGTGCCCTATGAGTGGTATTCTTTCCGGTTTTTCAAATAATTGACGAAATAAGACACAAGAGTATGTCATGCTTTCGTCTTTCCCGTCAATAGAATTTTCTATTTTGTTGCAAGTATTGCCTGCTTCAAGGGAGGGCGGTACATAAAAAACCATGCGAAAAAAAATGGAGTGGTTGCCTGTTTTTCGAGGATATTTTCATGATGGGTATCCATAAAACGAGATCGCATGATGCAACGGCTCATAGGAAATAAAGCAGGGAAACAAAGCAGAAAATAGGGTGATCTATGAAGACTTGGTGCTACATCTGATTGCATAATAATGAAAAATACCGTACCGTAAAAAAAAATTGGGCAACACTGGGGGATACCTCCTTGGTGGGAGTGTTTTTTTAGTGGTTTGATTTGAGGAGTAAATCTTTGCGGCCCCCCTGAGAAGGGATGATCAATACGGAATGCCTTTCTTGTGCAGAATTGTGCAGAAGGTACTCGATAAATGAATAATTTTTAATCTATATAATTATGTGCGGTATAAGCGGGTTTAATTGGAACGACGAAGGCCTGATTCGGGCAATGACCGATACTCTGGAGCACCGAGGTCCAGATCAGCAAGGCCATTTCTGCTCTGATGAAATGTCTTTGGGCTTCCGAAGGCTGTCTATTATTGATCTCAGCGACAACGGGCGGCAGCCCATGTTCAATGAGGACAAGACCATCGCTTTGGTCTTTAATGGTGAGATTTATAACTTTCAGGAGCTGCGCAAGGAGCTGAAGGATAAGGGACATGTCTTTGGCAGCAAGTCCGACTCAGAGGTTATCATTCATGGCTATGAGGAATGGGGGACAGAGGTCATGCATCGGCTACGCGGCATGTTCGCCTTCGGGTTATATGATATGCCCCGCAAACGCCTGCTTCTTGTCCGTGACCGGATAGGTATCAAACCGCTGTATTACACCTATAAGAATGGACGCCTCCTTTTTGCTTCGGAAATTAAGGCTATCCTGGAAGATAAGCAGGTAGAACGGCGGATCAACTATCAGGCCATGTACGATTATCTCGGCTTTGAGTTCGTACCAGCGCCCCAGACCATGTTTGCCGACATCCACAAGCTGCCTGCCGGACACATGCTGGTCTTTGAAAACGGCAATATCCATCAGGAACAGTATTGGGATCTTAAATTTCATCCGGGTGAAAATAAGCTCTCTTTTGACGAAGCGGTCGAAAAAATGCGCGAACTGTTGGACCAGGCCGTGCAGAGTCATCTGGTCAGCGATGTGCCGTTGGGGGTTTTTCTTTCAGGAGGGTTGGATTCCAGCTGCCTAGTGGCACTGATGCGCAAGCACCTGAACAGCTCGTTCAAGACCTTTACCATCGGTTACGAGGATAAATCTTTTAGTGAGCTGGATTACGCCCAGATCGTGGCTGATTATTGCCAGACCGATCATCAGGTTCTGGTGCTGGATACCCTGAAGCCGGATTATGTAGAAAAGACCCTCTGGCATCTGGACGAGCCCATGACCGACCTCTCCACCGTGCCGCTGTATTTGCTCTGTAAGCAGGCGCGGGAGCATGTGACGGTTTGTCTTTCCGGGGAAGGGGCGGATGAGAGCTTTGCAGGTTATGACCGCTTCAAGGCCAGCCGCATGAGCACTTGGTTTAATCTGATGCCTAGGCCGCTGCGTAAGCAGGTGATCGGTCGCCTGACCTCCATGCTGCCGGATCAGCATCAAAAGAAAGGTGCGATCAATATGCTCAAACGCTTTGTTGAGGGAGCTAATCTGGATCCAGCAGGACAGCATCTGCGTTGGCAGTATTTTTTTAATAGCGTGTTGGAAAGTAATCTCCTCCAGAATGGCTTTCGTCAGAAGGTAGAGATGGACCCATTTCGTCAGCTCCGAGAGTACGCGGCTCGTTGTGATGCTGGTAAGGACAAGGTCAATCAGGAAATCTACCTGGATATGCGCTTCATGATGACCGACTCGGTACTGATGAAGGTGGACCGCATGTCTATGGCCAGCTCTTTGGAGATTCGTGTGCCCCTGCTTGACCATGTGCTGGTGGAGTTCATGGCCTCCCTGCCCGGCGATTGGAAGCTCAAGGGCATGACCACCAAGTACATTTTCCGGGCTGCCTTGGAAGGACTACTGCCGGATAAGATCGTTAACCGGGGCAAACAGGGCTACAGCCTGCCGGTCAAGCACCTCCTGCGTGGAGATCTAAAACCGTACATGATAGAGCTGCTCAACGATTCAGCCGTGATTCGGGAAAATATGGATCCATGCTATGTCAATCGACTGATTGAGGAGCATTGCAGCATGCAGCAGAACCATAACCATGTGCTTTGGGCCTTGATTAATATCGCCATCTGGCATAATCGATTTTTTTAGCCGGTAGGCCGGAAAGGATAGAATCAAGCAAAGAAGAGTATCTACAAACAACAGGAGAGGCATGTGAAAAAAGTTGGCATTATCCGCTGTCAGCAAACAGAGGACATCTGTCCGGGAACCACGGATTTTCTTATCGCGCCAATGGGTGAGTTGGGCTTTGAGCCCCTTGGTCCGGCAGAGATTGTCGGTTTTGTTAGTTGCGGTGGCTGTCCAGGCAAGCGGGCCGTGGCGCGGGCCAAAGTCATGGTTGACCGGGGCGCTGAAGCTATTGCCTTTGCCTCCTGCATCAGTGATGGCAAGCCACTGGGTATGGCCTGTCCGCATTATGAATTGATAAAGGCGGCGGTTGTTAAAAAACTAGGGCCGGAAATTCTTATTCTCGACTACACACACTGAATGAATCTTTGGAGGGTGAGCAAACGACTGAGGAGGCTTTTGACGTGGTATGACGAGCGGGGATCGACCTTCTGGCAAGATGGGCTTGTGTCTCTTGCCCACCCTGCTCTGAATGAAACCTTGTAGGGTGGGCAATATTTCGATTCACCCAACCCTGTTTTTATAAAAAATTGCCGTTTTACCAGCGTGGTTCACATTATTGTTCGTTGCCCACTCTACGTTCTTAGAGCGTCAGCCGCTCCTGCGCCTCTTTATAACGGGCAGCGGTTTTCTCCGTAATCTCCGCAGGCAGAGGGGGCGGAGGCGGTTGCTTGCCCCAGTCCAGTGAAGAAAGATAATCCCGCAAAAACTGCTTATCAAAGCTGGGCTGTCCCTGGCCCGGCTTGTACTCATCCATAGGCCAGAACCGAGATGAATCCGGGGTCAGTACCTCATCAATCAGGATCAGCTCGCCGTCGACCATGCCGAGTTCGAACTTGGTGTCCGCAATGATGATCCCCTTGCTGCGAGCATACTCGGAAGCCTTCTCGTACAAACGGATGCTGATGTCTGCCATCTTGTCCGCAACGTCCTTGCCGATAATTTCTTCCATCTGGGCCACTGAGATATTCTCGTCGTGCAGACCCTGTTCCGCCTTAGTGGACGGCGTAAAAAGCGGTTGGGGAAACTTGTCAGACTCCTGCATGCCTTCTGGCAGTGCAAAACCGCAGACCGTGGTATTTTTTTTATAGGCTGACCAAAAGGAACCGGAAATATAGCCCCGAACAATGCATTCAATGGGCATAACCTTGGTGCGGCGCACCAGCATGGATCGGCCTTCCAGTTGGCCCCGATATTGGTGACAGACTTCCGGGTACTGATCAACATCAGCTGAGATCTGATGGTTGGGCACAATGTTAGCCAGCAGGTCAAACCAGAACAGAGAAATCTGGGTTAGTACCTTGCCTTTATCGATAATGGGATCATCCATCACCACGTCATAGGCGGAAATTCTGTCTGTGGCGATCATGAGCAGTTTGTCCTCATGACCGGGAATTTCGTACATATCGCGAACCTTGCCGCGATGCAGCAGGGTCAGTTCCGGCAGATCGGTCCGGATAACAGCGTTGCTCATGGTATTTATCAATCAGATGGATTTGGGTGCCGGGCTGTAGGGGCAAGGCCCCGTTGCTGCCCAATATGAAAGGGCGAACAAGGGGTTCGCCCCTACAATTCCGCACCAGAACGGGTCGTCTTTTCCGGGCGAAGTCTTACAGGCTCAACTCTTTTTTCACTGCGTCGATAACAGCGTCGCTGGAGGTAGCCTCAACAGCAAGCACCAGACCTTCTTTTTCGTAAAAGCCGATCAACGGTGCAGTCTTCTCGTTGTAGGTGGCCAAACGGTGACTGATAGCCTCTTCGGTCTCGTCCTCGCGCTGAATAGCCTTGGAACCGCATTTATCGCAGATACCTTCCTGCTTGGGCGGATTGGATTTTACATTATAGATAGCCTGGCAATCGCTGTTCTCGCAGGTGCGTCGAGTGCAAAGACGGTCCAGAATGATGTCCTTGGGTACGTCAATGCTCACAGCCTTGTCTAGGGTGATATCCAGCTCGATGAGCAGCTCTTTCAGGCTTCGGCCTGGGGAATGGTACGGGGGAAACCGTCCAGCAGAAAACCTTTGGCGCAATCGTCTTCCTGAAGACGTTTTCCCATAATGCCCATGATCAGAGAATCAGGAACCAGATCGCCGCGCTTCATGTAGCCTTCAGCCTCTTTTCCCAGGTCGCTTCCGGCCTGAACAGCACCGCGCAGAATGTCACCGGTGGAAATTTGGACAGAACCGTCAATAGCGGTCAGAAGTTTTGCAACAGTTCCTTTGCCTGCACCGGGGGCGCCGAGAAGGATGAGTTTCATGGGTATTCTCCTTGTAAGTATTCTTTATGATTTCTTATGATTTGCTGATAAAGCAGATGTGACCTTGAGATACAAACTCGATAGAGCTTGTGATTGTCGATTACATGCTGCTTTTCTGTTTAAGATTAGGGATAAACTCTCCTAAAGGGAAAACTGAACACTTTACACCATCTTTGCCTTTGATGATAGGAAAATGCGGCGGGAGGGATGAAATTTGCGGTACGATCTGAACATCGCACCGAAAGAGGTCGGGCGGAGGAAATAAATGCGTCCTCGGCGGTTCCGAGGGCAACATGAAAAACTTGAATGAACGGTCGGACCTGCACGGGGAGATGTCTTCCCTGGCCACGGGCCGGAGAGACCTTTGCGGGCCGTTTCCGTTCAAACAAGTTTGGTTGTGATTTTATATTGTTCCCGCCCCGGAGGGGCGGGATGGGTGCTACTTAGTCATAAAATCAGCATAGGCATGAGAACCGTGCTCGCCGTAATCCAGACCTTCGATCTCTTCTTCTTCAGTAACCCGCAGACCGACAGTACGCTTGATGACGGTGAAGAGGATAAAGGCGCAACCGAAGCTCCAGGCAAAGGCGGATCCGATGCCGATCAACTGAGTGATGATGATCTTGGCGGTCATGCCATCCATGTTGAACAGGCCAGCAGCCAGGGTTCCCCAAGCACCACAAACACCGTGGACAGAAACTGCACCCACCGGATCATCAATGTGCATCCGATCAATGGTGACAACTGAGAAGACCACCAGTACACCAGCAATTGCGCCGATAATGATGGAGCTGGTCGGGCTGACATTGGCGCAACCCGCAGTAATACCCACTAGGCCAGCCAGGGCACCGTTCAAGCTCATGCTGATATCCGGCTTTTTAAACATAACCCAAGAGGTAATCATGCCAGTAACTGCTCCGGCACAGGCAGCCAAATTGGTGTTGACAAAGATCATAGCGGTATCAGTGATGCCCGCAGTGGTGGAACCGGGGTTGAAGCCGAACCAGCCGAGCCAGAGGATGAATACACCCACAGCTGCCATAGGGATGTTATGACCGGGGATAGCTTTTATCTCACCATTTTTCCCGTATTTCCCTACACGGGGACCGATAACGATAGCGCCTGCCAAGCTGCCCAGCCGCCGATGGAATGAACAACCGTGGAGCCAGCAAAGTCGATAAAGCCCATGCCTTCAAGCCAGCCACCGCCGTGAAACAGGCTGCCCCAGGCCCAGCTCCCGAAAACTGGATAGATAAAGGCGCAGAGAGCAGCACTGTAGAGCAGGTAGCTGGTGAACTTGGTGCGCTCAGCCATTGCACCGGAAACGATGGTTGCCGCCGTAGCGGCAAAAACACACTGGAATATCCAGAAAGCAAGAACCCAAGGATCACCGCCAACCTTGAAGTCGCTGAGAAAAAAACCGTCTGTACCAAACCAACCAGTACCGTTGGTGCCGAACATCAGGCCGAAACCGATGGCCCAGAAAAACAGGGAACCCATGCTGAAGTCCATCAGGTTTTTCATCATAATGTTGATGGCGTTTTTGGCACGGGTAAAGCCAGCCTCCACCATAGCAAAACCAGCCTGCATAAAGAAAACCAGAGCAGCGGCTATCAAAGTCCATATGTAGTCAAGGTTGGTCTGTACACCCTGAGCCGTGGGGTCGTCACCTGCACCAGCTAAGGTCGGCAACAGAGAAAGAGCAAGCAGGGCTCCGGTCAACAGTATTTTTTTCTTCATTATTCTCACCTTGTTTCTATATCCCTTAAGAAAAATTATATGATTTTCCGACTTTTTATAAAAAAGATCAAAGCACCGATGACCAGATTCCAGATATAATCAAGATTCGTCTGTACAGCCTTCGCTACGCTGTCATCGACAGCGCCGACAAGGGTCGGGGCCAAGGCCAGGATAATCAGGATTCCTGTTGTCAGAGCTCTTTTGTTCATTTTCTTTCTCCTTCACCGATCAAGCAGTGCATGTGCTCTTCTGTTTTTGGCAATGCCTATATCGCCTCTTTGTCTTTCTCGCCCGTCCTAATCCTGCATACGGTTTCCACCGGCAGAACAAAGATCTTGCCATCGCCGATTTTGCCGGTCCGAGTGCTGGAAATTACAGCCTCAATGACTTTGTCCACATCTGCGGCAGCAACGACTATTTCAATTTTTATTTTAGGAATGAAGTCAACCTTGTATTCCGCGCCCCGATAAATTTCCGTATGCCCCTTTTGCCGACCAAATCCCTTGACCTCGCTGATGGTCATGCCTTTGATACCGAGTTCGTTAAGCGCTTCTTTCAGGTCGTCCAGTTTGAACGGTTTGATGATAACTTCTATCTTTTTCATGTCTCTTGCTTCCCCTCTATCCTCTGTTGAATGGATTGCGACATATTGCTGTCTTCTTATGCAGCTTACCAAGCAATGAGCGTGCCATCTTTTTTACTCCTGAGTTGGTTGACTTTTAAGGTGATGTTTTTCATAGATATATTAACGATGCGGAAGTCCGGATGCGGGGGTTCTCTTTGTGATAAATTTTACATTATTGTCACTTTGATTTAAAATCGAAGTTTATTTGTTTACATTATTGTTCTTTTGTTTACTTTGATGTCGGCTGATACAGTCGGGAAAGGGCGTTCAGGGGGAGCTTTTGCAAGAGGGAGAGTTCGTTTTGCTGTTGACGCGGGCTTGTTCCGGCTGTATATGCTCCACGGCATTTTGTATGTGCGTCCGTGAATGCATACCGGCATACCTTCTACAGATCGGGCTTCTCCCGTGAATTCCTATGGAAACAATAAATCCCTGCTTGACCTGCGGGGCCTGCTGCGCCTTTTATCGGGCCTCTTTTTACTGGGCGGAAACAGCACTCGGTACACCGGGTGGCGTCCCGGATCATTTGACGGAAAAATTAAACGATTTCAGGGTGCAGATGAAGGGCACCAGAGGGCTGAAGCCCTGGTGTATTGCCTTGACAGGAGATATCGGGCAGGGTGTGAGCTGCTCGATTTATAAACAGCGGTCCTCGGTCTGTCGGGATTTCCAGCCATCACTGCTGGACGGTGTGGTTAATGAGCGTTGCGACCGGGCCAGACTGGCCCACGGGTTGGACCCGGTGACTCCCGGTGATTGGGGGGTAGAGGATTTTCCTAGAGCGGCTTGAGGCTGCCCGCCTTCGGGCTTTAAGATGCGGCGGAGGGAGAAGGGGTTAAACGTGTGTTGGAGGGCGGCTCAAATATAGATAAAGTCGAGCGTGTGGTTGGCGGGAGAGGGGAATGCCTCGCCCGCCCCGGCATCAGCGCGATGACCGGTGCGGGGCCGGGGATTCCTGAATTTTAATCCGAATTCTACCAGCTAATTTACTGGAGTTATTTTCAATTGATCACCAGTTGCTTGGATACTATATCCTCTTATTGTTCCAGCGTGTGTTCCAAGCTGAAAGTCTGGACTTTCTATTGAAATCTTATTGATCCACACGTCAAAATTCTTTGAAAGTTCGTAGACAGATACGTCCATGAACGTATGGACTCTCAAGCCGGGCACAACAGTTAAAGACGCTTTATAGACGGGATTATAAGCGTCGTAGGAGGAGTGATCTTGAAAAACTAGTGGACTTGCCCCGGCGGGGAATTTATTGTTTGTATGAATACCGTTATTTTCGCCAACAAACGGAGGAAATCTACTCGTAATGGTGAGGCTCTTGCAATTCATATTTAATTTTGCAAGGGCATGAAAAGTCGCTCCGACGACACCATAATTAAAATAACCACCAGAGAAATCAGGAGACTCAATTTTTCCAAGCGTCAGAGAATTTCCCGGACTGGGCGGCTTGATATTTCCCTTGGAAGATAAATATTCCGTAAGATCTATTCCCCAATTTTTGCGAGGGTTGAGCTCTTTTGAAAATGGTAGCTTATACCGTAAACCTACTGTAGCCGAGGCTTCGGCAACCAGCTCCTTCCCTTTAAAGAGTTTGTCTTGCGGCATTTTTGCTGCCAGGTACATTTTTTCGTTTCCATCCACGGGAAACAAATTAATCTTTGGATAGAATTTCTTTAGCTCATGGCTATGGGCACCTATCGTTCTCTCCACACTCAGATCTAGCTGTAGAGGAATTCTGACGCCTAGCCCATACCCTATTTCTGCATGAGGATTAACATAAGCGCAGACTTTAGCCCATCCCCAACCAGTACAGCCTCCATATTTTTTTGACCAGTTGTATTGGGTGCTCCAAGTGAATCCGTTAACCAAGTAGTGTGTTTCCTGAGCATGTTTTTTTATGTTCATCTCTGGAATATGAAAACCACCTGGAGGTAATTCAAAAATTTCCGGTACAGGATTCCGTCTGAATCTATCTAGGCGAACCCTATCCGCAGTAGTACGAAGGTCCAGTTGGGACAGGGTGAAATCATTTTCGGATTTCGCCATAGGAAGACTCTTTATATCATTCCATTTGACTTTTGGAATCATTACATAAGATTCATCAGTGAAATCACCTCCATTTAGCGCTGCACCCAAAAGCTCTTCATCGTTCATGGCTTTTAATTCAGCAATAGAATATCCGACAACCGGACTTTTTCTTAATCCGTTTAATTCTCTCCTCATGTCCTGAATTTTTTTTTGCATATCCGCAGAGGGGCGATTTGCTCCCGATTTCTTTTTATAACAGGATATACCCAATTTTGACAGTTCATCCCCACGCTCGCGGCAGGCTCTTGCATTTCCCTTGTACTTCAACTCCTGTTTAACAATGACACGGTCAGAAAAATCGAAAACTTCAACTGTTGAAACTTCCGGCTGAATTCCTTGTGCCTTAAGATTCTCAGTAATTTTGGCAACAGAAGAAGGTGAGTCTAGATAGGGAAGCAAATTCAAAACCATTTTACTGGTACTCTTGAATTTAAGTTCTTTTTTACGGGTTTTTATATCTTGTAGGCTTGAAAATTTAATAGATTTAGTTGGTCGGTTCGCTGATAGGTATGATCTGAACTCTTTGATCGGTTTCACGTCTGATTCTTCAGCAAACACATGTGTTGTTGATATAGCAATACTTAGCAGCAGTACAGGGCCTGTTAAAAAAAATGTTTGAATTTTATTCACCCTCATTTCTTATATTCCTCCTTGATTATATGATTATTAAAAATAATTCCAATATTACTCACTGATACATTATTGTCAATAGATGGCTATGCAAAAATGTAAGGGGCGTGATGTTGAGTCCCTTCTCATCCACAAAAAAATACCCCCGCCGCAATGTTGCGACAGGGGGGCGGTGTGTCTCAATCTCATCTCATTCGTTATTTTACAGGCCGATCCACTATTGTTTTTGCATGTGCAGGGGGATCTTATTGACGATTTTCCTTCCCGTTGTGGTTTCATAGGTTTCCGTAACTAAGAGCAAGTTAGGCTCAATGCTGGTGATGATCCCATTTCGACCAATGGGCGTGCCTTGCTCTGCCAGATGGCCCTCTCCTGTTACATCTTCCAGCATGGCTATATTTTTGTCCTTAAAAGCCATCACCGCAACAAGCCTTAACTGT
>MTKO01000092.1 GCA_004028505.1 Candidatus Electrothrix aarhusensis
TCGACGGTTGGGGGGATCTCCTGTCGATACAATACGGGAAATCTCCAAAAGCAATCCTCAGTGCAACCGGCTGTTATCCGGTTTGGGGAACCGGTGGAGTTACCGGGAAAACATATGAGTATTTACACGAGGGAGATTCAATAGTAATTGGCCGGAAAGGAACAATTGATAAGCCGCAGTTTGTGACCGGTAAATTTTGGGTGATTGATACTGCGTATTATGCGAGCAATTTTAATGGATGTCTCCCCAAGTGGTTGTATTATGCCATTTTAAACCTTGGTATTAAGAAGTACAATGAAAGCACTGGGGTGCCAAGCTTAAATCGAGAAACGATTTATTCGATATCATCGTTGCACCCACCTCTCCAAGAACAAAAGAAAATAGCTGAGATCCTCACCTCTGTTGATGTGGTTATTGAGAAAACAGAAGCGCAGATCAGCAAGCTCCGGGATTTGAAAAAGGCTATGATGACCGAACTGCTGACTAAGGGTATTGGGCATACGGAATTTAAGGACAGCCCGGTGGGGAGGATTCCGGCAGCGTGGAAGGTGTTTCCCCTTGGGGGAATATCCCAATATATTAACGGACATGTTTTTAAGCCAGGAAGTTGGACGGATAAAGGATACCAGATTATACGTATTCAAAATCTTAATGGCGGAACGGACTTTAATTGTTATAATGGAATTGTTGATGAAAATTGGATGGTTGAATCAGGGGATCTTCTTTTCGCTTGGTCTGGGCAAAGAGGAAAATCTTTTGGAGCAAGAATTTGGAATGGCTCAAAGGGTGTTTTAAATCAACATATTTTTAAAGTGATTTCTGATGAAAGATATGTAACAAAGGCGTTTCTTCATAGTAAACTTCAGCAAATTCAAGTTGAGCTTGAAGCGAAAGCGCATGGTTTTAAGGACTCATTTATGCACGTTAAAAAAGGAGAGATTACAGCATATCAAGTTGCATTAGCTGGCAAAAAAGAACAGGAAAAAATAGTTGGGATTCTGTCCTCAATAGAGCGCTGCTATGATTGTGCCGTAAAAAAACTCACCCAAACCAAAACTCTGAAAAAAGCCCTCATGCACGACCTGCTCACTGGCAAAAAAAGAGTAAAGGTTGCAGCGGATTGATAGTCCCCTTTTCTGTAACCCAGTGTTGAAACACTGGGCTATTATCTGCTGTCCCTCCGGGACGCTTTTGCCCCGGAGGGGCTGACGAACATAGCCCACCGTTTTAACGGTGGGTCGGAACTGGGAAACCAATGTATTGCCCTCATGTTTGATGTTGCAACCAAGGCCGAATGATCTCGTTTTTTGTAGGGGCGGACCTATGTGTCCGCCCTCATCTTGCGCAATAACGGCCCTTTCCGGGCAGACACGCAGGTCTGCCCCTACCGTAACAACCACCGTTTTAACGGTGGACCGGAACTGGGAAAACAATGTATTGCCCGCATGTTTGATGTTGCAACCAAGGCCGAATGATCTCGTTTTTTGTAGGGGCGGACCTATGTGTCCGCCCTCATCTTGCGCAATAACGACCCGTTCCGGGCAGACACGCAGGTCTGCCCCTACCGTAACAACCACCGTTAAAATCCACCGACCCGCCCGCTATGGATAAGGATGAACTGAATAAAGTTGAACAACCAGCCATTGATCAATTGGTCTCCCTCGGTTGGACCTACCTCCCCGGCGCGGTCTTATCCCCGGAACACCCAGCGCAGGAGCGATCATCCTTTAAAGAGGTTGTCCTGCCCAAGCGCCTAAACGACGCGATCCAAAAAATAAATCCCTGGATCTCCGTTGACAACCTCCGCAAAGTCACCCGTGGCTTGATCCACCCGACAGCCGCCACCCTGATGGAAGCCAACCAAGATATGCACACAGCCCTGGTGCGCTATCTTTCTGTGGAGCAGGATCTGGCAAAGGCCGTAAAGGGCAGACCGTGCGCATCATTGATTTTGATGATCCGAGCAGGAATGAATTCCTGGTCACCAATCAGTTCCGCATAGTAGGTGCAGACGGTCCAATCATCCCTGATCTTGTCCTCTTTGTGAACGGCCTCCCGCTGGCGGTCATCGAATGCAAATCCCCGTACATCAACCATCCCATCGCGAAAGGCATTGAGCAGCTGCGCAGATACGCCGACCTCCGCAACCCCTCGGATAATGAGGGTGCGGAACGCTTGTTTTACGCCAACCAGATGATGGTCTCCACCTGCGGTACCAAAGCGCATCTCGGCACCATATCCTCGGGGCCGGAACATTACCTGGAATGGAAAGACCCCTATCCGCTGCGCAAAGAGGATGTTAATAATATTAATGGTATCAATAATGTCAACGAAAAGCCCTCCTCCCAGGAAGTCCTGCTGGCTGGGGTGTTCTCCCCGAATAATTTCCTTGATCTGATCCGCAATTTCATTGTCTTTGAGCCGATTGACGGAAAAATCATTAAAAAGCTGGCCAGATACCAGCAGTACAGAGCTGTCCACAAGACCGTGCTTCGCCTGAAGACCGGGCCCACCCGTAAGGAAAAAGGTGGGATCATCTGGCACACCCAGGGCTCTGGCAAAAGCCTGACCATGGTTTTCCTGGCCATCAAGATCCGCAGAGACCCGGTCCTAAAAGCGTACAAGCTGGTCTTCCTGACCGACAGAACCCAGCTTGATGAACAGCTCACCACCACCTTTGCCCGGACCCAGGGTGAAACGATCTACCATGCTGATTCGGTTAAGCGCCTGCATGAGCTGCTGCGCAAGGATTCCTCTGATCTGGTCACGGCCATGATCCAGAAGTTCCGGGAGGCAGATAACGTGGAAAATGGGACGGGTTCATTTTTACCTCATAAAAATAAACAGTTACCAGGTCAGCACCCATTGAAAAATAAATCTGCCCCCTTTTCTTGTTGGAATCCCTCGGAAAAGATCATCGTCCTGGCCGACGAGGCCCACCGCAGTCAGTACGGTGATATGGGCGTGAATCTCAATGTGGCCCTGCCCAATGCCCCGAAAATCGCCTTTACCGGCACCCCGCTGATTAAAACCCAAAAAACCTCGGCTGAATTTGGCTCCTATATCGACACCTATACCATTGAGCAGGCGGTCCGGGACAAGGCCACGGTCCAGATCCTCTACGAAGCAGAGAGGCCAGAACCAAGGTGACCGGTGATTCCCTGGACGCGCTTTTTGATGCCTACTTTGGCGATAAAACCCTTGAGGAACAGGAGGCGATCAGGAAGAAGCACGGCACCGAGCTGGCAGTGCTGGAGGCTCCGCAACGGATTCGGGAAATCTGCATCGACCTGCTCAGGCATTATCAAGAACATATTCAGCCGGACGCTTCAAGGCCATGATTGTGACTGCTTCCCGGCATGCCGCTGTGACCTATAAAGAAATGCTGGATGAACTGGGCGCACCGCCTTCTGCGGTTATCATCTCCGGGACGGCAGAGGATAAAAAACGGCTTCGGCCCCATAGTAACTCGGCTCTCCAGAAGCAACAGCGTAAACAGTTTGCCAAACCGCTGGCAGATGAACCCCTGGCCTTTCTGATCGTTAAAGACATGCTCCTGACCGGCTTTGATGCGCCGATTTGTCAGGTCATGTACCTGGATCGTAAACTGCGGGACCATACCCTGTTGCAGGCCATTGCCCGAGTCAACAGAACCGCGCAGGGCAAACAGCGCGGTTTCATCGTCGATTATTACGGGTTGTCCGATTATCTGGCTGATGCCTTGGAGGTGTTTTCCGCAGAGGATATTCAGGGCGCGATGCAGAGCCTCAAGGATGAGATCCCGAAACTCATGGCTCGCATACCAGGGTGATGCGGTATTTTACCGCTGTGGGTACGGCTGTGGGTCTACAAGATAGAGAGGCCTGCCTGGAGGTACTGGCGGATCAGGAGGTCAGGCACCAATACTGGATTGATTTCAGGAAATTCGCCCGTTCCATGAATATTGTCATGCCTGATCCTGCGTCCAAACCCTATCTTACCGACCTCAAGCGGCTTGGTAAAATCAATATTGCTGCGAGAAACATCTTTCAGGATGATCAGCTCTCCCTGGACGGCGCAGGCGAAAAGGTACGCAAACTCATTGCAGAGCATCTGTCTGCAAGCGGGGTTGATCCGAAAATAGCGCCGACTGAGCTGTTCGCTGCTGATTTCAGAGAGCATATTCAGGGCTTCAAGTCGGCTCAGGTAAAAGCCGCTGCCATCGAGCATGCGATCAAGGCCCATATTTCTGTGCAACTGGAAGAGGATCCGGCCTATTATAAAAAACTCTCTGAACGGCTGGATCTGATCATTCAGCAGCAGGGGGAACACTGGGACAGCTTGGTGGAACAGCTCTCTCTGTTCATGGATTCCATCGAACCCGAGCGTGAGGCCGGAGCCAAGGAACTCGGCCTGACCGAAACAGAATATGCCTTCCGCAATATCCTGCATGGAGCCGTATGCGGCGAACGCAAGGCAGAATACCTCTCCGCCGCTGTTGCTGAAGAAATAAACGATTTGAGCAGGGAGATGGTGTCTATTATAGATGAACAGGCCGGGATTGTGGATTATTTCAGGAAAAAGAGCAATGGCTGCAAAGAGATACGACGGGAAACCAAACGAAGGCTGGTTGATGCCTCCTTTATCGGCGATGACGACGAGGGGTTGATCAAAACTGTTCAGGACGAATTTGTGGATCTGGCCCGAACCCGGTACGGGAAAAAATGATGTCCCTTGCTGATTTTTTCGGTAGGATGAAGGCGACTACTTTATCTGGCCTTAGGGAGGAGAATAATGAGTAATAAAGAACGTTATATCAACCTGTTTACCGATTACGGTTTTAAGAAAATATTCGGCGAGCAGCCGAATAAGCAGCTCTTTGAAGCAGCTGAGATTGCCCGTTTTACCCCGGATCAGGTGCTGTCCTATGAGAACAGTCTGAAGTATTATCGAGATCTGAAAAACTCTCTTGATACTGCGTTTGATGAGGGCCGGGAAGAGGGCAGGTGGGAAGGCCGGGAGCAGCGCACGTTAGAAATCGCCAAAGAAATGCTGGCTGAAGGAGAATCGGCAGAAAGGATTGCCCGCTTTACCGGGCTTGAACCTGCGATTGTTGAAGAGTTGAAGCGTACTTGGCAGAAGAAATAATGTCCTTTGCCTATCAGGTGATACGAAGGCCGCGCCGAAAAACAGCGTCCATCTCTGTACAACCAGATTGTTCCGTGCAGATACTCGTGCCGTCCTTTTTATCCGACCTGAAAATTGAGGAACTGGTGCAGCGGAAAAGCGGGTGGATCAACAGCAAGATCAGCCAGTTTGAGGAGATTCGGCGTAACAGCGGAGTAAAACAGTATGTCTCCGGGGAATGCTTTACCTATCTTGGCAAAAACTACCGCCTCAAGGTCATTCCCGGTGTTCAGGAAGAGTATTGCGCCAAGTTGCTGCACGGCAGGTTGCAGGTTTATGTCCCAGCGGATACTGAGCGGAAGTCCCAAGATCAGCTGGTCATCAGGCAGCTGTCTGCCTGGTACCGGCAGCGGGCAGCGGTCCGCCTTCGGGAAAAAACACAACGCTATGCGGCCCGCCTGCTTGTTGCCCCGGTTTCCGTCGGCATCAAGGAGTACAAGTCACGCTGGGGCAGCTGCCATACCGACGGACGGATTTATTATAACTGGCGGATTATTGCGGCCCCGCATTCCGTGATTGATTACGTGGTAGTCCATGAACTTTGTCATCTGGTTCATCCTGATCATTCCCAACGGTTCTGGAACTTGGTCGGCACCATCCTGCCGGATTATGCGGAGCGGAAAGCATGGCTCAAGGTGAACGGCGGCGGGCTGGGCGTGGAGTTTTGATTTTATCGAATTATCTCTTGACAAATAGGCCGCTCGATTTAAGATGGAGAAAACCTGAACAACAACGAAATCAGTATATACGAATAATGATCTCAGCAGAACTTCTTCGCAACCTTCTTTTCCTACTGAGCCTACTGGGGCTGCACAGCGCGACTGTGGCAGAAGGGCGAGGTTTGTTCTGAGTATCAGGAACAAAATTGATCCAACAGCCACGGTTCAGCGTATGAACCGTGGCTTTTTTTTGTTCTTTTGGATCTGCCCTGTGATTTTGCAGGACAGAGTGATTTATTGGGTATTTTAATTTGTTACAGAGGACAAGACCATGCAGGCTGATAAATTGAAGAAGTATCGTCCCTACCCGACGGTACCGTTGAAGGATCGCACCTGGCCCGATAACACCATCACCGAAGCGCCGCTCTGGTGCTCTGTTGATCTCCGTGATGGAAATCAGGCCCTGCGTCAGCCCATGAACTTGGAGCAGAAGCTGGAAATGTTTCAACTGCTTGTTGATATCGGCTTTAAAGAAATAGAGGTCGGTTTTCCGGCAGCCTCCAAGGTCGAATTTGATTTTCTCCGCCTGCTTATCGAGGATAACCTTATCCCGGAAGATGTGACGGTGCAGGTTCTGACCCAGGCCCGTGAGCACCTGATCCGAAAAAGCTTTGCCGCTTTGCAGGGCGTGCGCAAGGGGATTGTTCATCTCTATAACTCCACCTCCACCTTACAGCGGCAGGTGGTCTTCAAGATGGATAGAAAGGAAATTATCCAACTGGGCGTGCAGGGAGCGCAGGTCATTCGTGAAGAGGCGGAACGGTTTGACGGCGATATCCGCTATGAGTATTCACCAGAAAGTTTCACCGGTACAGAACTTGATTTTGCTCTGGAGATCTGTGAAGAGGTGATGGGCGTCTGGGAACCGACCCCGGAACGACCGGTGGTGGTCAATCTGCCTGCAACTGTAGAGATGGCCACAGCCAATATCTATGCCGATCAGATTGAGTGGTTTATCCGCCAGATGAAAAATCGTGACTGTGCCCTGATCAGTCTCCATGCCCATAATGACCGGGGCAGCGCGGTGGCTGCCACGGAATTGGCCCTGATGGCCGGGGCAGATCGGGTGGAGGGTACCCTGTTCGGCAATGGCGAGCGCACCGGCAATGTGGATATTATCACCCTGGCCCTGAATATGTTTTCTCAGGGGGTGGATCCGAAATTGGATTTTTCCAATGTCAACCGGGTGGTTAATGTGTATAAGCGTTGTACCGACCTGCCGGTGCATCCCCGTCATCCCTATGTGGGCGATTTGGTCTACACGGCTTTTTCCGGCTCCCATCAAGATGCCATCAGCAAAGGCATGGATGCGGTGGCTGATGATGCATCCGGTGTCTGGGCAGTGCCCTATCTGCCCATTGATCCGAAAGATGTGGGCCGCACCTATGAATCCATTATCTGTATCAACAGTCAGTCCGGCAAG
This sequence comes from Candidatus Electrothrix aarhusensis, assembly GCA_004028505.1. Classification (GTDB taxonomy): domain Bacteria; phylum Desulfobacterota; class Desulfobulbia; order Desulfobulbales; family Desulfobulbaceae; genus Electrothrix; species Electrothrix aarhusensis. The sequence goes on from MTKO01000092.1 coordinate 7,309, forward strand.
GGCGGAGCAGCCTATATTATGGATCGCCAGTTTGGTTATAAATTGCCTAAGAGTATGCAGCCCGGTTTCGGGCGGGTGGTGCAAGAAAAGACCGAGAACATCGGGAAAGAGCTGTCAAGTAAGGCAGTGTATACTGTCTTTGAGCGGGAATATTTGCAAGAGGAAGGATATTTCAGGCTGAAGGAGTTCAATGTACTCAAACGACATATTGATCAGCAAGAAGATATGTCCACAGCGGATGTGGAGGCGGTTCTTTTTGTCAACGGCCAGGAGCAACGTCTCCGAGGCACAGGCAACGGACCCCTTGATGCGATGTGCGCAGTTTTGAACGATCAGGCCGAGTTGTATTTTGTCCTGCATTCCTATGACGAACATTCTCTGACCGAAGGGGCCTCATCTAGGGCGGTCACCTATATTGAGCTGATGGATAAGCGGGAAAAGGGCAGCCGGGAGGGCTGGTGGGGGGCTGGCGTGGATACGGATATTATCGTGTCCTCAATCAAGGCCTTGCTCAGTGCGGTTAATCGGATGCATGCAGGGCGATAAAATTCAGCGGAGGATTATTATGAGAATTCATGTTACGAGAACAAGAGCAATCATGCGATTAGCAGGTAGAACAGGTGCTTTCCTGACGGCTTTGCTCGTCATGGGCACGTCATGGGCCACGGTCGGGCAGGCCGAAACCATAGGTGAGGTGAGCACCACCTTTAAGCTCCTTGGGGCCAATGATAAGATCGTGATTGAGGCCTTTGATGATCCCCATATCAGCGGGGCCACCTGCTACCTGAGCAGGGCCAAGACCGGTGGCATTAAGGGGACTGTGGGGCTGGCCGAAGACAAATCCGACGCCTCCATTGCCTGTCGCCAGACCGGACCAATTGTCTTGCCCAAAGATGTGGCTAGCGGCAAAGACGACGGGGAGCGGGTTTTTCGTAAATCCACCTCCCTGCTGTTTAAAAAAATGCAGGTGGTGCGTTTTTATGATCCCAAACGGAATACCTTGGTTTACCTGACCTATTCGGATAAGTTTATTGACGGATCGCCCAAGAACTCAATTTCTACTATAGTCGTTAGGCCTTGGGAGCAGAAGAATCAGTAAGTGCGAGGGAGGTAATGATGGAGCATGCAGGGTTGCAGGATTATCGCGGCGATTGTTGAAGGGGCTATAAGGACGTAAGGTTACGTCTGAAACAGATGGCTTCCGGAGAGCAGTTCAGCTTTCTTGTTGAGAAGAAGATCGCTGAGCGGATAAATCGGGTCATCACGGTAAATGACGGGCGTGCTGTCTCTGTTGAGGAGCAGGGCGAAGATTTGGTCTATACGGTGGAGCGGACCTGATGGGATTTTTCCGGGAGCTTGGGAGCAAGATCAGCCATGCAATTGCTGTTGCCACGGATTGGCTGCTGATCGGGATGGGCGTATTACTGGTGCTGATTGCCCTGGTTAGGATCGATGTGCAGCTAGCCCGCTATGTGGTTGTTGCTGGCGGGCTGGTCCTGAGCGGGTTTGGGTTTTGGTTCCGTTGGCGGCGGTTGCGGAGGGGGTAAAAAGGTGGCGTTATGCACATAAAATCAATACCAGGAGTCCTGCTTATACTCTTTCTTCTGATAAGCAGCGACTGTTTCGCTGGCAAGGGTGATCTTTTTCTTCAGGGAAGAAAGGCGGTCAGCCAAGGCCGTTTCCAAGAAGCCATTCCTTTGCTCCGTCGGTACCTTGAGGCTGCCCCAAAAGGAAAACATGCTAGCCGCGCCCTCTTTTTTATTGGCAAGGCTGATATCGGCTTAGGGGAATACGACAGTGCACAAGCGGTTTTTGCATCACTGATTCGAGATTGGCCCGCTACGCTGGAAGCCCGAAAAGCGCAATACAAGTTGGCTATGCTGGATATTTGGCTCGGCAATGTCAACAATGCCCGAAAAAGGCTGGCAGCGATGACTTCACATCCTGATTCTCCGCTGGTTCCAGAGGCAGCGGCTATGCTTCGTTATTTGGAAAAATAATCATGGGCGCAATTTTCGGATATTCCGGCCAGAGCGACGAAAACGGCAAAAAGAGCCGGGCAATGGCGACTGCACTTAGTCATCGGGGCGTATCTCCGGCCCGTATCCATACTTCCGCGCATGCGACTGCGGCGTGGCTTCCTTCCCGAACCGGTCACGGAGGGATCATTGAAGATAACGGGCTGATTATTGCCCTTGCCGGACGACTCTATGGCGATAAAAACAAAACCACGATGACGGAATTGCTCCAGAGCTATCGTCATCAAGGGAAAGAGTTTATCAAAGAGCTCCGGGGGACCTATGTGCTCGCCGTACTGGATGGAGAGCACATTCATCTTGCACGGGATGGTGCCGGGGTCCGCACTGTCTATTACGCCTTGCATAACGGACGTTTTATTTTCGCTGTTGAACCGAAAGGCATACTGGCTTGGTCCGATTTTCCCCGCAGGCTCCGCCCGGCTGCCGTGGCCCAGTACCTCTCCTTCAGTTTTGTGCCCGGATCGGGAACCATGCTGGAAAAGATGTGGGAACTGCTTCCTGGTCACACCGTCACCTTCGCCCATGGTCGGGTGGAATCTCCCCGCTGTTTTTTCGCCTTTGAGGACCAGGAAAAAGAAGAAAAGGATGAGCGGGAGTGGGTCAGGGAATTTCACACCCTCCATCAGCGGGCGGTGGCGGATCGTCTTCCAAAATCTGGTACCGTGGGACTGTTTCTCTCTGGCGGGCTTGACTCCAGCGTGGTCGGAAGTGAGCTTATGCGGCAGATTGATCGCCCTGTGCCCAGCTGGTCGATCCATTTCGGCGAACAGTACCCCAACGAACTGGAATTTTCTCAGGCTGCTGCGGAACGCATCGGCAGCGATCATCGGGAAATCCTGATCCAACCCAAAGACTTCCTTCCTCAACTCAGCGATATTATTTATCACCTGGATGAGCCCATCGGTGACCCAGTGGCCATGCCCAACTACATGCTATCCGCCATTGCGTCCAAGGAAGTGGATTATGTGTTTAACGGGGAGGGCGGCGACCCGGTCTTTGGCGGCCCGAAAAATATCCCCATGCTGGTTCAGCATTGGTACGGCGGTATTGAACGCGGCCCGCTGTTTCGCGAACAGGCCTATCTCGCCTCCTATTGCCGGGCCTATGATGATTTGGAGGATTTGCTCACCCCGGAATGGCGCAGTCAGTACAGCTCACATGATGCGCTTGAAGGTCTGTTAACTCCTTTTTTCCAAGCCCGCCAGCCGAAAAATTTTCTCGACAAACTTTGTGCTATCAATATCCGCCTTAAAGGTGCGCACCTTATCCTGCCCAAGGTTGAACGGATGACCGGGGCCCACAGCCTGACGCCGCTTTCCCCCCTGTTTGATGAACGACTGATAGAGCTAAGTTTTCGTATGCCCTCGACTCTCAAACTTCGGCAGGGGGTTGAAAAGGTGATCATGAAGCTAGCGTATAAGGATATGTTGCCGGAGACAATCATCACCCGGCCCAAGAGCGGGATGCGGGTTCCGGTGCATTTTTGGTTCCGTAAGGATCTGCGCCGATATGCCCGCAAAATCCTGAGCAGACGGGAGGTCAAACGGGCTGGAATTTTCAACCCGGATCGAGTTGAGGAACTGCTCAACTATGACACGGAACACGGCCAGCCACGGCACGGTCTTAAGCTGTGGATGCTGATCACTTTTGAGCTGTGGCGGAGGATGGTCGGGAACGAAGAATGGTAGGCGCAGAATAAAATGCAGAACGGTTCAGCCATAATTTGAGGCAGAGGAGTCGCCCACGCTATTTCCTTCCTGCCGCCAGCTTGCAAGCACCTCGTCAAAGGGGATACCAGCAGCAATGGCGGCACCACCTATGGCAGACAGGGCAGCATAGGGCAGAACGTCAAGTGCTGCCTGATGTTCCTGGCTTTTTAAACGTAGCGGTTTCAGTACCGGTAAATTTTTTATCTGTTCCGGGAAGATGCCAAGGTCAATGACCTTGTGTTTCGGATAGTTGATTTTTCGCTTCATTGCCCCGCCCTTCTCTGTGGCATCGTGAAGCAGATATATCGGCAGGTCGGAAGATGCTTTCAGCAGTATCTTGGCCCGTTCCGCAATATAGGAGGGATAGCCGTCCGCACTGAAGATAAGTGCCCGCTGATCAGTATGAAAGCCGTTTTTGACCAGCAAATCGACCAAGAGCTGGCGTTCTACAATAATAATCCGTTCAACCCCGTAGTCGTACAGATCCCCTTCCGGAAATTGAGGAGGCGGATGGTGCAGGGACGGCTTTACAAGCATTTTATCCGGCACTCCTTTGATATTTGACCATTTTCTCACCATTTTTCTGAATTCTTCCTGATTTATTGGCTCCTTGCGATCACAGTAATACATTATGCTGTGTATACTGTGCATAAGGGCTACGGCTGCGATCAGGACAAGGGGTACTTTTAAAAGAACAACAGCGAAAAATCCAAAAAAAATATACTTGGCCACGATGCCGTAGAAACTTATTTTCCCTTTCACTGTGCAACAGAAATAATATAACTGAGGAAAAGTGAAGTAATAGCGACCGTCTGCGCTGGCCTTTCTGAGGATAAGCATAAATTTGTTGTCCGTCATGCCCTTATCCCTGTCAGGACTGAAGACAAACTGATAGCCACATTTGCAACGCAAGCCCTCACTTTTCTTATGATTGCTTCTGCATGTCGGACAAATCATATCAGCACCGTAGGTTATAGAGGGGTAGGGGGAAGAGAGTATACGTACCGCCGAGTCAGGTAAAACAGCAGGGTTACAGTAGTACAATTACAACAATATATCAATTGCTTTCCCGTTGAGCTCTTGTTATTCTGTGTTGTCCCGCGCTTGATTCCTGATCGACTTCAGAAATCACACTCGGTTATTTTTCGCAAGCGACAACATTCCGCATATCCCTTTGCTCAGTGATCTCATGATGCCGGTACATCCTCCGTTTTCTGCTATCAATGGCCTCCTGCTTATCCTTGTCTATGGTTTGTGCGCCTTTGCGTTAACATGGCTGTCGATAAAAGGCAGGGTCGCCAGCAAACTCGAATTTCTGCTGGCCGACCGAAACCTTGGAGTCTGGCCCGCAGCCTTTTCTATTGCCGCCACCTGGATATGGGCACCCGCTCTCTTTTTGGCCTCGGAAAAGGCATACACGCAGGGGCTTGCCGGAGTCTTTTGGTTTATTGCGCCCAATGTGGCTTGCCTGCTGCTCTTTGCCCCCTTTGCCGCCCGCATTCGCAGGTTGGCACCTGATGGATTTACCCTGTCCGCCTATATGTATGAGCGTTATTCACGTCGAGTACAGGTCATCTATCAGCTCCAATTGGTCGGGCTAGCTGTCTGTTCCTGTGGCGTGCAATTGCTGGCGGGCGGGGCGGTGATCGTCTTTCTTACCGGGCTGCCTTTTTTCCCGGTAACCCTGCTGCTGATGCTCATCGCTCTGAGCTATTCCCTGTTCGGCGGGCTGCGTGCCTCTGTACAGACTGATCATGCTCAGATGATCCTCATTCTTGTGACAGCCTTGATTGCCGTGCCCTGGGTGTTCCTCAAGGGAGGCGGTCTGAGCGTGGTCAATCAAGGACTCGGCGGTTTCAGCGGTCAGTTCAGCAGTCTTCTTTCCCCGGATTCCCTCGGCGTGGCCTGGAGCTTCGGCATTCCTGTAACCATCGGCCTGCTGGCCGGGCCCTTTGGTGACCAGTCCTTTTATCAACGCGCTTTTGCCATCCGAGAAGACCGGATCAAACTCGCCTTTGTCTACGGAGCACTGCTCTTTGCCTTGGTTCCTTTGAGTCTTTCTCTGCTCGGCTTTGTGGCAGCTGGTCAGCAATGGCTGATCAACGACACCCAGATGGTCAATATTGAGACCGTTGCTCGGCTCCTGCCCGGTTGGATGATGATTCCGGTGGCCCTGATGCTGCTTTCCGGCCTGATTTCGACCATTGATTCCAATCTCTGCGCTGTGGCCTCCATCGCCGGTCATGACTGGGGAATGAATGTAAACAGATCACGCCTGAGCATGGTGCTCCTCTGTTGCGCGGCCCTGCTTGTTGCCAATTTTCCTGGCATCAAGATTCTCTACCTGTTCCTCTTGTACGGAACCCTGCGGGCCTCGACGCTTCTGCCCACGGTGATAACTCTACTCAGAAAAAATATACCGGAACCAGCTGTCTTTTTCGGTATCCTTTGTGCGATTTTGGTCGGTTTACCTTTGTTTGTCTGGGGGAATTTTAACGGCTTGGTACTGTGGAAAGTGATTGGCGCACTGCTTACAGTGGGGATTTCCGGGCTGCGGTATCGGTGGGTTTACTGCGGGGGGAGGTGATGACTCAGGAAGGGGGGAAATGAGAAGTGGACCCCTTTTCCGGTGACGAATGTGAAAAAATGCATTTTTTGCCTGCGAAGGGAGGATAATTTCTCATTTTGCTTGACATCAAATTCGTTCCTTGGTATTTGACATAACGTTTTCAATATTCATGCGGTTGCAGAGTAACGGCAAAGGGCAGAGAATATTGAAGCTGAAAAACAGCACGCAAATAATTTGCAGGCGCGTAGCTCAGTGGGAGAGCGCTACCTTGACATGGTAGAAGTCGGCGGTTCGAAACCGCCCGTGCCTACCAATTTACATAAAGGCTAAGGGTCGGCGAGAATATCACCGACTTATTAGCCTTTCCTTTTTTATATTTTTATAGCGTGGGGCCGGGGTCGGTACCTGCCGCTTGCAGTGTACTTTTAAAGGAAATCCTTCAATCTTTGGCAGACAGCATGACCGATATATCCATATCCATACCCGGAGAAGAAGCCAAAGCAGTTGCCGCAGGTATTACGGCGCAGGAGGCTTTGAAAGAACTGCTCTCCAAGAAGCAGCGAAAGCAGGCTATTGCCGTGCTCTGTAACGGAGAGGCGACAGATTTGTCCGCAACCTTGCAGGCTGACACGGTGCTTGAGCTTATTCAGGCTGACTCCGATGAAGGAGTGCATATCCTCCGCCATTCCTCGGCCCATATTATGGCCCAGGCAGTGAAAGAGCTTTTTGGTCAGGATGTGAAGGTGGCTATTGGTCCTTCTATAGAAGATGGGTATTATTACGATTTTGATCGTGATCCCGCTTTTAACCCGGATGATTTTGTTGCTATTGAAGAACGGATGGCCGAAATCGTCAAAGCACGTCTGCCTTTTGAACGGCGCATGATGCCCATAGCTGAGGCTCTGGCCTTTTTTAGCGATCAGGGCGAAATCTATAAGGTTGAGCTGCTCAAGGATTTGGAAGAGAAGGGTGAGGAAAGCGTTTCCCTCTATCAGCAGGGTGATTTTATCGATCTCTGTCGAGGACCCCATATCCCGGATACCTCATGGCTGAAGAGTTTCAAATTGCTGCGAGTGGCTGGTTCCTATTGGCGCGGGGATGAACACAACCCCATGCTGACCAGGATCTACGGCACAGCTTTTTCTGATAAGAAAGATCTGAAAAAATATCTCAATCGTATCGAAGAAGCCAAAAAACGAGATCATCGTAAGCTCGGAAAGGAACTCGCTCTGTTCACGATCCAGGATGAGGTCGGTCCTGGTTTGATTCTCTGGCAGCCGCGTGGAGCAATGCTCCGTAAGCTGATTGAAGATTATTGGAAGGATGCCCATTACAAAAATGGGTATGAATTGCTGTATACCCCGCATATCGCACGTCAGGATCTCTGGAAGACTTCCGGGCATCTTGATTTTTACGGCGAGAATATGTACTCGGCTATGGAGATTGATGAGGTTGCTTATCAGCTCAAGCCGATGAACTGTCCCTTTCATATCGGGATCTACAACGCAACAAAGCATAGTTATCGGGAATTTCCTGTTCGTTGGTGTGAACTGGGAACGGTTTACCGTTACGAGCGTACTGGTGCCCTGCACGGTCTGATGCGGGTGCGTGGTTTTACTCAGGATGATGCCCATATTTTTTGTCGCCCTGACCATCTGGAAGAAGAAATATTCAATATTATTGATCTGAATCTCCAGGTTCTCAAGACCTTTGGTTTTGCTGATTATGATGTTTATCTGTCCACCAGGCCAGAAAAATACGTGGGCAGCGATGAACATTGGGATCTCTCCACCAAGGCCCTGCAAGGGGCGATGGAGAAAAAAGGTCTTGCCTATGAGGTTGATCCGGGCGAAGGTGTTTTTTACGGTCCGAAAATTGATATCAAGATCAAGGATCAGTTGGGCCGTTCTTGGCAATGTTCAACTATTCAGGTTGATTTTAACCTGCCTGAGCGCTTCGGTATGACCTATACCGGCCAAGACGGGGCTGAACATCAGCCGATCATGATTCATCGTGCTCTGATGGGATCTCTTGAACGTTTTATCGGCGTACTGATTGAACATTACGCAGGTGCTTTCCCGCTTTGGATGGCTCCGGAGCAGGCAAGGATCTTAAATATAACGGATGCCCAGGCCGATTATTGCTCTGGAATTTATAGTGAGTTGCGTCAGGCCGGGGTTCGGGTTGAGCAGGATCTGCGGAATGAGAAACTCAATTATAAGATCCGAGAAGCCCAGATGATGAAGACACCGTATATGTTGATTATCGGTGATCGGGAGATGGAAGAAGGTACCGTAACAGTACGTAAGCGCAACGGAGACAACCTGCCTCCCATGACACCGCAGGAGTTTGCGGACTTGGTGAGAAAGGAGTGCGAACAGGGGACGGCCTGACAGGCTGTATTGGTATTGGATTAATCAGGAGGATCCGAACATTAAACGAAGAGGCAGAAAACTTCCGCAGAAGCAGGAAATTAAGTCGAAGATCAATGAAGCAATTCGCTACCCGGAAGTCCGATTGATCGGGGCTGAAGGCGAACAGCTTGGTGTTGTTCCGACAGCAAAAGCACGACAGCTTGCTGATGATGTGGGACTTGATCTGGTTGAGGTCTCAGATAAGGCCAAGCCTCCGGTTTGTCGCATTATGAATTACGACAAATACCGGTACGAGCTAAAAAAGAAGCAGCAGGAAGCGAAGAAAAAACAAACGGTTATTGAGACAAAAGAGATTAAGTTTCGTCCCAAGACTGAAGAGCATGACCTGAATTTTAAGATCAAGAAGATAAAGGCGTTTCTTGAGAAGAAAAATAAGGTCAAAGTGACGATGCAGTTTCGTGGACGGGAGATTATCTACGCTCAATCCGTTGGCCTGACGGCGATTAAGAAGATTGCTGACAACCTGCGTGAAGATTGTGTTATTCTGCAGGAGCCGAAAATGGAAGGACGACAGCTTATTATGTTTGTCGGCCCGAAAACCTGATTAATCGCAGAACGATTGAAAAAAGTAATAAACTTCATGAGCCTTTGAGATTTTTACAGGCTCTTGAACAACAAGGAACGTATCATGCCAAAGATGAAAACGAACCGGGGGGCGGCCAAGCGTTTTAAAGCGACCGGTACCGGTAAAATTCGGAGAAGTAAGGCCTTTACTTCACATATTATGACCAGTAAATCAACCAAGCGGAAACGTAATCTGCGCCAAAGCGGATTAATTGATGCAGCTGATACCAAGGCAGTCCGACGTATGTTGCCCTACCTCTAAGCAGTAGTAGAAGCAGTAAATAGAGGGAGATCGTGCTCGTCAGAGTATCGGTCAGTATCGATTTTGGATGATTTATAGAACGACTTTTTAGTAAATTTTGTACATGGAGTGCAAGGATGCCACGCGTAACACGCGGGTTCAAGGCCCGCCGCAGAAGAAATAAAGTTTTAAAACAAGCCAAAGGGTTCCGGGGAGGCCGAAGTCGCCTGTATCGCACCGCGACAGAAGCTGTTGATCGTGCGTTGTGCTACGCCTATCGGGACAGAAGAACCAATAAGCGTAATTTTCGCCGCCTGTGGATCACCCGTATCAGTGCTGCTGCTCAGTTGAATAACACCAGCTACAGCAAGCTCATTCACGCTCTGCTGCAAACAGGGATTGAGCTTGACCGTAAGGTGCTGTCCCATCTTGCTATTGTAGACCCAAACGCATTCACCAAGGTTGTCGAAGCTGCTGGCCTTGAAGCTACAGCTTGATATCTGAGAGAAGAAGCGCATAATGGAAAACAGACTGCAAAGCCTGAAAGCCGAAGCTGTCGAGGCTTTGTCTGCCATCAGCGGCCAGCAGAGCTTAGAGGAGTTCCGGGTTACATTTCTCGGGCGGAAAGGCCTTCTTTCATCAGTGATGAAAGAGTTGAGCCAAGCCCCCAAGGAAGACCGGCCTCGTCTTGGTCAGCTTGCAAATACTGTTAAGAAAGAGGTAGAAGCACTCTTTCTTGAAAAAAAGGAAGAGATAGCAGCGGGAGAGCAGGCACATGCAGCTGAGGCTGTTGATCTCAGCCTGCCGGGCCGCTCCCTTCCTTTTGGCAAGCTCCATCCTGTCACTCAGGTGATGGAAGAGATCTGCTCGGTTTTTGAGGGGATGGGTTTTGCTGTTGCTGAAGGGCCGGATGTTGAGACCGATTATTACAACTTCGAGGCCCTGAATATCCCCAAGCACCATCCGGCCAGGGATATGCATGACACCTTTTATGTGTCTGACTCGCTGCTGTTACGGACCCATACCTCGCCCATGCAGGCCAGGATTATGGAAAATCAGGAGCCCCCTCTCCGTTATATTGCTCCGGGTAAGGTGTATCGTTGTGATTCAGATATCACCCATACGCCGATGTTTCATCAGGTCGAGGGATTTCTGGTTGACCGTAACGTCTCCTTTGCGGATCTGAAAGGAGTGCTCACCACCTTTACCCGCCGTATTTTCAAAGGGGATTTCCCCCTTCGTTTTCGCCCAAGCTTTTTCCCCTTTACTGAGCCTAGTGCTGAAGTGGATATTGCCTGTGTTATCTGCGAGGGCGCAGGATGCAGAGTCTGTAAGCAAACAGGCTGGCTGGAAATACTTGGTGCGGGCTTGATTGATCCGGAGGTTATGAAAATGGTTGGCTATGATCCGGACGAATTTTCCGGGTTTGCTTCGGTCTCGGGGTAGAGCGCATCGCCATGCTCAAGTACGGTATTGATGATATTCGCCTCTATTACGAAAACGATCTTCGATTTCTCAGACAGTTCTGATCTGTTATTTTCCGCAAAATAAGCTGTTACTCCCTGTCTTTCATTAAGTAAATTATTTTTTTGTCGTGTCTGCTATTCGTTGAATAGAGGTTTGGTTACTTCTCAGGTGTTAGGTGTTGAGATATGAAGGAAGACATACGATGGAAACAGCGCTTCTCCAATTATCAGAAGGCGTTGCGCCAACTGCAAAGATTTATTGATAAAGGTGAACTGTCCGAACTTGAAGAACAGGGATTGATCAAGTCCTTTGAATATACCTATGAACTTGCATGGAATACATTAAAAGATTTTCTTGAGTTCAAGGGGCAGTCAGATATCTACGGGTCACGGGACGCTATCCGGAAGGCATTTCAGCTGGGTATTATAGAGGACGGTGAAATTTGGATGGATATGATTAAGAGTAGAAACAGAACATCGCATACGTATAATGAAGATACGGCAAAGGAAATAAGCAGGACAGTGATCTCAGTTTACTATAGCGCCTTTAAAGAAATGGATCAAAAATTTGATACATTAAAAAATGAAATGCCGTAATGAACATTAAAGGCAAGATAGAATATGGATTATCACAGAAAATTATTAAAGAAATAAATACAGTATTTAGAAAGTTTGAAGAAGTGGAAAAAGCGGTTTTGTATGGGTCCCGCGCTAAAGGAAATTATAAACCGGGCTCGGATATCGACATAACGCTGAAAGGGAAAAAATTAAATTTGCAGTTGTTAAATAAAATTGATATTGATCTGGACGACCTGCTTTTGCCTTACATGTTTGATATTTCCATTTACGATCATATAAATAACAACGATTTAATAGATCATATTCAACGAGTTGGGAAAATATTTTATAAAAAGAATTCCGCACAACAAACTCAAAAATAATCTATGAAATTTACTCTTACTTGGCTTAAAAAGTATATTGCTCTTGACAGTTTGACTCCTGATCAGCTGGCGGAACGCCTGACCATGCTCGGCCTGGAAGTTGATGCGGTTGAGGAACTCTATGTCGGCCTTGACGCTATCAAAACGGCAAAAGTACTTTCCGTGCAAAAACATCCCAACGCAGATCGACTCAGTCTCTGCGAGGTGGAAATCGGCGACGAGAAAGTACCTATCGTCTGCGGCGCGTCCAATGTACGGCCCGGCCTGATAACAGCCATTGCTCGTCCCGGCGTTAAATTACCCGGCGGATGAAGATCAAAAAGGCCAAGGTGCGGGGCGAAGTTTCCATGGGCATGCTCTGTTCTTGGCGAGAGCTGGGCATAGGCGAAGAACACGCCGGAATCATCGAGTTAGATTCCTCGCTCGCGTCGGGACAGTCTCTGCCCGAGGTGCTGGAACTCTCCGACACCATGATCGAGATTGATCTCACCCCAAATCGTCCGGATTGTACAGCTGTGCTCGGTATTGCCCGTGAGGTTGCCGGGTTCACCGAGCAAAAGGTCACCCCGCCGATATCGTCCTTGCCTGAACTTGGTGATTTGACTTCTGAGTTTACCGTCAAGATCAGCGAGCCAGAACTCTGCCTCCGCTATGCTGCCCGCAAATTGACCAATGTTGTGATCAAACCCTCCCCTTGGTGGCTGCAACGACAGTTACTGGCTGTGGGGATGCGTCCGATCAATAATATCGTGGATATTACCAATTTTGTGATGCTGGAATATGGTCAGCCGCTTCATGCCTTTGATTTTCAGGAGCTGGCAGGCAAGACCATTGAGGTGCGTTGTCCTCGGACGAATGAGACGACCTTTACGACCTTGGATCAGACTGAGCGAAAAATCGAGTCGGATATGCTTATGATCTGTGATGGAGAAAAACCTGTTGCCGTGGCAGGCGTCATGGGCGGATTGCATTCCGAGGTGACTGAGAAGACAACAGAGATTCTCCTGGAATCTGCCTGTTTTGATCCAGTTTCTGTGCGTCGTACTGCCCGTACGCTGAAGCTTTCCACCGAGGCCTCCTACCGCTTTGAGCGAGGAATAAACCCGGATGGTGTGACCGAGGCAATGGAGCGGGCTGTCCAGCTCATCTGTGAGCTTGCCAATGCCCAGGTTGCAGACGGGGTGGATCTCTATCCCGGAAAAAAGAGCTGCTCCAGCTTGACCTGCGGGTTGAACGGGTTAATTCTCTGCTCGGCATTACTCTGACCGGCCAGCAGATTGCCACCTACTTACGCGGCATTGATTTTCCTGTAGCTGATGAAGACAGCACAACCTTAGCAGTGACAGTGCCTCCTTTCCGGGTAGATATTGAACGCGAGATTGATCTGGTGGAAGAGCTGGCCCGTCTCGTGGGATATAATGAGATCCCGACGACTCTCCCTAATATCTCTATGGATTATCCAGAACGGGATGGTCTGCGTCAGCTTAGGCAGGAGGCAGCATCCATGTTTGTTGGCTCTGGTTTTTACGAGGCCATCAACTACTCCTTTGTTGCGGAAAAACATTGTGACATGCTGGGGCTCGGTGAAGAGGATTCCCGAAGACAATGCGTGCGCCTGCTCAATCCTCTGACAGAGGATCAGTCGGTGATGCGGACCATGCTGCTGCCCGGCATCCTGGAAAATATTCGGCGCAATATCAATTTTCAACAAGCTGATATTCGTCTTTTTGAGATCGGGAAGGTGTTTACCTACCGCTCGGCAGAGCAACAGCCCGGAGAGCGCTATCAGCTCTGCGCGGTTGTCAGCGGAGCCCGTTACCCGGCCTCTTCTCCTCTCTATTTCTCGGAAGAGTACGCTGATATCTATGATATGAAAGGGGCTGTCCAGCGTCTTTTGCAGACCTTGCGTTTCCAGGGAAAATCAGGGGATATCACCTTTCAGGCTGTTGACCGGGCTGGTGATGCTTCATCATCAGCTGCCCCAGAGTGTACCTGTACCTGTACTTACGCGGATACAGGCCTTTCTCTTCGTATTATGGATGGCGAAAACCAACTGGGCCTGATCGGTAAGCTGAGTAAACAGGCAGCCCAGGCATTTTCCATTAAGCAGGATGTCTTTTTTGTCGAGCTTGAACTGGATGCCTTGCTGGAGTTGCCGACTATTGAGAAGGCATTTACGCCCCTGTCTCGTTATCCGTCAGTAAAGCGTGATATCGCTTTACTGGTGCCGGAAAGCGCGGCTGCCGGAGATCTGTTGCAGGAGATACGAGCTCATAATAAAGAGCATGTTGTTTATGCAGATATATTTGATGTCTACAGCGGTAAGCCCATTGATGAGGGTATGAAAAGCGTTGCCTTGACTGTTACCTATCGTTCCGATGAAAAAACTTTGGACGATGCAACAGTTGACGGCTTTCACGAAAAAATAGTAAATGCACTGATGACTCGCTTCGGCGGTCGATATCGGGAAGGAAAAGAGTAAATGAAAAAAGAAACGAAGAAAAAAACAAGCAACAAAGTCAACGGAACAAAGGGCAACGTCACCCGGAAAGAGCTGGCTGTTGCAATTAACAAAGAACTTGAGATGTCTCAGCGTAATTCCGCAGAGCTCGTTGATACGATCTTTGCTTCTATGAAAGAAACCTTAGTAAGCGGAGAATCGCTGAAGCTGGTTCAGTTCGGCACCCTGACCGTGCGGGATAAGTCTCCCCGTCGTGGGCGTAATCCCCGTACTGGTGAGTCCATGATGATCACCAAACGAAAGATGGTTTCTTTCCGTCCTTCAAAGCGGTTGCGTGAGCTGCTGAATCAGTAGTTCTCCTCTGCGTTGAAGAAACTGCTCCGTCCTTCAAGGGCGGGGTAGTTCCGGTTTTCTAATTCCTCCTCTCCTTTCTCTGTTCTCTTTCGTTGCACTCAAGTGGACCCTACCTAGTTTTCCGATACCCGCTTGTTATATTGCTTGAGTTGTTGCTCAGCAGCCTTAAAAACAAAACGAGATATACCATCAATGATTGCTTCGGCACTATCTAAACAATGCGTTATAAACGCATCTGAAATATAGATAATCAAATGTTCGTCATTGTTTTTTGTTGCTGCTTCTATCCAGTTAGAAGGCCATTTTTCATTTTGAATACGTTGCCAGAATTTCTCACGTTCTTCTGAAGGCCATTCTAATCCAAAATGAAACATTTTGTTCCGATAAGCAAATAATACCTTTAAGGTAATCTCCAAATCTTCAGGAAGAAATTCCTTAAGACCTGTCGCCTCAGATAATTGCAAAATACCTTTAACTAAATCCTCTTGGCGACGATTTTTATGCCATACAAAATGACAATCCCATTTCTCATGGGTAGCTTGCACCCACCGCTGATGAAGATTAGAAGATTTGTTTTCAACGAGGTCTATATTGAGGTCTGGGAAAAAAGATTCGTTTTCACCTTTTTCTATGCCGAGAAAAGATTGAAAGAAAATTGATTCCATAAAAGGAGCCAACATACCAACCGCAGCCATGCTATGTGCTGCATTCACGTAACTATTAACATATAACTGTTCTCCTCGCTGGCCAAATAAATATTCTTTGTAATCCCTTCTTGTTACTTTTTCTATAGCTTCATTTAAAGTTTCTATCTCTTGAGTATTTTTATCGGAAATATCTTTATGAACAGCCACTAAGTTTTTTATTGCAATCAGTTGATATTTATAATCTAAATCAGGAAGAACGTAGGTGGCATAATCGTGATAGGTTTCACAGGTCGAATCATCATCCCTCTTAAGCCACTCTTGAAATTCCTTCTCTTCTTTTTCTGAAAGTTTTTTTTTCATGGTCGTAATTTGATGCATATCAGCTAGTAGAGTAGACAACGGGCGATAACGTGAACAAAGTCAGCAAAGTGACAGCTTCTAAATTAAAATAGGTCGGGAGGAACCGAAACATTGCCCACCCTACCGGGCTTATCGGTTCTGTTCGGAAAACACCTCGTCCAGAGTGGAGGCGGTCAGAATCCGTTCCGACCAGGTTTCCAGCATCGCGGAAGAAGCGAGGCGCAGCCGCTCCTCGGCCCAGCCGGGCAGATCGCCGAAACGTTTGCGCAGCAGCCGGAGCAGCAGTCGGACTTCTCCTTCCTGCCGCCCTTCTTGATGCCCCTCCTGCCGTCCCTGATCAAAATATTTTTTCAGAAATGATTTCATGGTGTCGCCTCCGGGAACAGCCCGATCAAGGGCTACCGCAAGTGTTGTTTTTCATACGGAAAATATAACCGTTTCTGCGGAATTGCGCAACCAGCCCCGGCGGTCAGAATGAAATGGCAGCCAGTAGAGTGGGCAACGGGCAATAACGTGAACAACATTGGCAACGTGACAGCTTTTAAATCAGAACAGGTTGGGAGGAACCGAAATATTGCCCAACCCTATCGGGCTACCGGGCTACCGGGCTTCAAAATAGAGCCGTATCCTGCGGCATTCTCTTTTCCATTCCATTTTACCTATTCTGCGGTATACTTTCAGGATATAGTTGCGTCCTCTCCCTTCTTTTACACCAACAGAGAAAAATGAACTTTGCAAATCATGAAAATTGATTATACTTCCTGGTTTCACACAACGTTGTCGTACAACAGGAGTGTTTGTAGCCTATAAAAGATTGGACAAGATATATCACCGGAGGATGTTATGGCAAACGAGGTTGTAGAGCTGGCAAGAGAGAGTATGGAGGAAAGGGTTGAGGCGCTGAAACGAGAGCTGACCAGTATCCGAACCGGTCGTGCTTCCCGAAGCCTGCTGGAAAGAATTAAAGTGAATGCCTACGGTTCCAACCTGCCTGTTGATCAGGTAGGGACGATCACTGTTCCTGAAAGTCGAATGATTGTAATCCAGCCTTGGGACCCCCAGATGCTGGCTGTGCTGGAAAAGGCGATCATGACCTCTGATCTCGGCCTGACACCAGCCAATGACGGCAAGGTTATCCGGCTGAATATTCCTCAGTTGACCGAAGATCGGCGCAAGGAGTTGGTCAAGCAGGTAAAGAAAATTTCTGAAGAGTACAAGGTCGGTGTGCGTAATGATCGACGTGATGCCAACGATACCTTTAAAGCACAAAAGAACGACAAGGAAATTTCTGAAGACGATATGTTTCGCTATCAGGAAGAGGTGCAGAAGGTGACAGATGAATTCATCACCCGAATCGACGATATAGCTGCTGGCAAAGAAAAAGAGGTTATGGAGGTTTAGCCTCATTGAAGACTATGGATGAAACTCATTACCCGGATCCGCTTCCCAGGCATGTGGCTATTATTATGGACGGGAATGGTCGCTGGGCACAACAGCGCCATCGTCTTCGACTCTTTGGCCATAAAGCCGGGGTTGATTCCGTACGTGAAGCGGTAGAAACAGCTCGTGAGGTTGGGGTTAGGTATCTGACCCTGTATGCTTTTTCCACGGAAAATTGGCAGCGTCCCGGCTTGGAGGTCAAAGGTCTCATGACCTTACTCAGAACCTATTTGCAGGCCGAGTTGGATACTATGAAGAAAAACGGGGTTCGTCTGCAATGTTTCGGTCAAAAAGATCGCCTTCCTGATGATGTGCGCAAGATGCTCGACAAGGTCATTGCTGAGACAGAGCACTGCTCCAGATTGCATTTGAATCTCTGCCTCAGCTACGGATCCCGAACCGAAATGATCGGGGCTATTCAGGAGATCAGTCGAAAATGTGCGTCTGGTGAGCTAAAACCTGATGATATTGATGATCATCTCTTCAGCGATCATCTCTATTCCACAGGTCAGCCTGATCCTGACTTACTGATCCGGACCAGCGGTGAGCAGCGGCTCTCCAATTTTCTGCTCTGGCAGCTCTCCTATGCAGAGCTGTACTTTACAGATATTAAATGGCCGGATTTTCGTAGGGACCAATTTCTTGAGGCCTTGGAGGAATACGCGGGGCGTCAGCGACGTTTTGGAAAGACTGGAGCACAGGCGGAAACTACCTGTGCCTCCTCGTGATTATTTCTCTTTCTGTCCCTGATCCCGGTTCATCGGGCCGGGATAACAAAAATAAATATACAATGTTATGAAGCAACGTCTGCTCCCCGGCATATTCATGGTTGTGTTGTGGATATTGCTGTTGTCGGCCTCTTCTTTTATTTTTTGGTGCGTTCTCACCATCGGCACGGCTATTGCTCTGTATGAATTTTTTCGTATGATCGACAAAACACCTGGAACAGGCGTACTGCTCCTGTCCGTGTTGACCTGTCTGATCCCGGTCCTGGTCTCTGCTGACGGTAGCCCTTCCGAGGTGCTCATCGGCAGCTATCTTGCCCTGCTGGGCTTAGTCGTGCTGACCATCTTTTTTTACACCCGTTTTGCCGACCCCCTAGCCTTTCTGATTCATTCCGGCTTTGCTGTTTTTTACATAGCCCTTTGTTCTTCCTTTCTTGTTTTGCTTCGATTTCTACCAGCTGGCAATTCTTGGTTATTGGTGCTAACGGCTATTACTGCCGGGTCTGATACGGGTGCCTATTATAGCGGTCGAGCTTTCGGCAAAAAGAAGCTTTGTCCAAGCATCAGTCCTGCCAAGACAATCAATGGAGCAATCGGGGGTGTTCTCGTTGCGGTGCTTGCTGCTACCCTCATAGGCGTTTTTTTCCTGCCTGATGTCGGCATGGTGCAACTGGCCCTGGCCGCCGCCTTACTTGCCGTGGTGGGCATTGCCGGTGATTTGGCTGAGTCCATTATTAAGCGCGGTACTGGGATCAAAGATTCCGGCACCCTGCTGGGCGGGCACGGCGGCCTGCTAGATCGGATAGATAGTCTGCTCCTGACTGCTCCTCTTCTTTACCTGCTGCTTACTTCTGGAGTTCTCCGATGAAAGCCTTTAAATCCCTCTCCCTGCTCGGTTCCACCGGTTCCATTGGTAAAAATGTCCTCAATGTGGTGCGTTCCTTTCCAGATCGTTTTCGAATTGTCGGACTCTCCGCAGGGAGGAATATTGCAGAACTTGCAGACCAGGTGCAGGAGTTTCAGCCCGAGTGTATCTCGGTTGCTGATCAGGCCTTGGCCTCGCAGCTCATTACTCTGTTGCCGGAGGAGTACCGAGGTAAGGTTTTTTGGGGAGAAGAGGGAAATCAGAAGGTAGCCACTGTCCCGGCAGCAGAGATGCTTGTCTCTGCCGTGGTCGGTGCGGTGGGGCTCCTGCCCACCTTGGCGGCAATCGCTGAGGGTAAGGATATCGGGCTGGCCAATAAGGAAACCCTGGTCATGGCTGGGCGGCTGGTCATGCAAGCAGCACGAGAGCATAAGGTCTCCCTGCTCCCCATAGATTCCGAGCATTCAGCTATTTTTCAGGCCTTGGAGGCCGGACGTCGCGATGATGTGGGCATGATTATCCTGACCGCATCAGGTGGTCCCTTTCGTGCCTTGGATAAAGAGGGATTGCGCCGGGTCACCCCGGATCAGGCCTTGGCCCATCCCAACTGGGATATGGGACGCAAGATATCCATTGATTCGGCAACAATGATGAATAAGGGCCTGGAAGTCATAGAGGCCTGCTGGCTCTTTGATGTGCCGGTGGAGAAAATTCGGGTGGTTGTCCACCCGGAGTCCATTGTTCATTCTCTGGTGGAGTATATTGACGGCTCTGTGATGGCCCAGCTGGGCATTCCGGATATGCGTATTCCCATTGCCTATGCTCTGTCCTACCCAGAACGAATTCCCCTCAATCTTTCCCGTCTCAGTCTTTCCGAGTGCGGTAAGCTCAGTTTTGAAAAACCGGATTATGATCGTTTTCCGGCTCTTGGGCTTGCCTTCAGAGTAATGGAAGAGGGCGGGGTAAAACCGGCAGTGCTCAATGCGGCCAATGAGATTGCTGTTGCTGCCTTTCTTGATGAACAGATCGGTTTTACAGATATCACCGCCATTGTTGCTTCGACCTTGGATTGTTTTGCCCCTGGTGATGACTTGGATCTGGATGCTATCTTAGCAGCAGATAGAAAGGCGCGGGAGATTGCCGAGAAGGAAGTCGCGCAGAGGCAGCTGGCTTAGGGGGAGAGAAGCAGGAGAAAGGTGGCAAAGAAAAACGGTGGAGAAAATAGTGGAAAACAAAATCGTAATTCAGGAGAGGAAACAGCATGGATAGGCATCTGGCGACAAAAATACTCCTTGTTGATGACGAAGAGGAGTTTGGCCGGCTGCTTGCTCGTCGTCTTGAAACGAGAGGGATGAAGGTTGCTGCTGTCACCTGCGGCGAGGAGGCAGTGGCCTTAGTGGACAAGCGGGTTTTTGATGTTGCTGTCATTGACCTTTCCATGCCAGGCATTGACGGTATTGAAACGCTGAAACAGATTAAGGCCAGGAGGCCGGATCTTGAAGTGCTGATGTTGACCGGGCATGCCACGGTAGCTGGTGGTATTGAGGCCATGAAGCAGGGTGCCGGTGATTTTTTACAGAAGCCTGTGGACATTGATGAGCTGCTGGAAAAGATCAAGACAGCAAAGAAAGCTCATCTGACAGCCGTGCATCGGAAAGCGGATGCTGAGATGCAGGATATTCTTAAGCGAAAAAGCTGGTAGCATCAGGGAACAATGAGGGGAATATCAGAGAATTTTTTTATGAGGGAGAGCGGATATGTCGGAGCAAGCAAAAGATATACGAGAGATGGTTATTCCTCTTGAACGGTGTCCCCGGCTGTACGATCATCAGACCTTAGGTGATGCCATAGATCTGTTCGCCCTAAGCCCGTCCCCGGAAGATCCTGTTGATCTTCACCTCCTGCTTGTGCTTGATCAACAAAATAATCTGGTGGGCAGGCTTTCACGGACCGACATCCTGCGCGGTTTGGTGCCTAGCCTGTTAGGTATGAGGAGAGGGGGGAGTACGTCTTCCTGGAGCAATATAGAGGATCCGCACCTGACCTGTCTTTATGAAGATCACGCGCTTGCCGAGTGCGGGGGTAATCGGACCCGATCAGTTCGCTCCCTGATGCGTCCTGTTGATTTTACTTTATCGGCGGACACCCATATTCTGGAGGCGATTGTGGTGTTGCACCGCCATAATACCTCGTGTGTTCCGGTGATCGACAACAGGGTGGTCATTGGTCTCCTTCGTTTTGAAGAACTTTTTCACGCCATGTGCAATACCTGGTGTACGCTGCCGCAGGATTGAGATTTTTTTGAGAAAACAGGAAGAGAAGTAACAAAAGAAATAACAACACGACGGAAAGATACGATGCAGTCTTCAGGCCCTCAGGTACTCGCTTTTTCCGGGGAGAAAAAGCGCTTTGATTGGAAACGATTGCTCTTTATCTTCACCGGGATCGGCCTTTTTGTTCTTGTGTACTTCTTCCCGCCTTGGCCAGATGCCATTGATCCGACCGGAGCGCATTTCATCTTAACCCGAGAGGGCAAGGGTGCCTTGGCTATTTTTCTGCTGGCTGCAACCTGGTGGGTGTTTGAAGTGGTGCCCATCGGTGTGACCAGTCTGACCATCGGCGTCCTGCAAGCCCTGTTCATGATCCGTGATCCTGGAACCGCATTTCGGGATTTTATGGACCCTTCTGTGCTTTTTATCTTCGGCTCCATCATGATTGGCATGGTGTTTACCAAGACCGGTCTGACTCGGCGGATGGCCTACAAGATGCTCTCCATTGTCGGGGAGCGAACCAGCATGATCTACCTGGGCTGCTTTGCCATGACCGGCGTGCTCACCCATTTCATGGCCCATACCGCAGTGGCTGCCACCATGTTTCCCCTACTCATGGCCATTCATTCCCTCTATGCTGATGAGGAGGGACCGACCCGCTTTGGTAAAGGCCTGTTCATCGGCATGGCCTATGTGGCAGGTGCAGGCAGTATCATTACCCTGCTGGGCGCGGCCAGAGGGGCGGTGGCCCTGGGTTTTTATAAGGACATCATGAAGGTGGATATCAGCTTTTTTGAATTGAGTTGGTATATGTTCCCCATTGGCTGGCTCATGATTTTTCTGCTCTGGGGCTTTTTTCTCCTCTTTTTCAAGCCGGAACATGCCCGGATTCCCGGCCTGAAGGAAAAGGCGAGCAGGATGTACAAGGACTTGGGTCGCTGGAGTCAGAAGGAGCTTCTCACCGCTGGGATCGTGTTCGGAACGATCCTGATCATCGCGCTGAAGAATTTCATTCCCGCCTTGGCTGATATCCATAAAACCGGTATCCTGCTCTGCTCGACGGTTTCTTTTTTCCTCTTCAATATCCTTGCAATTGATGATCTTGAAGAGGTGCCTTGGAATATTATCCTGCTTTTTGCCGGAGCCATGTCCATCGGTTTCTGTCTCTGGGAGACCGGAGCAGCGCGGTGGCTGGCCGTCAATTGGCTGGTCCTCTTTCAGAATTCTCCGCCTCTGGTCTTCATTCTCGGCATGGCTTTCTTTGTTATGATGATGACCAACTTCATTATGAACGTGGCTGCCATTGCCATTTCCCTGCCCGTGGCCCTGGTTATTGCCCCTTATCTCGGAGTCAGCGGCGAAGTCATTCTCTTTTCTTCCCTTGTGGTCGCCGGGATGCCTTTTCTCCTGCTGGTCGGTGCTGCTCCCAATGCCATCGCCTATAACTCCAGGCAATTCAGTACTGGGGAGTTCTTCTTGTGGGGAATTCCGGCCAGTATCCTGTTGATGTTGGTGGTCTGGCTGGCAGTGGCCGTTATCTGGCCGCTCATGGGGATGGAGATTTTTGTGCCTGTGGCGAGCTGATCTCACCATGATAATTGCCTGTCCTTAGTGCAGCTCGGTTGTGACCTGTGTGAGGAGAGTCGAAGAAAGGAAAAACAATGCTGGAAAACATATCAGACCTGCTCAAACAGATAGCCTTAGGTGAGGACTCAATTCTTGAGCTGAAGAATATCTCCTTCAAGAATGATAAAATCAGCGGCCCACATCGTAACGGGATGGCCGATGAACTTGCCGCAATGGCCAATACCCATGCTGGAGTTATTTTACTGGGTATTGATGACAGGACTCGGGAGATTGAGGGTATTCCATCCGAAAAACTTGATCTTGTCGAAGATTGGCTGCGAGCCATCTGTAACGATCTTATTGAGCCTCCTTTGGATTGCCTTATCCGCAAGCTTTCACTGCCTGTTCAGAAAGAAGAAGAGAAAATAATCATTCGCGTTGATGTTCCAAGGAGTCTGTTTGTTCATCAAAGTCCGGGCGGCTATTTTCGTCGTATCGGCAGTTCCAAGCGGCAGATGAAGCCGGATATGTTAGCACGTCTTTTTCAGCAGCGCAGCCAAGCCCGTCTGATACGCTTTGACGAACAGGTCGTACCAGGGGCGTGGCTTGATGAATTAAGTCCAACCTTGTGGAACCGCTTCAGGACGGTTATCTCTCCTCATGATGATCAGGAATTTCTGCTCAAGATGAAATTGATCGCGCCAGGAGACAACGATGTTCTCTGTCCGACAGTCAGCGGTGTTTTAATGGCCTGCGAGACACCGGATGCCTTTATGCCCGGTGCCTTTATTCAGGCAGTCTGTTATCGCGGTATAGAGAGAAACGGCGGATATCAGCTTGATGCTAAGGATATCAGCGGCCCCTTGGATATTCAGATCCGGGAAGCCTGTCAGTTTGTTGAGCGTAATATGCGTGTTTATGCTATCAAGGCCCCGAATAGGATCGACACACCGCAGTTTTCTCTGAACGCTGTTTTTGAGGCTATGGTCAACGCGGTTGCCCACCGTGATTACTCGGTTTATGGATCAAAAATTCGCCTCCATCTTTTTGCCGACCGTCTTGAGATCTTTTCTCCGGGGACCATTCCCAATACCATGACCATTGACAGTCTCTCGGAACGGCAGTCTGCCCGTAATGAGTTACTGACCTCTCTGCTCGCCCGCTGTCCGATGAATTTCAATGCCATAGGGAGCCAACGGAGTTCTATTATGGATAAACGCGGAGAAGGCGTCCCTATCATTATCATAGAGAGCGAGCAACTTTCCGGTGTCAGGCCGGAATACCGGCTTCTTGACGATGCCGAGCTTAAGCTGACCATCTATGCGGCCCCCCCGCCTGCGGAGCACGGCTGATTACAAGCAGGTGCGATGGGCGATAAGGTGATAAATCCTTTGTGAAAAATACTTGACAAACACGAGTAGTGAGGTTTATTATTTATTTTCCATAATAAATGGCAATGCTTGTTTACTGAGCAGGTGCCTTCACTTTCTGGGACAGAACCGGAAAACTGAAAAGCCACAGCCGTCGTGAGGCGGTGTCGGAAAGCCACGGATCTCGAAGAAGACCGCCGGGTTGCCTGCTTTTTATTTCTGAACTTTTTGAATGCCGAGGAAGTGTGTTATGAGTTCCATAAAACAAGTACCCGCTCAGGGGTACATCCTTCCATCGTATCGTCAGGCTGATACCTGTCGTTTCTTTTCCATCTTAAAAAAATATAACGCTGTCGAGTTAAAGCTGACGGTTGCTCGTTTTGTTTTACAATCAGTCAGTGAGCGGTAGGGTGCGTTCCACGCACCGTTTCTTGTGCGTATGCAATTGACAACCGAATTATTTTTGATGCGGAAGCTGCATCCTACGAAGACTGCTGCACCAAAAGGAGAAAATATGCGAACTTTAATAACTGCATTCTGTACGTTGCTGACGCTGCTGTTTTTTGCTGCGCCTGCCGAATACGCACACGCAGCAGTCCCTTCGACCTTGAACTATCAGGGCATGCTGTCCAGTAATACGGGTCAGCCGCTAACCGGCACCCATGATATTACCTTCAGCTTGTACGGAGACGGCGGCACTCGGTTCTGGCAGGAGACAAAGAATGTTACCTTTGACGGCAGCGGGCGTTTTTCCGTGACCCTCGGAGGCGATTCAGGCAATCCGCTTGACCCCAAGGATTTCACCGGAACCACTTTTATCGGAATTCAGGTAGGCAGTGAACCAGAGCTGGCTCCTCGGCAGCAGCTGACCAGTGTGGCTTATGCCTTTCAGTCCTTTCTTGGTGGGGTACCTGTAGGCACGATTTTGGAATATGCGGGATCGACAGCTCCAGATGGTTTTTTGTTGTGTCGAGGCGGTAAAGTATCTCGAACGACATACTCTGCTCTCTTTGCTATAATCGGCACAACATACGGTGCCGGAGACGGTTCAACAACTTTCAACTTGCCGGACAAGAGAAACAGAACATCGTTCGGTGCTGGATCTACATATAAGTTAGGCGATAAAATTGGCAGTGCAACTGTCAACTTATCTCATAGGCATAGCGGCCCAAGTCATACACATGCTGGTCCAAATCATAGACATAGCGGCCCAAATCATACACATAGTTTTGTACATGAACATTATGTATCACGAGTGAACAACGGAACCTCCTGGAGTGAAAGCGGTGGCGGTCTGGAGCATGGTGGTGATTATGGTGGTCTGACCATGCAGGGGTCACAAAGTCCAACAACAACAAGCGGTGGCGGAACAGGAAACACAGGTTTTAGCGGAACAGGTAACACAGGCTCCGGCGGAACAGGAAACACAGGAAGTGCTGGAAACACTGCACAATCAATTATGAACCCTGGACTCGCAACGAATTTTATCATCAAACACTAATGATAATAAACAGCCCAGCCCAGTAGGGTGCGTTCCACGCACCACTTACTGGACATCTGCATTCAACAACCGAATTATTTTTGATGCGGAAATTGCATCCTACGAAGACTGCTGCACCAAAAGGAGAAAATATGCGAACTTTAATAACTGCACTCTGCTTGCTGCTGACGCTACTGTTTTTTGTCGTGCCTGCCGAATACGGATGCGCTGCTGTTCCATCGACCTTGAATTATCAGGGCATGTTATCTGATAACGCGGGCCAGCCGGTAACCGGCCCTCATGATATTACCTTCAGCTTGTATAGAGACGGCAGTACCCGATTTTGGCAGGAAACGCAGAACGTTACTTTTGACGGTAGCGGGCGTTTTTCCGTGACCCTCGGGTCTGGCTCAGGCAACCCGCTTGATCCCAAGGATTTCACCGGAACCACCTTTATCGGAATAAAAGTGGGCACTGAACCGGAGCTGGCACCCCGGCAGCAGCTGACCAGCGTGGCCTATGCCTTTCAGTCCTTTCTTGGCGGAGTGCCTTCCGGGGTGATTGTGATGTGGAGCGGGTCGATAAGTAATATTCCAGAAGGCTGGGCTTTGTGCAACGGCACGCAGGGAACACCGAATCTGCAGGGGAAATTTATTGTCGGTACAGGAAGCGGGTATTCGGTGGGCAATACAGGTGGGACTGCATCCAATAATCTGACACACAGCCATACCGTAAATTCGCACAACCACAGTATTACTGGAGATGCTCCAGGCACCAGCAACCCTGGAGACCACGAACATCGTATTGATGTTGATGTATACAGCCAGATTGGAGACACAACCGATGGTGCAGATGACGGCAGCAAGGATGTCGGCAGCGAAAGCCATGGTCACCACTTACAGTTCAACACCATAAAAGCCGGAGGTCACTCCCACACTGTTAACTCGCATTCTCACGGAGGTAAAACCGGAAACCAATCCCCCGGAACAAATAGCAAACTCAGTATACAGGAAAACCGTCCTCCGTACTATGCACTCGCCTACATCATGAAATTATAATTAGCCAGTAGGGTGCGTTCCATGCACCATTTCCTGGACATACGCACTCAACAACTGAATTATTTTTGATGCGGAAATCGCATCCTACATCATGAAATTATAATCAG
The DNA here is from genome assembly GCA_004028505.1 of Candidatus Electrothrix aarhusensis. Classification (GTDB taxonomy): domain Bacteria; phylum Desulfobacterota; class Desulfobulbia; order Desulfobulbales; family Desulfobulbaceae; genus Electrothrix; species Electrothrix aarhusensis. The sequence continues at coordinate 33,976 of MTKO01000092.1, forward strand.
GCCTGAACCCATGTTCAAACGTTCTTTCGTTGCACATCTGTCGCTTGTTCTCTTCCTTTGCTGCTTGCTGTTTACTGCCCCTGCTGCTGAATCCCACACCCTGATCCACGGCGACATGGGGACGGTTGGCGGCACGGCCTCCTCCTCTTCCTATACCTTGCAAACCACCAGCATGTTTCCGTGGAAACAGGAAGCGAGCACCGATTACTGGCATCACCTTGCTGTTACGGCCCTGAATAATGGCATCGATTATCGTGACAGTTTACTCCTGCTCGGCAGTACACCGGGTACAGACACGCCGCAGGGCAGGATGCTCCTTGACCCGACCCTGAACTACGAGGATGAGGGATTCATTGCTTTTCTTGATACCGACCAGGACGGTTGGCCTGATTCCTTCACCTTGAGCAATGATCTGGAAGAAAGTCTGCGCACAGCCATTGCGACCTTTGCCTATGAGCTATATATCGGCTACCCGGATGCAGAAACAAATCTCCGGGATGCGATCAAAAACTTGTCCTCCATCTATCTGATGCTCGGTGATGAGTTCCTCATTGATGCTCTGGAATGGCGATTCTCCTCCGATACCCTTGGTCTGGAGGAAAAAATTGATGAACAAATTATGCTGCTGATCAAAGCTCGGCTTTGCTACGACAGCGCGGTCAACGTCTTTATCAATGGCTTCAGTCCAGCAGTGGGCACGGCTCTATATGTATCGGATTATTTCGACGCCACTCTGTTCAATCTCTTTCATCTTGCTGTGGAACGTTTGAGCACGGCCCAACGGGAACAAACCGCCAAGATCCTGGTTCGTGATATGGCTCCAGGCAGTGCGGACGATGCCCGTGCCCAAGCAGCTGATGTTCTCCGGCCCGCCTATACCAATACCTATCTCCTGACAGCGGCATTGGGCCAGAGAGAAGGAGCGAATTTTCTCGCCTACGGTGGTGACCGCTTACACAACGCTTTGCAGTCTCTGCAAAATCAGGCGGCTATTTACACTCGCGGCCTGAATCCGCTTGGTTTTGATGACCGTTATGTGCCCATGCAGGATTTCACCGAGGTTCTCTACCCCAATGCACGGGCCTCCTATACAACTGCCACCTCCAGCTATGGAGCCTTTGAAGCTGAAAAACGAGATTTTGATCATATCGTTGAACAGCTCCGGGCGACCCATAACAGTCTGGCAACCAATATGTACCGGGAAAAGCTGGCCTCCCTGACCGGTCTGCCGCTTAACAGCAGCTTTAATTCCTTTGCAATTGCTGGCAATGAGTTACATGACTGTGATCCAGATGATGCTAATTTTCCCTCCTGTGTGTCAAGCAAGACCAGTGGGGTACTTGGGGCCAAGTACAGCCGGTTGCGGGATGCGCAGCTTCGTATTGATTCCGTGGAATTGCGTAAAGAAAACATCTATGCCAAAATTGAGATGGAAAATAAACGGTTCAACAACCTGTTACGTCTTGAGCATATAACCTTTACACAACAATCCCAGGCATTGGATGAATATGTTGTCAAGATGAAAGATGCAAAAACCAAGACAAAACAAAACACCAGAGAAAATGGTGAAAAGACCAAAAGATACATAACGAGCTATAATCTTGTTGATGAACCTACCCAGTTTAGTAGCGAAAAAGAGAAAAAAACCCTCGAAATTCTGTCAAACTATAAAATCGTACATATGGAAACCGAACATGAGGTTGCCCTTATGCACCTGCTGCATCAGGCCGCAGAGGTGGACATTGATCTCGATTTAGCAATAGAGATGTACAATTCCACAGCCCAAGATTTTGACACCGCCCTAGTGGAGCGGGATAACCTTGTATATCTAGCCAAGACCGCAGAAGAATATTACACTTACAATGACAGCCAGATCCGAGATAAAGTAGTGGAAACCCGCATCCTGCGTTCCGAAGCGGCCCTCAACTTTGCCCGTGACCTGAACACGGCTCTACTGCGCAGCTACCTGGCAGCTAAGGCCCTGGAGTACAAATACCTTACCCCGCTGGAAAACATTTCCCTTGATGGCGGCCAGAGCCTGGATATCAACGACTTATACCGGATTCAGACCCCTCATGACCTTGATGTCTTTCTCAATGACCTGAGCAATTACGATACTGGCTGTGCATGGGGTGCTGTCAGTGAGCGCCTGTATCGTATTTCTTTGGCCAAGGATATCCTCGGCCTAACTGATGATTATCTTGAATCACTCGGAGCATTGACTAATTCGGCAAAAGAACAGCTGCGCCGGGAAAGAGTGCAGGCATTTTTGGCTGATAAAATCGATGCAGACAGCAATGATCTTAGCTTTCCCTTTTCCATCTCCCTTGCTGATGAAGGCATTGCCCGTTATAGCAAATATAACGTCAAAATATGGTGGGGAACTGCCTCGCCGCCCTGTGATCCGGTTGAGGCTAAAGGTATTGCCGTTAAAATTACAACACTCCAACCAGCCGACCTTGAGCCTTATGTGACCCTCAAGCTAACCGGCAGCCAGACTTTTTGGAATGAAAACAAAGAAGTTCTTGAATATGTTCCTGTTAGCAAGTATCTGAACATGCAGTCTATCGGCACGGACAGCAGCGTGGTGACCACAGGCTCCTTTGATGCCTTTGTCTATACGGATCCCCGCGACGTGAACATGAATCAGTGGTCCAATAGCTTCAAAGGCAGGAGCTTAGCCTCTTCATCTTGGGAAATCGTGATCGAAGATTTCAGCTCTGGAGTCGATATTGATTGGGATCAGGTGACGGATATCACCTTTTTTATGGATACAATGGCTATGACCCTGCCGTAACCGATTATTTTGATGCAGAGAAGCGTAGGGTGCGCCCCGCGCACCAATCCGATTACGATTATTGCTCGTTTTTGGTGCGGGAACTGCACCCTACACTGCTGTAATAATTCGTTTTGGTGCGGAGGCCGCACCCTACATTTGATACGAAAACCGTGCCCAACGCCTGATTATGCGAATAAAAACATCCCGATATGCTGTTCTGGTTTCGTTATTGATCCTGCTACTCCCTTTCCTTGGCACAGCAAGCCAGGACAAATCCGGGGTATCTCCTCAGGTCATATCTCTACCCTCCGGGCCGGGCTCCATTGAAGGACTGGGGGAATCATTCGAGCCGGAACTGAACACCGGAAGTGCTCCTTTCGGCGTTGCGTTCACCCTTTCGCCTGGTGTTGCCGGGCATACGCCCGCCCTGCGACTGACCTATAACAGCGGCTACGGCAATACTCCGGTCGGCCTAGGCTGGAACCTGAATATAGAATACATCCAACGCCAAACCGACAAAGGGCTGCCTGAGTATACGAATAACGATACCTTTCTTGTCAGCAACGGTGGTGAACTGGTGCCCCTGCCAGACAGCATGTATCGCCAAAAAATAGAAGGTAGCTTTATCCGTTATAAAAAAACAGCGGACGGCTGGGAGGCATGGCGTCCTGACGGCACCAGACTTTTTTTCGGTACAGAAGAAAACAGCCGTCAGCAGAACGCCCGTGGTGTCTTTGCCTGGTTTCTGCAACGGGAAGTGGACACCAACGGAAATGGAATCGAGTATCTGTATGAACACGATCAGGGAATGATTTATCTCAGCGAGATCCGCTATTCCATGATGTCACCGACCCTGTATAAGGCCGTGCGTCTGCTTTATGAAGACCGGCCTGACGTGTTGACCAACTATATCAGCCGCAGCAAGGTGGTTCAGGCACGACGCCTGCAAAAGGTAGAAGTGCGTTCAGCTAGTGCTTTGGTGCGTTCCTATCGCTTGAACTATCACCAGAGCAGCTTTCTCTCCCTGCTTGCTTCTGTAACCCAGTTCGGTACAGACAGCGTCACTGCTCTACCGCCACTTTCCTTTGCGTATTCTGTCTACGACCATGCCAATCAACAGACCGTGGTCATGAGCAATCCACCGCCTTTTAACACCACCTTAGAAAATTTGGATACTGATCTTGTTGATATTAACGGCGATGCCCTGCCGGATATGGTGCATACAGATGCCTATTCAGGAGAACATCGTTTTTATATCAATGGGGGAAAAGGGAACTGGAATCCAACCCGGACAGTCCCGGACAATTCTCCGGCCTACACTCTGAGCACAAACGGGGTCATGATGTCGGATATGAACGGCGATGGTCGCTCTGACTTGTTTATCAAAAACAGTTTCAACTTTGGTTTCTATAAAAATACCGGAGCCATGAAATGGGAGTCAGCTGACTGGCAGCCATGCAGCCCCAATCCGGGCTTCAGCTTTGAGAGCCAGGAAATCCGACTGCTGGATGTCAATAACGACAAGCTCATTGATGTACTCATGGACCGGGGAAGTTCTTACGCGGTTTGGCTTAACCGCTCGGATAACGTCTGGAACAACAGCTTTGATTTCCAAACCTGGTTGCCTGATGGCAATTATCTTTCTTTTGCTGCATCTTCCACCAAGATCAGTGATATGAACGGCGACCGGATGCAGGATCTGGTCTACCTTTTGGATGGTCATCTCTCCTATTTCCCCAGTATGGGCAACGGTGAATTTGACAGCCAGGTGATCATGAGCAATGCTCCAGCTGGGCTGGGTCAACTGGCAGAACAGGTTGAAATCAGTGATATAGATCGGAATGGGCTGGCTGATGTGATTTTAGTGAGTAATGGCAGCGTAAAGGTCTGGTTCAATAATGCACGGGGCGGCTTTGAAGATCCTATCACCTATACCGGCACTCCGGCCTACACCTCCCATTCCCGCCACCGTTTCGCGGATATGAATGGCGACGGTTTCACCGATCTGCTGATCACGGATGATCAGGCAACAGACCGTTTTGCCTATGTGGACTTCAACTCCGGCATTCATCCCAACCTGCTCAGTAAAATCAGCAACGGGCTGGGTATGGAAACCGAGATCAACTATTGTTCTTCCACTGAAGATTATCTTGCTGATCGGGACAGGGGAGAACCCTGGACCACCACCCTGCCTTTTCCAGTCCAGGTGGTGGCCGGAGTGACAGTGCGGGATCTGCACAGTGGTCAGGAATACCGGACCGAATATCATTACCGAGATGGGTATTACGATGGAGAGGAAAAAGAATTTCGCGGCTTCGGCGCAGTGCGCAAGCTGGAATTCGGCTCCCTCAAGGCTCCGACCTTGAAAAACCTCTTCACCTTTGACGTGGGCGACAGCGAAGAAAGCCGCAAGGGGCTGGTCCTTTCTTCGGCAAGCTAGAGGAAAACGGCACAGTCAGTCCGCCGGTCGGGCTCTTTGAAACAGCCGACAACGAGCTGGACACACGAGAAATAGCTGTCGGCCTGAACAACGAGCAGGTTCGTTTTTCCTATATTTCCGCCACAACGAGCACTATCTATGAGAGCGGGACCGTGCCGGTCAGCCTGTATCAGGAAATTGAAAAGGATATCTACGGCAACACCACCAAGGAGTATCAGTACGGCATTATCGAAGGCACAGACCGGGCCGCAGGTGGGGATGAAATCCTGACGGACACAGCCTATGATATTGATACAGATGCTTGGCTGATCAATTTGCCCAAAGAGGTGAGCAGCATAGCCCTGGACGGCTCCTTTATTGCCCGGAAACGCTTTTTCTATGACGAAAAAGGCAACCTCCTCCGGGAAGAAGGCTCGCCTGACGGGACCGCCTTTATCCCGTTGCTCAGGAATGAGTATGACAACTACGGCAATATCATCCTGATCACGGATGCCAATGAAAAATGCCGTAACATCTACTATGATGCGCAGTTTCACACCTTTCCGATTCAGGAATCCATCTGCGGCCTCAATCTGCTCATGGAAGCGGAATATGACACCGGCCTGGGGGTAATTACGGAGCATAGAGATTTTAATCAGCAGGTCACGCAATATGACTATGACCCGCTGGGTCGCCTGACTGCCATTATCAGGCCCGGCGATACCCTGGCTCTGCCCACCCAGAGCTTTGCCTATCAGGTCGGCAATCCGCTCAGTGCTGTGCGCACCAGTCTCCGGGAGCAGGCAGGCAGTACAGCAACCTACGACAGCATAACCTATTACGACGGTTTAGGCCGCAAGCTCCAGACCCGGTCCGAGGATGACAAGGGACGCTGGATTGTGAGCAATGCTGTAGACTTCAATCTTCGTCGCCAACCGAATCAGCAATGGCAACCCTATTTCAGCAGCACAGCAGCCTATGAAGCGCCTGATCCGAGCAAGCCCTTGACCCATCTTTTCTATGATGCCAAGGCACGGGTCAGGGAGCAGGTGAACCCGGACAGCACAATCCGCAGAACCGAATTCGCGCCCCTGAGCCGGATCGAATACGATGAAGAGGACATGGCAACCGGCGGCCTGCATGCGAACACTCCCACCCGTTTTTTCTCCGACGGTCTTGAACGGTTGATCCGGGTGGAAGAGCAGAACGGGACAGAAATCTATGTGACCCGATACGGCTATGACGGCCTCAACAACCTGATCAACATTGAAGATAACGAACAGAACAGCAAGACCATGACCTTTGACGGGCTGGGTCGTAAGCTGTATATGAACGACCCGGACAAGCACGAGATGTTTTATGGCTATGATCCGGGTGGAAATCTCACCAGTACCCTGGATGCTGAAAATCAGGAGATCATCTACACCTATGATGCGGCCAACCGCATACTGACCGAGGTTTTCCAGGGACAGGAGATAGTCCGTTATCATTATGATGAGGATTTTTCTCTTGACTGCCCGGACCTGGAAAATACCTTGGGTAAGATCGCCTGGATTGAGGATCAGGCAGGCACGGTCTGTTTTTCCTATGATCAACGCGGCAATATGACCGCCAAAAAACGTGCCCTGGGAGGCCGTACCTTTATCAGCCGCATGGCCTATGACAGCATGGATCGGCTTGTTGAACAGACCTGGCCGGACGGCTTCACCCTGCGCCATGTCTATGACCGGGGCAATCGCCTGACTGCTCTACCCGGCTTTGTGGACAGTATCACCTATAATGCAGCGGGAGCGATCACCGATTTTATGTACACCAACGGCATAGCAAGCCTGTCTGAGTATGACGAGCGGTTGCGCCTTAAACATCGACGGGGCCAAGTAGGCTCCGACCCCGTTTTGCAGGATCTCCGTTTTGACTATGACGGGGTGGGCAATATCACGGTGATGACAGATCAACGAAGCGCAAAAACGCCCGAAGATCGAAGTCGTTCTTTTGTGTACGATGACCTTTACCGACTAACATCAGCCACTGCCCCGGACTGGACCCGAACCTATGCCTATTCCAGTATCGGCAATATGATCTATAAGTCCGATATCGGGGAAATCCGGCACGGGGAAAACGGAGCTGGCCCCCATGCGCCCACCAGCGTGCCTGATGCAGGGTTGATCTATCGCTATGATGCCAACGGCAACCTGTCTGCCAAGGAGCCTGAATTTAGCACGGTCTTTGATCAATATAACCGCATGGTGCGCACGGAACAGCAGAACAGCGGGCCTGTAACCGAATACCTGTATGATTCCGGCGGACAACGCCTGAGTAAGCAGGTCAGGACAGGGGGGGATACCGAAACAACGCTGTATCCAGATAAGTATACTGAGCTGCGCAGCGACCGCCTGATCAAACGGATCTATGCCGGTAATCGGCTGGTTGCCAGGGTATCAGTTCCCTTTGACCCGGATGTGCTTGCGACCCGTGCCGTGCCGCTTCGGGCTGGTGATTTTGATACAGCCCCGGCAGACGGGCGGATTTCCCTGGAGGAGATTCGGGCACAGGGCAAAGACAGTGCTGCGCTGGAAACGGAAGAGGTTGCCGATGCCCTGCGGATTTATCTGGAGCACCTGGAAAGCGATTCTGAGCTGCTTTCTTTTGCAACTATTGCTCAGGCCCTGCATGAACTGGGTGATCTTGGCGAAGGAGCGGAGGGGGAAGTGCTGTTTTACCTGCCTGATCATCTTGGTAGCCCTAGCGTGGTGACGGATGCGGACGGTGCTGTGGTTGAGGAATCGGTGTTTTATCCCTATGGGGCGGATCGGGCTCAGACTGGAAGTGTGGATAGTGAATACCGGTTTACTGGGAAGGAGCTGGATGGTGAGACCGGGCTGCATTATTTTGAGGCTCGGTATTATGATTCGGTTGTTGGACGGTTTGTTAGTGTTGATCCGTTGATAGAGGCATCACAAGAGGAGCTAGATACATATATAAATATCCATGACAACAAGTTAACAGATCAATATAAAAATAATTTAATGTTGGCGTCTAATTACAATTACACCAACTCTAATCCATTAATATTCATTGATCCTGACGGAGAATGGCTTATACCTGTAATAGGTGCAGTCGCAGTAGTCGTAGTTATTTTGAATATAGTTGAAGAATTCAAAGAGAGTGCTGATATGATTGATCAAAATAAGGAATACGTAGAAACACATGATGAAATAGATGCACTAATACATAGAAACGAATTATTAGCACCTGGTGAGCATGGGCAAAAGTCACCTATGATGCAACAGGCATTAGATATGGCTGAAGCAGTTCCTGGACACACGCTAACTGCTGATGATACCTTAACTTCATTTGGAATTTCCGCTAGCGGGAATGAAGCCGCAAAGGCAGCAAAGGACACCTATGACATATTCACTGAATTAAATGCTGAATAGCCGTGTAGGGTGCGCCCCGCGCACCATGTATTTTAAAAACACACACAATCGGCAATTGGTTGGCTGTCGATAAAACCGAATTGTTTTCGGTGCGGGAACCGCACCCTACGGGATGCATTGTTTGTTTGGTGGGGATATACAATCGGCGGTGACGGTTGGTTGATGATAAAAAATGAATGATGTTGGTGCGGGGGCCGCATCCTACTATGTCGAATTATCGACGGGCCGATGTGAAAGGCGGCACATATTTTTTTACCGTGGTAACGTTTCGACGCCGGACATTCCTCTGCGATGAGCATGTCCGCACCGCCCTTCGGCAGGCGATTGACACCACGCGGGTGACCCATCCCTTCCGCATTGACGGCTGGGTGCTGCTGCCGGATCATCTGCACTGTATGTGGACACTCCCGCCGGATGACGCCGCATTCGGGGTGCGCTGGTCGATGATCAAACGCGCTGTTACCCAACAATGCGCTGATACCCTGCACCGACAGGAGCTGATGAGCGCATCCATGCAAAAAAGGAACGAATCCACGCTCTGGCAACGGCGTTTCTGGGAGCATCAAATACAAAACGAAAGGGATTATGCACGGCATCTTGACTACATTCATTATAACCCGGTGAAACACGGTCATGCCCGCACGGCTGGCCAATGGCCGTGGTCAACCTTTCATCGCTATGTTGCGGCGGGAATTTACCCCGCTAACTGGGCCGCTGCTTCTGCTGAACAAGATGGTGATTACGGTGAACCTTGACCATTTTTGGTGCGGGAACCGCACCCTACGGGATGGTCTCGAAAACATGTAGGGTGCCGCCCCGCGCACCATTCTGAACAGGATGGTGATTACGGTGAACCATGACCATTTTCGGTGCGGGAACCGCACCCTACGGATGATCCCGAAAACGTGTAGGGTGCGCCCCGCGCACCATGTGTAAAGATGCACATAATCGGCAACCGATTGGTTTATTGATGAAACCGAATATTTTTTGGTGCGGAAACCGCACCCTACGGATGATCCCGAAAATATGTAGGGTGCGCCCCGCGCACCATTCAGGAAATATTATGAAAAAACAAATACTCTCCCTTGCAATCATCCTGATCCTATCGACAAACATCGGCTTGGCCGGTACACTCAGCACCTTTTACGGCACAGCGACCATAACCGCACCAGCCGACCTCCCTCCTGTCGATTTGGCCTTGCAGCTGGATCTGAACGGAACCGCTGTCCTGCACGACACCAGCTATATCATCCTGGAAAAGACCATGCTTTTTCCGGTGATTCCGCCTTTGGTAGATGCTCAAGAGGTCGGGCCTCGGCTTGAGGGTACAGTCGGCCCGGATACCTTCCAGCTCCGAACAACCCCGTTTTCTGATCAGGCTGGCGGCAAAACCGTTAACCGGCAAATCTTTTTCAATAATGCTGTGGTCGGCAACCAGGGTAACAGCATCACCGGGGAATACAACGAAACCGTTACCGGCCTGCTGCCCGCCCCCTTTTCCATAACCGGCGAGTTTATTTTGATGCGTCCGGTCAGCAGTCTAAGCGATTCTGTGACAGACAACGACAACAGCGGTTGCCTTGATCTTGATGAATCCGGGCCGGAGGCATGGATAAGAATCTGATGGAGTACAGTGATGCCGCAACAGCTCTGTCCATTCGCAATAACGGAGGCGATATGCCTCTATGTACTCCTGTGGACAGCCTTGTTCGCGACGCCTTGAAAGAATTTTATGAAAACCAGGAATGATCCCTGCTGCAAATTAAGGAGAATTATTATGTTGTGCAAATTACGCTGCTCTCTACAGCCTGTTTTGCTCGTTTTTTTCTTTACCGCTCTGTCTCTGACCGTAGCAACACCTGCACATACAGCAACAGCAGGTCTATACTTTGCCGTCCCTCCGGCTCCGGCAGGTGGCACAGCAGCTGTTTTTATCGCTGTGACCTCACCTGATGATATAGAAAGTTTTAGCCTGGAGCTGAATTTTGCCACCGGCAACATCCTGACCCTTGCCGTAGCAAGCTGGGAGGAACGTTGGGCCTATTACCCGGAGTCTGCTTTTGGTCCGGCCCCGCAGGCAGAACTCAATGATATCCGTCCTAATGGCAACAAAACCAAAATTTTTATCAACGGCTTTGCTCCGAATGGCACATCCGGCAGTATCGGTCGTATCCATTTTGATGTGGCAAGCGGGGCAGCGGACGGCGACACCCAGGTGCTAAGCTTGACAGGGAAATATCGTTCTAAGAGCACCGGGGAGGTCAAAGAGTTTCTTTCTGCAACGACTACGTTTACGGTCGGAGAAGATGCTCCGCTGGATACGGATCAGGATGGTATAGATGACGATTGGGAAGAGCAATACTTTGGTGACCTTGTTAGTGCTAATACACTCAGTGACTGGGATCAGGACGGTTATACGGATCTACAAGAATACCTCAATCAACTCATCGGCGAAACAGACTCGGAAGGTTGGCCTTATGACCCGAAATCAATCAACACTCCAGGGGGAACCGGATACCATAAACCCGGTAACGGGAATGTATGGCTGCTTTTTCTACCAGCTATTTTAGGGCGATAACAAAGGCCGCAGAGTCTTTCTCGGGTATGAATCCACCATGAAAAAATGTTCTCTCTGGCTGGAAAAGATCCTGCCGCCGCCCCGGGGCAATTTTATGATCCGGGCAGATCTTGATAAGGGCTATCGTCGGTTTTCCAGAGGACTCTCACTGATCCTGACGATCTTAGTTTTGGTCCCTATGACCATCATCGCCATTGTTTCCAATTATCAGCAGGTCACCATTTTTATTCTTTGTGCCCTTGTTGCGGTGCTGGTGGTTTTCCAGCTCAGTGAGGCCATTACCGATCATCTACGCGAGGCCGGTTTAAAGCGCGAGCAGTTTCTGGCCCGGGCCGAGCAGCCCAATAAGCTGGCCTCCATCGGCAGGCTGGCAGCCGGGGTGGCCCATGAAATTAATAATCCCCTGGCGATCATTAATCAGCAGGCTGGCTTGATCCAGGATATTCAAGAGATGTCGCCTGATTTTCCTCACAAGGATATGGTGGAGGAATCCCTTGCAGGCATCCAGAATGGCGTGCAGCGCTGTAAGGTCATTACTCATCGTCTGCTCGGTTTTGCCCATCAGACCAAGGTGGAAATGGAAAAGGTTGATATCAACGCCCTCCTGTATGAGGCGGTTGATTTCCTGGCCGAAGAGGCATCGTATAACCAGATCGGCATGGAATTTATTCTTGATGAGGATATCCGGCGTCCTAGGAGCGATCACGGAGAACTCTTGCAGATTTTTCTTAATATCATCGCGAACGCTATAGATGCTCTGGCGGAAGGTGGAGGGAGCAGCGGTAGGATAACCCTGAGTAGCAAACAGGTGGGGACGGAAACCGTTCGTATCTGTATAGCGGATAACGGTCCCGGCATGACAACCGAGGTACAGAAGCATATTTTTGATCCTTTTTTCACAACAAAAGAAACAGGGCGGGGGACCGGACTGGGGCTGTCCATTGTCTACGGTCTGATCAGAAAACTGGGCGGCACGGTGAATGTGGTGTCTGAGGTCGGAAAGGGCACGGAATTTGAGATTGACCTGCCGGTCCATCAGGAGGAGGAATGAAGGATAAGGAGCAGGAGATGGGTAAGAATGAAGGGATGAAGCTGCTGATCATTGATGATGAGGTGGAGTTTGCCGCAACCCTGTGTAGACGTCTCCAGCTGCGCAATATAGACGCAGTTGATGCTCATAGCGGCCAAGAAGGGCTGGTGCTCCTGACCGAGATACACCCGAATATCGTTATTCTTGATTTGAAAATGCATGATATGAGTGGGCTGGATGTGCTGGAAAAAATTAAGACCTATGATGCGACGATTGAGGTAATTATGCTCACCGGGCACGGTTCGGTTCGGGCTGGAATTGAAGCTGGGGAGAAAGGGGCCTTTGATTATATGATCAAGCCGGTTGATCTGCCTGATCTCTTGGTCAAGATTGCCGAGGCTGTGAAAAAACAGATTGAGGGCGATGAGGGCAGAGGATGACAACAGGAATAACAGCAGAGGGGACAGGAGAACAAGAAAGAGCAATGCGGCAGCAGCAGATGGCCTCTTTTGGTCGGCTGATCGCTGATTTTTCCCATGAGATGCGCAATCATCTTGCTGTGATCCAGGAGGCGAACGGTCTGCTGGAAGATATTTTGGTAATGGAAGGTACCGAGGGAAATTCGGTTCCGGTCTTGCTGAAGGAGACAGCGGCTCAGATCAGTCAGCGGGTCCGGCGTTCTGCCGATCTCTGTCAACATCTCAGCGGGATGGCCCATCGTTCCGACACCCCGTGTTCCTCCTTTCAGGTGAATGATCTTGTGGCGGAGCTGGTTATTTTTTTGGAGCGTTCCACCCGTTCACGGCAGATTTCCTTGCAGCTTGATCAGGGGCAGGGGATTGATCCCATATATAATGAACCTGCCCTGTTGCAGCATGTTCTCTATCAGCTGTATGCTTTTTCGCTGGAGCTACTGAGTAACGGGCAGACTCTGATCATCAGTACAGCCATCGGTACCGTGCAGACAAAGGGAGGAGTCGCAATCAGTTTTCGTTTGGGTGGTGTGCCAAAACTGGATCTGGCAGAGCTGTCTGCAACGGTGTCGGCAGCGATTGCCTCGCTGGGGGCGAAATTGGAAGGTCTGCAACAGGAAGATTTAGAGGTAACAGAACAAGGTTTCGCGGGTTTTTGCGGATTTAAGTTATTGGTGCCTTCGTTGCCTGTTGCGTAAATGATTTTTCTTGCCAACTTGTTGATGCAATTTTGTCAACCTGGTCAATTATTCCTGCCTGGAAGCTCGTCTGCCTCTATCAGATAACAAAATATTTTTCCTGTTGATCATGCTTTTTTTCTTACTGCGAAAAAAGAAAACGTTGTTTTTTTAAAACAAGCAGGGTATAAAAAATTGTATAAAGAATCGAGAGGCGGGCAGGAAGTTGAACTTTTTCATCTTGTAAAACGAAGGCAGCTGAGATTGGAGGAGATATCATCATGAGAAGGAGGATATTGAGTTTCAGCTGCCTTCCCTTTATAATGAACTTCACAATACGGATTCTGTCAATCGTATTTTTTTGTGGTTACCTGAATTTGGATCATTTCTAGTGATCAGTTGCTCTCTTCCCCCGTTTTTTCATCTCTCAGTGTTTCAAACCTTGTTCCCCCGTTCTAGGTGTAAATCTTTCCCACCTTGTTCAGCTCATTTTTCTGTTTATAAGGCAACAGGGTTCTTTTACCATTCTGCGGTGCTCAAGGAATGCAACAGCGATGTCACCTTTGGTCACCGGAAGCATTATTCTGTAGGTCAAAAGAATACGGCCCAGTATCAATTCAACAGGTCGGATACTTGCTCCCGTATCCCTGATGAAGCCATATTCAGCAGTAACACACTGATTTTTCGATAAGATAATAGCTAGATATTGAATTGAGAGCAAAAGGCATACGCTTGCCCTAGGCAAGGGGTGAATTGCTACATATTATATTTTAAGAAAGATTTTTCAACCATTTGTTTTTGGTATACTATAATTTTATTATCTTGAGAAAATGGTATCCTCTCCAAAATTCAGAGTGATGTTTGTTATGCATTTTAATATATTTTTTTAATGTTTAATTACAAAAAATTACGATGTAGTGGAAAGTCGTCGAACATGTTTTATCCTAGCTTTTTGAGAGGATACAAAAAATGCAAAACTGAAAATAGTAATACATTAGGAGTTACGCTGTTGGCAGAAATCAGTTACTATAGCAGTATGAACAAAGCTAAAGTAACCAAATACGATTACAGAGATTTTTTAACCGGTACGCTCTGTGCTGTATAGACGCCGGTGGTCTTTATAGCGACATGATACTTAAACTACTTTAAATATCAAAAAGATCACGAACAGCGTACGTTGTTCCGAATAAGTTTTTGGGGGATGAGCTCCTTGTCCCTTTATGGGGTAACTCATTTGGCCCATCAGGGGATGGTTTTTTATATGGTTGATTCTGTCAATTCTTATGCGATTGAGAGCCCACTCTATATATCATATAGATACTTAAATGAAAAAAGTATCCTATGTTTTAGGATCGTGATGGAATATTTAAGTTTTCAGAAAATATAAAAGCTCCGGGACTGAGGTATGGTATGGAGGTAGCATTCGGCTCTTATAAGTTGGCAATATTCAATTGCAACGAAAGGTGCTGAAATCCAATCAGCAGCGAATATTGTACAATTTTAACTCATCAGTATTGTATTAAATTTCAGGATGTTTATAGATGAATTTCAATGTAAAAACATTAGCTTACCTTAAGCAGACAAAGATTTTTTCTTTGTGTTCAAATACTGATCTTGCCCGCATCGCCCCATTTATCAGTGAAGTTTCAGTCAATAAGGGAGAAGCATTATTCAAGACAGGTGACCAAGCTGAAAACTTGTTTCTACTGATGGAGGGGCAAGTTGAAATTCAATCAGGAAGGAGAGTGTTAAACCTGATTGAATCAGGGACACTAGGAGAGGAGAGTGTAAATAAGAAGGGAAAGTATTTAACAACTGCAGTTGCATTGAAGGATTCAAATTTTCTCAGCATACCTCAAAAGCAAATATTGAATCTGCTGAAAAAACATCCTGACATGAAGGATAAATTATACTCTTCCCTTGTAAACCACCATGCCTTTATAAAAATTGAGGATACTTCAACAAAAGAAATTCGGCAAGAAGAGGCTGAAAATTTCACCGTACTTGGCTGGTTTTTTGCTATTATTTTTCCTGCAATTATCTACTATTATGGAGATATACTCTCTTTTGATTGGAAAACTAAAATATTTCTAACAGTAGCAAGTGCAACTGTTATTATGTGGGTATTCAGACTGGTAGATGAGTTTATTCCAAGTATAATGGCAGTCATAGTAATACTGGTGCTAGATATAGCACCGCCGGAAGTCGTACTATCGGGATTTACCTCGGGAAGTTTTTTTATGGCCCTGAGTATTTTCGGACTCAGTGCTATCCTCACGACAAGTGGGTTAACCTATAGAATAGTTATTAACTTGTTTAGGTTTCTTCCATTATCTCAATTCTGGCATTCACTGGCAATATTTATAACCGGTATATTTCTTACCCCCCTCTTCCCATCAGCAAATGGAAGAATAGGGATTGCAACTCCAATTTTATTAGATATGGTTGAATCCCTGGGCTATAAAAAAGAGGGGAAAGCCGCAACAAGGCTTGCAATTGCTACATTTTCCGGTTTCACAATGTTTTCCAGTATATTCCTGAGCAGCAAGTCCATGCATTTTATAGTCTTTGGCATACTGCTATACAGGTAAGGGAGCGTTTTGACTGGGGGTACTGGTTTTACGCAGCAATGGTTGCTGGTTTAGTTTTAATGGTATTTTATTTTTTACTTACACAGATAATGTTTCAAAACAGTGATAAACCCAGACTTTCGAAAGACATTATAAAGGCACAGTATGACGTACTGGGGCCACTCTGTGCCCAGGAGTGGGCAGCTATTGGTGGAATTGCTCTTTTTGCTCTGGGGATTGCAACATCATCAATACACAAAATTCAACTTCCCTGGATTGGCTTTGCTGTTCTCTATATCATCCTTGTACTGGGCTTTCTGTCAAAAGAAGATTTTAAAACCCATGTAGACTGGACTTTTCTCATTTACCTTGGTGCGTTAATCGGGCTGATTAAAACGATGTCATACCTTGGACTTGACATCTCACTTGGGCAGAAATTTTTGTGGTTAGGGACATATATGAAGAATAATTTTTATCTTTTTGTTCCGATGCTCTCATTGAGCACTATGCTTCTCAGGCTATTTATTCCCAATACCGCAACAGTTGCAATTCTGGCTTCAGTTCTTTTCCCGATATCACTTTTAAACGGAATTAACCCTTGGGTAATAGGATTTATAATTCTTATTATGAGTGATTCTTGGATTATGCCTTACCAGTGTTCGTATTACCTTCTCTTTGACGAACTTACATCACCCAAAAAGCTTTTCAGCAAACCAATGATTTTGAAATTTAATTTCATTTCAATAGTATTCAGAATAGCAGCAGTGTACGCATCAATACCATTTTGGAAATCGGTTGGGATTTTATGAAAAAAAAATAATCGCTTTATTAACAGCCTGTTTCGTTACGATACTTATCATATTCCTTGTTATAACAAACCTGAGTAAACCTAGGATTTTTGTTTTACACAGCTATAGTCTTAATTTTTCGTGGGTAAAAGATATAAATGTCGGGATTGAAAGGATCTTGAAGCATAAGCCCTATTCCATACGTTGGCACTATATGGATACCAAAAGAAATCCATCAATAGAGTATAAAGAAAAAGCCGGAAAAATTGCAGTAAATGCGATCAAGCAGTGGAATCCCAATATTATTATTGCAGTCGATGATAATGCCCAGAAATTTGTCGCTGCTCATTTTAAAAACAAAAAATCAATAAGTATAGTTTTCACAGGGGTTAACGCATCGATTAAGGCATATGGTTATGAGACAGCAAAAAATGTAACTGGAGTTCTTGAAAGAATTCCTTTTGAAGAATTCAGAGAAATTTTCGTTCAAATTTTACCTAAAAACAAAAGGCGCATTGTTCATATTTCTGATGCATCAGTTACATCCAAATTAATACATGACGAATTAACCAGTGTTAAGTGGAGCCCGCTCAACCTTGTTGAGTCATTCCAGTGTGAAACCTTCGAGGATTGGAAGGAGGTAATTAGAAAATCACATAAGCTTGGAGATATCCTTCTTGTTACCCATTACCACACGCTTCTGGATAAAAATGGTAAAACGGTGAATCCACAAGATGTCCTCAAATGGACCACTCCAAGGTTGAAAATACCCGCTATAGGATGTTGGGGATTTTTTGTTGAAGATGGCGGAATGATGTCAATAGCTGTTTCTCCGTATGAACAGGGTGAGGAAGCGGCTAAAATGACCGTTAGAATTATTGAAGAAAATATATCTCCTGATAAAATAGGTATCAAAATAAATAATTTATATGTTGTTTATGTGCGCGGGAGCAGTATTAAGGAAAGAGGTATAAAATTACCTAAGATGTTGAGAGCATTTGCAAAAGCAACGAATACTTATTATGAATAAGATGGGGTAAGAAAATGGCCATTTTCTTGCCGAAGCATTTTTTTCTACAGCGGTACATGCTATCAGTGTGAGGATTTCAGGGGATGCAAGAGGGCAGGGCAGGACTGTGAAAAGGCCGGTTACGCCTTGTAAATAAGCATCTTCTCTCTACACTGAGAAATCTGTTTGGGATGTTGTTGTTCTACCGGGTACGTGCGTTGTGCGTGACCCGGTTTTTCTTTTCCGTTTCCTGACGACCTAGCCAGCCTATTACCCATATTTTTTTGTTTACTTTTCCAGAATAACCATTCATATATGCCTTCTTTGTAAGAGGGGATCAAGATTGACATATTAATAGTAGAGGGTAACTAATGAGCGGCTTTAAACCACTTGTTGTTGGTACAACGAATACTGAAACTGTAGATGTTGAAGGACTTCTTAAAAGGTTCGATAGGAATGAATATAACATTCCTGATTATCAGCGTGATTCAGAGCAGTGGGATGAAATAAAAAAGTCTCTCTTTATTGAATCTATTATAAATAATTTTACAGTTCCTCCTATAATTGTGTGTCCTGATTATACTGACGGTGATGAAAAGTTTGAATTGGTCGATGGTCAACAAAGGTTAACAACGTTACTTGATTTCAGGCACGACAAATTTCGTCTATGTAATGAGGACTTGCTGGAATATGCAGATAATGTGAGAGAATTAGTGCAAAACAAGAAGTTTAGTGAGCTGGATGCTGAAATTACAGACAAAATACTTAATTACAAGATAAATATAGTAAAGTTGCCTCATTCTTTATTCGAAAATCTTGATTTGAAGTTAGAAATTTTTCGGCGAATAAATGAGACTGGTGTCCCGCTAAGTGCGCAAGATTTACGTTTAGCAACTTTTTCCGACTCCGCAAGGGTTACTTTTTTGAGGCTTTCTGGAATCTATGATCCTGAAAAGAAAGGTCCGACTCGCATGATAAATAGTGCGAAAGAGAAACGGGGTATAGATTATCCATGGAGTGCAGACTTCAGAACAAGTTGGTATTCCTGGTGGAGAGAATCAGTATATGCTACGGGGCAGAATCCTTCAGAAATGTTTTTATTTTTTATAATTGCAAAAAATATAGATGCTATTCAGCATATCATTGGTTCGGAGCAATCGGTAAAAGAATTAAAATTAAAATATAACAAAAAGATTGATTCAGTACTGAATATTTATTGCGCTAGATTACAAGCTGAGGATAGAGATCAAATAAAGGTTAAAACTCTTCCTTCATTAGAAAGTTTTAAATCTTGGTTTGATCAATTTCAGAGATGGTTCCACTTGATTAAAACTAACAAAGTTACAATGATAAAAGCAAAGTCAAGAATTAAGGTTGCTTTGTTTATTGCAGCTGCCTCTGATGTTTGGGAATCCCCGGATGATGTTACTGATTTACAGTGGGATAATATCGAGATTCTTCTTCTTCAAGGTCAATCAAAAATCAAGTCCCATTTTAATGATTTTGTTTTAGCTACACCGAGAGGAAAATGGCCTGCGCAGGCAAAGCAGGCTACTGATATTAAAGAATTATGCAAAATGATAAAAGAGGATAAATTTTAATTCAAACTGACTGAATATTATGTCTTGTGATCCTACAACTCGAATATTTCCGGATGTATGGAAAAGTACTTTTTTTCGTCGAGCCCTCTCAGAGACAGGTAAGGATTATTACGAATGTCCGATATGTAAAAAACGTTTTGACTATACTCAGCTAGGTTGTTTGTGTGGTGATCACATCTGGCCATATTCGTTAATGGGTGAGACCTCTAAAAAAAATTACCAGTTGCTATGCGGAGCATGTAATGTAAGAAAAAAAGATTTTGTTAATAATGAGGTGAGAGAAGTTTTAGGTGATGGCAGCTTCCGTAAAATGGTTTTTAACCACATAACAGAACATATTGACAAGGTTAATATTCCTCATGGCATGAGGCTAGAAGATTACGTCTCATTAAGATCTATCTGAGTCTATTTTTTGCCATTGAAACAAGACACCTCTGTATCGGATGCAGCTACGAAAGCCAAAAATGGCTGCGGTCGCTACCGCAAAATACGGCGAATAAGACAGTCTGAACGATCAGGCAACATATAGACATCATGACAAAAAAGATTACAGAGGTCACGCCATGACCGACTCAACACCACGATGGTATTACCGCTTTGATAATTATCAACGTGCCTTTAACCTGTTGCGCGAAGCTATTGAACAAGAAAACCCGTTAACGCAACTAGAAAAGGAAGGCGTGATTCAGCGTTTTGAATACAAGCTATGGAGCTTGCCTGGAAGACGCTGAAGGACTATCTGGAAAGTGAAGGGGTAGTGTTTGATCAGATTACGCCCCGCGCAGTAATTCGTCGTGCATTCGAGGCGGGTATCATTAAACAGGGTGAAATTTGGCAAAACGCTTTGGATGCTCGCAATCGTATGTCGAGAACCTGTAATTTTACCATCTTTGATCAAGTAATTGCTGATATCCAAATGGTTACTTATTCCCCTTTGAAGAGCTGCACGATTTTTTGCTGGCTCAGCGCGTCGAAGTATACTCAGCACCGAAAGAATTTGAACTTTCCGGGCTTGGTGCCCATCGTTAAAACAGCGTCCCGAAGGGACTGTCGAAAATAGCCCGGTCTTTCAAGGCCGGGGCTGGCTTACCGTAACCGTTGTATCCCAACATAATCATCACCCATGCCTCCAAAAGAACAAAAAATATACATCTGTACCGCCTGCGGCCATGAAAGTCGGAAATGGCTAGGCCGTTGTCCAAAATGCGGTGAATGGGACAGTCTGAACGAGCAGAAAAAGCTGAAGATTCGTACCGGTCGATCAACAACGGAAGTCTTCCCCCTGACCGGGGATGGCGGAGAAGAACCGGTTCGGCTGGTGACCGGCATCAGCGAGCTGGACCGCACTCTGGGCGGCGGTATCGTGCCCGGTTCAATGGTGCTGATCGGCGGAGACCCCGGTATCGGGAAATCAACTCTGATCCTTCAATTGCTGGCAGCCTTGGCAGGTCAGCAACACAAGGTACTTTATGCCAGCGGCGAGGAATCAGTGGGCCAGATTCGAATGCGGGCGGAACGGCTGAACGTGCGCAGTGATCATATTCTTCTTGCTGCGGAAAACTCAGTTCAGGCCATTATCGGGCTTGCTGCTGAAGTGCGCCCTGCCTTTCTGGCGGTGGATTCCATCCAGACCATGTTTAGCGAAGAAGTCAGCTCTGCCCCTGGTTCCGTGACCCAGGTGCGGGAGTCTGCCTCCTTGTTCGTTAATCTGGCCAAACGCACGGACCTGCCCATTATCCTGATCGGCCATGTGACCAAGGACGGCTCAATTGCCGGCCCCCGAGTCCTAGAGCACATGGTGGATACGGTGCTTTATTTTGAGGGCGATAGTGGCCAGGTCTTCCGGGTTCTGCGCACGGTGAAAAATCGCTTTGGTTCTACCAACGAGATCGGTGTCTTTGAGATGAAGGAGAGCGGGCTTGCTGAGGTGGATAACCCCTCGGCCCTGTTTCTTGCTGAACGCCCGGTTAATGTTCCAGGTTCCGTGGTCATGCCCAGCATAGAGGGTACCCGGCCCATTTTAGTGGAGGTCCAGGCCCTGGTCAGTCCGTCCAGCCCAGGATCGGCCCGACGTACCGCTATCGGAGCAGACCCCCAGCGTTTAGCCCTGCTGACCGCCGTTTTGGAAAAGAAAATCGGGGTTACCCTGTTTGATCATGATATCTTCCTTAATATTGCAGGCGGCATCCGTATTGATGAACCAGCCTTGGATTTGGGCGTGATTGTGGCTCTTCTCTCCAGTCTGTATGAGAAAGTGGTTGATCCCACCACCGTAGTTTGCGGCGAAGTTGGTCTGGCCGGGGAGATCCGGGCGGTGGGGCAGATGGAGCAGCGTCTGCGCGAGGCCCAGCGGTTAGGCTTTAAGACCTTTCTCATGCCGGAATCCAGCAGTCGGCAGCTAGAGGCCGGAGCAGCCAAAGGGATTCAGATTCAACCGGTTCGTTCCGTGCATGAGGTGGTGGAACGATTGTTTGTGGGATGATTGATTCAGAAGGTTTTTTCGCATCTACTCTTTGATTTGAGCGTCTTTATTGTCTGCTAATAAGAGAGGTCGAGCAATTTTTTTAAAGTGAAATATTTGCGAAATATATGGGGTGGAAATATATCAGGCCGGAATCACAGTCCAAACACACGGGCTGATGGGGGCGGGAATCAGCGTTTGACAATATATCATAATCTATGTTAATCATCATCTTATGAAGAAAAGATTAGTTAAGATTGGACAGGCAGCCAACATTTTAGGAACAACCCCAGGGACTCTCAGGAAATGGGAGTCAACCGGCGAGCTATTGCCAGCCAGAAAAACCGCAGGCGGGACAAGGTACTATGATTATGCCGAACTGGTAGGGCTTGAATCAAAGTCAATGCCTACAGTAGGCTATGTCCGCGTATCCTCTCACGATCAAAAAGATGATCTTGAGAGACAGCATACTATGATTGAAGGGTACTGTGCTGCAAAAGGTTGGAGAACTGAAATCATAAAAGACCTTGGTTCTGGTATGAACTACAAGAAAAAAGGTCTCAACAAGTTGCTTCAAATGATCCTGAAACGACAAATGAAAAGGCTCGTTTTAACGCATAAAGATAGGCTACTTAGATTTGGTTCTGAATTAGTGTTTGCTCTTTGTGAACAGCAAGGCATCGAAATTGTTTTGATACACAAGGGTGAGCAGCCAACTTTTGAAGAAGAGCTTGCACAAGATGTGCTTGAGATAATTACTGTTTTTTCAGCTAGGCTCTACGGAAGCCATAGCCCTAAAAATAAAAAGCTCATCAAGGATCTTGAAAATGCTGCTCGTTCACAAAATACAACTCAAGCCGAATAAAAAGCAGGAAGAATTCTTTCTGAAGTCTGCCGGTGTAGCAAGGTTTGCTTTCAACTGGGCTTTAGCTGAATGGAAGAAGCAATATGAAGCCGGTGAAAAGCCGAACGAGGCAAAACTACGTAAACAACTGAACAGCATCAAGGCAGTTGAAAGGATCTGCTAACAGAAAAGAGTCAACTCAGAAAGTGGCAAAGTTGCATTATAAAATTAGATGCTTGCGTAAAGATTTGATTCAATAGAGATATTCATGCTGCACAAAATATATTAAGCCAAGCGTATATCGAGATTGCTGCTTAAAGTAAAAATTTAGGTCAAGCTCTGACCGAAGTAACGCCTTTGGAGTTGGAAGCTCTGGCTTGCGACAGCAAGTGAAACTATCAACGTTGAATGAGGAATAGATAATCTGATATTTTGTTGATCATGTCAGGTTTCCAAGAGCGGCTGATGAAGTATTCATTGAGAGGGAAATGATATGGCAGACGAACAACAGGGCGCGATAATGACTTCTATGGAGCGCGTCCTCACTACTCTGGGGCATCAGGAGCCGGACCGGGTTCCTTTTTTTCTTTTGCTGACCATGCACGGAGCTAGAGAGCTGGGACTAAGTATTCAGGAGTATTTTTCCAAGGCCGAGTACGTGGTGGAGGGTCAGTTACGCATGTTAGAGAAATATCGCCATGACTGCCTCTACCCGTTTTTTTACGCCGCAATGGAGGCAGAAGCCTTTGGCTCGGAGACCATATGGTTTGAAGACGGTCCGCCCAACAGCGGTGACCCAGTTATCAAGAGTGGAAACGACATCCGTACCTTGCAGGTTCCAGAAATAGAAGGTTCCGGTCTAACCAAGGTGTTGGACGCAATTCGAGCTCTGAAAAAGGAGGTGGGGGATAGGGTGCCGATTATCGGAGTGGCAATTTCTCCTTTTTCTTTGCCTGTTATGCAGATGGGTTTTCCCGCCTACATTGAGTTGATGCATGATAAACCGGAGTTGTTTGACCGGCTCATGGAAGTGAATCAAGAATTCTGTGTGAACTGGGCCAATGCGCAGGTACAGGCCGGAGCAACGGCTATTTGTTATTTTGACCCCTTGACCTCACCGACAATCACTGCCCCTGGAATTCATCTCGAAAAGGGATTTGCCATCGCGCAGCAGACTTTGGCCAGGATACAATCTCCGACAGCCTTTCATTTGGCTTCAGGAAAAACCAAGGCTGTTATTGATGATGTTGTTGCCACTGGTTCGGCAGCTCTCGGCGTAAGTATCACAGAGGATCTCGCAGAGGTGAAAGCAATATGTCGGGGTAGACTGACTGTGCTGGGTAATCTTAACGGCATTGAAATGCGTCGTTGGACCCCGCAAGAGGTAGAAGATAAGGTCAGGGAGGCCATAGGTAAGGCCGGTGAAGGAGGGGGCTTTATCCTTTCTGATAATCATGGAGAGATTCCCTGGCAGGTCAGCGAGGAAGTGCTGTCGACCATCTCGGAGGCCGTGCATCGTTGGGGCTCCTATCCGCTCCATAATTTTTAGTGAGCAAAAAAAAGGTTGGGGGGAGCCAGTGAGTTGAAGAAAGATTGTAGAAAATCGAACTGGTTAATACCTTCATCGGTTGACATCCTCAAGATGTTCAGATAGATTCGGGAAATTATAATGGAATCGACGCGTCAGGAAATTAAAGACTTAGTGGATGCGCTGCTGCGAGTTGATCGTTTAGGTGCGGAAGAGCTGGTGGTGAGGGCATTAGAACAGGGAAAATCGTTCAACACGGTTGATCAACTCATTGTTCCGGCTTTGGAAGAGATCGGTAGAGGCTGGGAAACAGGGGCTGTTGCTTTGGCTCAGGTCTATATGAGTAGCAAGGTCTGTGAGGAATTGATGAAGCGATTCCTGCCCGGAACAGTTACACCACAGGGTGAATATCCCCGTATAGCCATTGCCTTGCTTGAAGATTATCATGCTCTGGGCAAAATGATTATCTCCACAGCCCTGCGGGCCGAGGCTATAGCCTTAAGGATTACGGGCGTCTCACAGTTGAAGAGTTGGTGCAGAAAGTTTGTGAGGATTCTATAAAGGTTATCCTTATTTCAACCCTGATGCTCCGTTCCGCCTTGCGCGTGAAACAGGTGAAACAGCTTCTTGAACAGGCCGGATCTTCAGTGAAAATTATTGTCGGCGGTGCTCCCTATCGTTTTGATCCGTTACTCTGGCAGGAGGTGGGGGCTGATGCTATGGGAGCAAATGCCGCAGAGGCGATTGAAGCCGTGGCAGCCTGTCTGGAGAAAACAGAAAAGATGGTCGAGTGACGAGTATCTCCCAGCCAGTGATGTTTATGGTGCCGGTCCTGATAGAATCGGCACATATTGTAATTTTTCAATATGTTCAATCTGTCCAATCCGTATAACAGGAAAAAGCAGATGTCGCGTTCATTATGTTTTTTGTCTGTGAGAACTTTTATCCTGAAATGCAGGAAGCTGTCCGGCTTCAGGGGCTCTCTGAGGTCGAGGTTCTCTCTTTCCCTGCCCGTTGCGGCTCCCCGCCGTTGCGTTGGGAGGAGTTTGCTGAGCATATATCGGAGAAAGAGGGATGTGGTATTGAAATATTCGGAAGCTACTGTCTTGACAGTCTGCTGCCGGTTCCTCGTGAATTTATCCGATGCCGAGTCAAGCGGAAAGAACAATGTTTTCATATGATTTGCAACGCCGCCTTGGTCGATTCCTTGCAAGAGGAAGCAAGCTATCTACTCAGTTCGGGTTGGCTTAGTCATTGGCGGGAAAATGTTGCACAATGGGGATTTGATCGTCAGACAGCAAGGGAGTTTTTTGGAGAATCTGTGCAACGGCTGGTTCTCCTGGATACCGGTATAAGGGAAAAGACAAGGTCTGACCTGAAGGAGCTGCAGGATTTTCTCGCTCTTCCGAGTCAACGGATACCTGTCGGGCTTGATTTTCATCAACTTTTTATCAATCAGATTGCTGCTGAATATCGCCTGAAAGAAGCGCAAAAACAGGTAGAGGAAAGCAAACGTGGCGCAGCGGATTCCGCTATGACTTTTGATTTGATCGGCATAGTCACCAAAGCAAAAACCCGTACAGAGGTGGTTTCTGCCATTGTCGATCTGTTCACCATGTTGTTTGCCCCGGAACGGGTTCATTTTATTCCGGTACAGTTGAAAGGAATACATTTTGATCAGGTGCCTGAGCTGACAGAGGACGAGAAGCAGCAGGTGGAATTATTTCAGACCAAATCAGATAAACAGTTTCTTTTGAACGAGGCTGAAGACAGCTTTTTGCTGCGCCTTGGTAGAGATGAGCAAACCGCTGTCATCTTTGTCGTGCGGGTCGCTTTTCCCCAATATATTGAATCCTACCTCAATGCTGCTCTGACGGTGGCCGAGGTCTGTGCCCTGTCTATCGAGCATGTACAGACTTTGCGGGCACTCGTTCGTACTTCGCATCTTGCCGGTAAGGCTGAGGTTGCCACCGAGGTGCTGCATAATGTGGGGAACACGCTGAACAGTATTTCGGTTTCTTCAGAACATATCCAGGAGCTTGTGCAACAGAGCTGCAGTGCCAGTTTGCCTGATATTGTTCGTTTGATCCAGGATCATAAGGAGGATCCAGAGAGTTTTTTCGTTCATGATTCCAGAGGGCAAAGGCTGCCCGCTTATTTTGCCAAGCTTTCTGAAAAATTGGCCGAAGAACGGGAATTCCTGCTGGTTGAAACAACCCGTCAGTTGCATCATATCCGTCGTGTTGCCGATATTATCCGAGCCCAGCAGGATACGGCAAAAATTATTAATTTCACGGAACAGGTGAATCTGACCTCTCTGCTCGAAGAGAGCCTGGAACTTTTCCAGAGAGATCTGGAGAAGCAGAGGATTGCAGTGGAGCGCAATTATAATTTTCAAAAGAGTATCTGCGGAGAACCTCATAAGATATTGCAGGTTGTGAATAATCTCATTCGAAATTCCGTGGATGCCTTTGATGGGATATCGGTTGAACAGAAGAAGATTGCTTTGAGCATATATCCGACTGCTGATCACGATGAGGTGATTGTCGAGATAAGCGATAACGGGAAAGGGATGCAGCAAAATATTTTGGAACAGGCATTTGTCTTTGGTTTTACCACTAAAAAAGAAGGTCATGGTTTTGGTCTCCATAATGCAGCGAATTTGACCGCAGAAATGGGTGGAAACCTGACAGGGGAAAGCGCAGGATTGGAACAGGGAGCAAGGTTCAAAATGCGGCTTCCTGTAACAGCAACAGGGGGGACAGAGTGACAGCAATAGCACACAGGGTTCGGCGGGTTTTGGTGATTGACGATAATGCGGAGATTCACAACGATATTAAAAAGATTTTGCAACCGACAACTGCATCTGACGATTTTGATGACCTGCTTTCGGATATTACCGGCAAGCCTGCTTCAAAGACGTATCATGCAATGATCCAGGTGGATTCCGCCTTTCAGGGCGATGAGGGCATAAAAATGGTTCGTCAGGCGAGAATGGAAGAGCAACCCTATGCCCTTGCCTTTGTTGATATGCGGATACCTCCCGGTCTTGACGGGCTACAGACTATTAAAAAATTACAGATGGAGGATGATCGACTTCAATATGTCATCATAACGGCACATTCTGATTACTCCTGGCAAGATATCAGTAATGCGCTGACCTCCAAAGACAGTCTTTTGGTTATAAAAAAGCCTTTTGAATCCATAGAAATACGCCAGAGCGCCAGTGCCTTATTCAAAAATGGCATATTGCTATGGAACGGGAGAATATCCTTGCTGCCTTGGCCGTGCAGCGGGATTTATTGGAAGATAAGGTGAAAGAACGGACAGCGGAGTTGGACCGGAAAAATATTCTTCTGCAAAAAGAGGTTGAGGAACGGAAGAAAGCCGAAGAACAGATACGGCAGCATCGGGACATGCTGGAGAAAGAGGTGGTTAGGAGAAGTGCTCGTATTGTTGAGCAGAATGATTTTCTCCACACCGTGATCAATTCCCTTCCCCATCCTTTTATGGTGGTGAACATTGCTGATTACACGGTTGCTATTGCCAATAGGGCGACACAGGAGAGAAACGCCGGCCTCTCCGAAGGCGAAAAATGTTATCGATATCTGCACGGATTGGACCAGCCCTGTCACGAAAAAGGTCTCCCGTGCCCTTTAGAGGATGTCCTGTGTCAGGATAAACCGGCCTTGCTTGAGCATAGCATTTTTGATCATCAGGGAAATGAACAGATCATGGAAGTGCATACTTACCCGGTGAAGGCCCGACAAGGAGAGGATGAAATAAAGCAGACCATAGAATACTGTATCGATATCACCCGCCGCAAGAAATTAGAGGCAAGCTTTCTGAAAAACAGCAAGATGGGGTTAGTTGCAACCTTGGCGGGAGGTATCGCCCATGACTTTAACAACCTTCTGATGGCCATTGTCGGTAATATCGAACTTGCCGCGATGAACATACCGCCTGGACATAATGCAGCAGGATTTCTTGATTATGCAACTGATGCCTCTGTTCAGGCAAAGGATCTGACGCATAAGTTTCTGCTTTTTTCAAATTTTGATCCGCCTGTACGTCAAGCTGTTCCTCTTAATGATCTCGTCGCGACCAGTTGCTTAGCTGTTCTGGCCAGCTCTGATATTGTTCCTGAATTTTATTTACCCCCAGATTTGTGGATGGGATATATTGATCCTGGGCAGCTGGACTTGGCCCTGCGCGAATTGTTTCTTAATGCCTTGGAATCCATGTGTGCTGGAGGTGGAGTCATTACTTTGACAGCTGAGAATATAACCCGGTCCGAGCAGGACCATCCAGATCAGAGCAAAGGGCAATATATCAGGATAACCCTTGAGGATCAAGGTGTGGGCATAGATCGAAAGGATCTTACCAATGTTTTTGATCCGTATTTCTCAAGTAAAATACGAGGAAACGGCAAAGGGATGGGGCTGGGATTGACCATTGCTTCCTCAATCATACATCAGCATCAGGGATATATAGATATTGAGTCAACAAAGGGAGAGGGAACAACTGTTTATATAGAGATCCCTGCTATAACGGAAGAGTAACGGAATAGGATATAGCGTTAGGGGCACGGCGCGCCGTGCCCCTACAGTCCTGTACCGCGAAAAAGGACCTTATCAGCGTATTTTTATCATACTCATCAAGCCTGTTCATCAAGCACGTTTCGAACAATCTCGGCCAGTTCTCTTGTGGATAACGGCTTGATAATATATTTTTTAATACCGATTTGAAGGGCCTCTTGTTTAGAAAAAGCGGCGGTGTAGCCTGTGCAGAGGATGATAGGCAGCTCTGGTCTGAGTTGCAGGGCAGAACGGGCGAGATCAGCTCCTGTGAGTCCTGGCATGGTGTGGTCTGTAATCAGCAGATCAAAAGCCTTTGGGTCGTTCTGGAATTTTTCCAGTGCCTTGAGACTCTGCGTTTCAATAGTGACTCTGTAACCGAGATTGCTCAGTAGGGAGTGGCTGATACGGGTAATATCCACCTCATCATCAACAAAGAGGATTCGTTCGTTGCCACCTGGAAGGGGCATGCGAGGAGCCGTCTTCTTAGACTTTGCTCTTTTTTTTCTATTCAGGGTCGGTAGATAAATATGAAAGGCTGTTCCCTGCCCGATAACGCTTTCAACCTCAATAAATCCGTTGCAGTCTTCTACAATACCGTGGATGACCGCCAAACCTAATCCTGTTCCGGCACCCTGCTCCTTGGTTGTAAAATAAGGATCAAAAATACGGCTCATGGTGGTTTCATCCATTCCTTGGCCGCTGTCCTGTACAGTCAGTTTAACAAAGGAGCCCGGTTTTACCCCCGATCTATCAGCAACAGGTTCAGCGGACAGGACGACAGGTTGTAGACTGAGCTGCAAGGAGCCCTGTTCATTGCCGATGGCATGAAAACCGTTTGTGAAGAGATTTAAAATGATTTGATGGATATTGGTTGGGTCGGCAAGCACAAGGCCGCATTGCTCGTCGATATCTTCCTGGATATCAATGCTTGCTGGCAAAGAAGAGCGCATCATCTTGACAGCCTCTTGGACAGTTATGTTGATTTGAAGCGCTTCTTTCTGCTGCTTCTTCTTTCTGCTAAAGGTAAGTATTTGTTTGATAAGATCACTTGCCCGATTGCCTGCAAGAATGATTTGGTTTAAATCATGTTGAAGAGGACTGTCCTTTGGCAAAGAAAATTGGATTATTTCGGTGTACCCAAGGATGGCAGCAAGAATATTATTGAAGTCATGGGCAATTCCTCCGGCAAGGGTGCCGATGGCTTCCATCTTCCGGGACTGAAAAAGCTCTTCTTCGAGCTTTTTTTTGTCCGTTATATCGCGGGCAATATAGACAATATACTGAAATTCACCCTGTTCATCCAGAACAGGGGCTGAGCAGATATGAAAGAAGTTCTCAAGAAGTTTATGCTCAAGCGTGCTGCAATGCTGGTATCCATCAGTGACCGAGCAGCCGGGACAGGCAGACACTCCTTCTCGAAACAGAGTGTAGCAGGAGGAGCCTACAAGTTCATCAGGGCTTGCCTGAAAAAAATCATATGTTGCCCGATTTGCCCGGATGATACGCATTTCACTGTCTTGAAGGGTGATAATATCCGGAATAGCGTCAAAGGTATTTTGCCATTCTTCTGTTTGCCGCCGTAACTGCTTCTCAATAGCTGCTCGTTTTTTCATCTGCCTGCTGGTTTGCACATAAAAGACCACCAGACCGATTATTCCTATAAGATAAATTAATAAATGATAAAGGGCGTTTGTTTTGAACTGGCGCTGAAAGAGCTCCACGATGCCGTCGATAGGGAAGGTTATACTGATCCCGCCGCGAATGTTACCGGCCTGATCGCCCTTTCGCATATGACATTGGAGGCAACTTTCCTGAGTGATTGCTGGCACCATGACCCGCATAAAGGTCCTGTTGCCTTTTTTGATCAGCTCTGAAGCATCTTTTTCTCCCTGGGTAAAGGAAAGAAGTGCTTCTCGCTCCCAGTCATTCGGTGCGTTTTCCGGTCGAACCGCATCAAGACTGGTGGTATGGCCGCCGACCCCGTATATTTCCTGTTCGAGCCGGTATGCCTGACGGGTCATATGAGCCGGGTTGATCAGCGTGAGTTTTTTCCCGCTCGGTGTGATAATATCTCTATCAGTAACACCACCCAAATAGGGATTCGGTTGATTTCTGTCATTAATCGGGACGTAGACACCCCCGTTATGGGCATTCCATAGCTCGTAGATATAGTCTTTGTTGACAGCGGTCAATCCTATCTTTTTCCCTATAAATTCTACATTTTGTAATTCTTGTTTGACATAAAGACAGAGAGAGCCGTTGAGGAGAAGTGACCAGGATATCAGTGCTGCAATGCACCAGAGACGAAGTTGTTTGATCCCGAGACTTGTACTATTCTGCATACAAATTATTATGTGACGAATATATCATAAAGGGGATTTGAAGGAACAGTCTCAGAAACAGCATGTGCTGTTAAATAGAAAGAGAGAACTGTACCGAATAAAGAAAGGGAATTCGCTTTCTTTCTAATATCATTATGGTATAGGGGGGAGAGTGAGATGTCAAACAGGAAAAAGAGCAGCGGAAAAAGATCCTCTTCTCCTTCCCTGAAATTGGAACTCGTCCATTAACACTGACACTGAACAAGAGCATTTATGAATCCATACCTTATTTTTATTGTTACCGTCCTTGTGGTCGGGTATCTGTTGGACTTGGTGGTTTCTTTTTTTGAGATACGTTCTCTGCAACCTGAGCTGCCGACTGAGTTCAGGGATGTCTATGATGAGGAAAAATATCGTAAATCACAGGAGTACACCAAGGTGACCACAGGATTCTCCTTGATACAGGATACAGTCACCTTGGTTCTCACATTGATTTTTATTCTGGCAGGCGGATTTAACGCTGTGGATTTGCTGGCACGTAGTCTCGGTGTCGGCTGGGGATCAATCAGTACCGGTCTGCTGTTTACAGGAATTTTGATTCTGCTTTCCTTCCTTCTCGGACTCCCGTTTTCTCTTTACTCAACCTTTGTTATTGAAGAACGCTTTGGTTTTAACAAAACCACGGCAAAGACCTTTGTCCTTGATCTGCTCAAGGGTATTGCACTGGCAGCTGTTATCGGGGGACCGCTCCTTGCTGCGGTGCTTTGGTTCTTTGAGATTACCGGAAACATGGCTTGGATCTATTGCTGGGTGGCTGTTACCCTGTTCACGCTTGTGCTGCAATTTTTGGCACCGGTTCTGATTATGCCGCTGTTTAATAAGTTTACGCCCTTGGAAGACGGGGAATTAAAAGAGGGGATTACCGCGTACGCAGCGCAACAGGATTTCGCTATCCAGGGTATTTATACTATGGATGGCTCTAAACGTTCTACCCGTCTGAATGCCTTTTTTACCGGTTTTGGTCCCTTTCGTCGGATTGTTTTTTTTGACACCTTGGTTGAGAAATTGCAATCTCATGAAATAATAGCTGTTTTAGCGCATGAAATGGGGCATTTTAAGCAGAAGCATATTTTAAAAATGATGGCGATCTCTGTTTTGCAAACAGGTTGTATGTTTTTTATCCTTTCGCTGTTTCTCGATAATAGACAGCTCTTTGCCGCTTTTGGCATGGAGCATGTTTCGGTTTATGCCGGTCTGATTTTCTTTGGCTTTCTGTATGCGCCGGTTTCCATGTTGCTTTCCATCTTTTTTCATACCTATTCCAGGAAAAATGAATATGAGGCCGATGCCTGGGCCGTGAACACAACAGAGGATCAGGGAGAAGGGCTGATTAACGGGTTAAAAAAACTTTGTGTTCATAATTTGTCCAATCTGACCCCGCATCCCTTTAATGTTTTTATCAACTATTCTCATCCCCCTGTCTTGCAAAGGATTGAGGCGATTCGAGGGCTTGCCGGGGAAAAAGGGTATGTACATCATAACACCCATTCCTCCCCTCTGGGGAGGGATAACAAAAAATGAAAGAGAGTATGACAAGCACAAGAATCAGCGAGGCTGCACAACAAGCATGGCTTGAGCAATTGATCCATGAGTTCAACTATATTTGCTCTTATTATCGTGTCCAACTCCGTACCCCAATTTTTGAGCTGTCAGCAGCAAAGCAGCAGCTCGGCTGCTGGGTCCCGGACCAGCGCATCATTCGAATAAGTCAGCATCTTATTGTCTCGTCTTGCTGGGATGTGGTTCTGATGGTGCTCAAGCATGAGATGGCGCATCAGGTATGCAGCGAGTATTTCGGCCTGCCCAGTGCCGGGCACGGCAAGGCGTTTCAGGAGGCTTGTCAACTGCTCGGGGTTCCCTCGCCGTATAACCGTTCCACTGGTGATCTGCCGGAGGTACTTGCAGAACCGGCCAAGGACGGCAAGACAGAGGCGGGGCGAAATATTATCCGCCGGGTGAACAAGTTACTCGCTCTTGCCGGATCAGAGAATGAGCATGAGGCCGCTCTTGCCATGCAGCGGGCTACACAGCTTCTTCGTCGGCATAATGTGGAAATGACCACAGCTGGAGATGCTGGAGATAATCCTGCGGGTAATCCCTCTGCCTGTGTTCGTTTAGTGATCAAGACCGGGAAAAAACAGATTCCGTCCTGGCGGAAAGCCATCTGCCGGATTCTAAAAGATTATTTTTTTGTTGAGGTGATTTTTTCTTCGCTCTATGATGCGCAACGCCGGGATTCCTACAGAACCATCAAGCTGTTAGGGCGTTCTGAAAACGTTCCTGTTGCCGAGCATTGCTATTATTTTCTTGAACAGCAGCTGGAGTTTCTCTGGGGAAAAAACCGACAGCGATTTAAGGGAAATGCGCGGACAGCAAAAAACAGCTATTACCTTGGTCTGCTGCATGGTTTTTCTCAAAAAATGGCTGAGCAGGCTCAACATATATCGCAGGGAAAAACGCAACAGAGGAGCGAAGCGGTCGAACGCAGCGAAATGACAGGAGCACTTATTGTCAGTGAGGATACTCTGTTGCAGAAATTTGTGAAGTTTCATTTTCCTCGCCTGCGAACCAGCACGACCAGAGGAGGACGAATTAACACGCAGTCCTATGAGGATGCCGTTATTGCTGGTAAAAAAATTGTTCTCCATCAGAGCCTGACTGAGAAAAAACAAGGTGTGCAAGGTCTGTTAAATTGTTTTAAATAATGAGTTTATTGTTTGACCTTGATATTCTCTTTTTCACACATTGACAGGGCCGGGAAAGAAATGATATAATTTTTACTTATCTTCTTTAGAAGTTTTTTTGATAGGTGTAATTTTTTAAAAATTGTCTCAGTGAACTTTAAACGACAGGACGTAACAAATGACTGAACCAGGATTGGACAAAGAAAAAAAAGAAAAGGATTCCTTGGAGGTAGCTCCTGCTGATGAACAGAAAAGCGATCCAGAGAAAAGTACCACTGAAGAGAGCCAGAGCCTGAAGGTAAAAGGGGGGGAATAGATGATGAGCAGAAAGAAAAAACACAGAAAAAAAAGAATATTAACACGTCTAACCCAAAAAAAATTATTATTGATGGCAATGAAGTCCGTCTGAAGGAATTCATCAAAGAACATAAAAAACTGGCTGACGGTATTCCAAGCCTTAATAAATTTCAACGCAAGGCGATCAGGCGTTATCACAGAGAAGAAGCTTGAAACCCTATCAGGCGGAGTTGATCAGGCTGCAGAAGTATCTTGAGCTGAACAAGCGACGCATGATCATCCTGTTTGAAGGACGGGATGCTGCCGGCAAAGGTGGGACTATTCGACGGGTAACCCGGTATATGAATGAAAAACATTACCGGATTGTTGCACTTGGCAAGCCGACAGAACACCAGAAAAGCCAGTGGTTTTTTCAAAAATATGTCACTGAGTTTCCACGCGGCGGTGAAGTGGTGCTGTTCGATCGGAGTTGGTATAATCGGGCGGTGGTAGAGCCAGTGTTCGGCTTCTGTACCAATGAAGAGTATAATGACTTCATGCGGGGCGTTACCGGTTTTGAAAAGGACCTGGTACGTCAGGGTACTGTTCTGGTTAAACTTTATTTTTCCGTAACCAAGGAAGAACAGGCTAAACGTTTTGAGCGGCGCAAGACCGATCCGTTGCGCCAGTGGAAGTTATCAGAAATCGATGTTCAGGCCCAAAATCGCTGGGATGATTTTACCCGGCAAAAATACGAAATGCTGAAGCGTACGCATACCAATGTGGCGCCGTGGACGATTATTCGGTCCAATAATAAGCATGAGGCCCGCCTGAACGTGATGAAGATCATCCTCAATACGGTCCCCTATGATCGAGGGAATAAGAAGCTTAATTATGTGCCGGAGCCGGACGTGGTGATCTCCGGGGCTCGGGAAAAGGAGTTGATGGATGCCCAGCTTCTGAAGCTGGGACGGTTTGTCGGTTAAAAAACGTTGGGGCACGGCACGCCGTTGCCCCTACAGACCCTGCGGAGTAAAAGGAAGAGTTCCTTTTACTCCGCTTTTTTTTCAGAGCCACAAAAGAGGCAAAGTTGATCCAGCGAAAAAACATCTCTACTTCTTGAAAACCGCTTTTCTTGAGCAGGCTGATGTTTTCTTCCGGGGTAAAGGGGATCAGGATATTTTCCAGGGCCTCCCGCTTGGCGGCAATCTCTAACTCGGAATATCCCTGATCTCTTTTAAAGTCATGGTACAGGTCAATAAAAGTCCTGTTCAGGCGGCTGTGGTTACTGATGATCTTTTCACTGACAAAGAGTAACCCGCCAGCCGGGAGAGAGGCAGAGAGGCGGTTGATAAACTCTTGGCGGAGCATGGGGCGGATAAACTGTAGGGTATAATTGCAGAGAATGATATCCGCGCCTTCAAGTGTTGTTGAGAGCTTGGCATCCGTGATATCCTGTTGATGAAATTCAATCACCGCGCTTTTGCCGAACATTTCCGCCTTTCGTCGAGCTTTATCCAGCATAGCCGGGGCATTATCCAGCCCGATAAAACGCAGATTCATATCTGGCAGCAGGCGTGCGAGTTCTAGCAGGGTGGAACCAGTGGAGCAGCCCAAATCATAAATCACGCTTTCCGGCTTTGCCAAGCGGCGAATCATGGCGGCTGTGGTCGTGATCACTGTGCGATAATGGGGCACAGAGCGATCAAGCATGTCGTCAAAAACCTCGGCCACCTTGTCGTTAAAGGAAAAATCCTCTGTCACTTTGCCGCTACGGTATAACTTGTCGTTGTTCATCCTTTTTCCTGTTACTTTGGAAAAAGGGGACAGATTTATTTTTCTATGAAAAATAAATCTGTCCCCTTTTCTCTTATTGAGAAGTTACAAATAGCCTTGCTATTTTGTCAAACTGAAAGTATAAAATGCATGTAATTATCGTTCATATTTATTTAATTTTTACGCAATTCGACAGCTATGTCTTCTAATTCTTCTAATCAAGAAATACATTTTGATAAGATTCTCGGTCAATACAGGTCTGATCCTTATAATTATGTGGATATGCATACTGTCCATACCGGAACGGTCCGCTTTTTAATCGAAGAAGGTGCCGAGGTTGAAGGCGCTTCCGGGGAATGGATGCATAAACCAGGAACGCGGCTGTACGAAATAAATCGAGAACGGAATGCCAAGATAATAACCTCCAAAACCAACGGAACGATTTCCTCTGTCTGTTCTGAACTGGATGGTCAATTTGTCGAGGCCGGAGAAAAGTTACTCACGATCCGTCATCCACTCAAGAAAAAAGAGATTATTGAGGGCATTCTTCAGGAAGTATTGTTTCTGTTTGAGGCACCGGAACGGGCTCGGTATTATTTTTCTATGGATATCCAGTCCAGGATCGATCAAAAAGGTGCGCGAGCTGTTTTTATCCAGCCTGGAGATGAAATTATCACCATGTCCTTAATGAAGCGGGATACTCCTGTCTACTATACCGGTGAGCCCGGTATTATTCATTCTGTGTACTTCACTCCCGGTGACAGCATTGACCAGGGCCAGCCCCTGATAGGGGTCTGTGCAGAAGACAAACTCCCTGTTGTGCAGAAGGTTATCACCAGAGTCAAGGCTGAGTGGGAATAATTCTTTAATATTTTGTAATATTCTGTAATCGACCCTGTACGCACCTCTTTGTGTATTCTCCCTTGCAACGCATCCGTGAGCATCAGCAGGCTTTTCTCGGCCAGTTGGATACGCATGCCTTTTCCCCCTCGGCTGTAGAAAAAATCCTTGCCTATGGTGCCCCGGTCGGGGCAGCGCTCGAACACCATACTCAACTTAACCGTTGCATGGATCGCTTGCAGCAATTAATACAGGAAAAAGAACAACAAGGCCGGGTGTTGGCTGCTGGCACTGTTGTGCTCGCCGATGTCCTGACCGACTCCAGCGGACGTTTCGACCGTGCTTGGTATGCCCCGGAAGGAGGGGTCTGGCTGGCCATGGCTTGGCCTGATATTCTGCTGCCAGAGTTCACCCGCCTGCTGCCTTTTGCTGTGGGCGCGGCCTGCTGTCGGGCTGTGAGACAGTGCGGGGTCGATGCCCGTCTGAAATGGGTCAACGATGTGCTGGTGGCCGGGAAAAAGCTCGCCGGTATTCTCTGTACAACGCTACAGAGCTCAGGCGGTGATCGCTATCACCTGCTTGGGGTAGGGATCAACGGGAATAATCAGGTCTTTCCAATGGAATTCCAGACCAGTGCAACAAGTCTCCGTTCTGAGCTGTCCCAAGAAATAGATCTTGCGGAACTGACCGGCTGTTTGCTAGCTGAGTTACGCTGGTCCCTCGGGCTGCTCCATTATGACGAGGAGCAGGCTTTGGCCGAGGGAGGGAGTTGCGAACAGGGCAGGGCGTCGTTGCTTTTGGCTCTCTGGCAGGAACTCTGTGATACTGTGGGGCAACGGGTCGAATATGGTTTTAATATTCAGCAAAAGCCGCTTTACCGGGCTGTTGCACGAGAGATTGATCCCTGCGGCGGTTTGGTCATGGAATTGGAGGACCGCAGCAGGGTTACAGAGTATTCGGGGGAGATTGTTTATCTCTAAATTTTTTTGATGCGGAAACCG
The DNA here is from genome assembly GCA_004028505.1 of Candidatus Electrothrix aarhusensis. Classification (GTDB taxonomy): domain Bacteria; phylum Desulfobacterota; class Desulfobulbia; order Desulfobulbales; family Desulfobulbaceae; genus Electrothrix; species Electrothrix aarhusensis. The sequence goes on from MTKO01000092.1 coordinate 71,708, forward strand.
CATCCTACTATGCGGATTATCAAAAATATTAGGCATCACAGGAGGACACCACATGAGCAAAAAACAAATAGCCGTTATCCTCTCCGGTTGCGGTCATCAGGACGGCGCGGAAATCCACGAGGCAACTTTCACGCTGTGGGCAATTCATAAACACGGCGCAGATTACCGATGCTTTGCCCCGAATATCATGCAGCACCATGTTCTGAATCATATTACCGGTCAGGAAATGGATGAGCAGCGCAATGTACTGATCGAATCAGCCAGGATTGCACGGGGAAAGGTTGAGGATCTTGCCCTGTTTGATGCGGCAACAGTGGATGCCTTGGTTATTCCCGGTGGTGTGGGCGCAGCCAAAAACCTCTGCACCTATGCCTTTGACGGTCCGCAATGCACGGTGAATAAAGATGTGGAACAGGCAGTCAAGGCTATGCATCAGGCCGGTAAGCCTCTCGGTGCTCTCTGTATCGCCCCGGTTCTGCTTGCCAAAGTACTGGGCGACATCACGCTGACCATAGGACAGGATGAGGACACAGCTGCTCAAATCCGAGAGATGGGAGCCACCCATGCACCCACTGGGATTGGAGAAATAGCTGTTGATCAGAAGAATAAGATCGTTTCTACGCCCTGTTATATGCTTGATTCACGGGTTGATCAGATTGCTGACGGCGCTGATTCGCTTGTCCAAGCCTTGCTGGGGTTTCTTTGAGCGAAAAAGGGGATGAGCGATGAGTTGGTCTGGTGATTATCTCTGTTTTTTTAGCGAGTAGAGTGGGCAACGAGCGATAACGAAACAACGTTGGCAACGTGACAGCTTTTAAATCAGAACAGGCTGGGAGGAACCGAAATGTTGCCCACCCTACCGAGCTGTGACCCCGGCCTGTAACCCCGCATCACTGCGCGGTATGATTTTCCTTATGATACCAAATTGAGTACATGCGGTAATGGTTACGTTGGATTTGCGCGAACCTCTAGCTCACATTTTCAATACGTGTATTTTTATGTGCTTTAAAGTCGATGATTCAGCGAGTTACGTATCATTTTGCTTTTTCTTGGTTCGCAGTGCTTGAAATAATTAATAAAAGTGGTATAAAGATGGTAGTTGCAACGGGTTGATGAAGGTCGAAAAACGAGGTTCGCGCAACATGGTATGTAATTTTCTGAATTTTATAAGAAAAAAACATAGACAGTTGCAACGACCTACCCTATGAAGAGGGTATTAAGACAGCTTCCTGTTTTGTGTCCTGTTGCTACCTCTGAGTTGCAACGACCTACCCTATGAAGAGGGTATTAAGACCCAGCTGGGCAACTGAATAGATCTTCTCCGAGGCGTTGCAACGACCTACCCTATGAAGAGGGTATTAAGACACCCTCCAAAAGCTCTTTTATCTCAGCAGCAAGCTGTTGCAACGACCTACCCTATGAAGAGGGTATTAAGACCGTAAGATTGGCTTCCGTAAGATCGGCTCCCCGTTGTAACGACCTACCCTATGAAAAGGGTACTCTCTGTTGTCAGGGCACAAAAAAAGGGTCGCTAGCTTATATGCTAGCGACCCTTTTCTTTTATGAGCAATTTACTGCTTAGGGATTTTCCAAAAAATAAGTTTCCCGTTTTCGGTACATGTCGTAGGGGCAGGTCCCTGTGCCTGCCCGGTATGCAAGGGCGAACACAGGGATTCGCCCCTACGGTGCCCGGCATAATGGGTAAGATATTTCTTGTTACATTCCTTACGTCCCTTGCTGCAACACCAGCACATCCACCAATCTGCCTGAATAGTTCTCTCTAATCATCTTCACCAGCTTGGTAAAGCTGTTCACGGTCAGACTCAGACTACTCAGGGCAGAACCGGCAAAGCCGTTCAGTGTCAGGTCACCGTCTGCCGTCACGATAACTGTCTCGCCTGCTTGGCCGTTCTCGCTCATGTCGAGCAAATTGAAGAGTAGGCTGCCGTCATGGTCCAACAGCACCTGAATGCGCACGGTCTCGTCCACACTCAAATTACCGCCTGTCACAGTGACATACGGGGAATTGGCCTTGTCGGTGAGAATTCCGTTGTTGTTGCCGAGCGTCACAGCCAACGGTGTGCGCAACCTGCTACGGTAGGTAGCAGTGCGCAGTGTGCCGTTTTCAGTGTAGCGCACCGAGACCGACAGGGTGTATTCATTATTCCAGGGATCATTCTGAACCGGGATGGTCGGAATCAGGATAATGCTGGTATTGGAGATCGGCCCGAATTGGGTCTGTACGGCACTGCCGTTGCGGGTGCCGCTGATCACGCATTCACCGTTGTCGAGCAGGGGATCGAAACCCAGATTATCACCGGTCAGCTGAAGCACATCAGTGCTACTGAGGACATTGTTGAGCCGGAGGGTGGTGTCCTCGACCAGATTGATCTGCGGAAGTTTTTCGGTCATGTCAGTCTTTGCGAACTTGGCCTGATGAAAAATCTCTTTCATAAACTTCGCTGTCGGCTGGACCCGTACATGCAGGGTTTCGGCAATGGGCGGCAGCGGATCATCTGGTCCGTCTAAGCGACCGGTAAAGGAAAAGGTAAAGATAAAACTGTCGTCCAGGGTGACGTGATTACCGTTGATCAGACTCTTCTGAACGGTCTGGAAAAGGGCGCTAATAGAGGATTTTGCCAAATCTGGGGTAAGGGCGGGATTGATGGCTCCCATGCCTGCGGCAATATCGCTCGTGCCGAGGTTATTATTGGGGATGAAGCGAATTTTATAGGATTGGGGGACGGTCAGGGCATTGACTTCGGTTTTCCAGTGGATTGGCATGATGGATCTCCGTTGCAGAGGGATAGTGTGATGAAAGGATAGAAATCACTGGCAACCAACTTAAAGAGCTGGGAATATTCTGTCAAGAATTTTCTTTGGTTTGCTGAACGATGATAGCCCGAAGCGGGAATCGGGGACTTCGGCAAAAAGTACTCTCGTTGTTTTTTAAAACTACGCCCGTAGAATGCTCTAAACTACGGTAGTAGTTTACCCTAAAGTACTCCCGTTGTTTTAACCAAAGTACTCTCGTAGTTTCATCCAAACTACGCCCGTTGTTTTTTTTCGGGGATGAGCGATGGACTGTTTTGGTGATGATTTCTGTTTTTGAGAAGATTGGGGTGATGAGAAGGTTGAGAGAGGAACCTCTTGGGATTTGAACCTGCGATCCCACGCTGTAACCCGTATCACTACACGGTTTAATTTTGGCCTGTGATACCAAATTACGTATTTTTCATTATTTTTCGTAAGAAGTATGGTGGAAAAAACTTGACATGCAAGAACCATTTTATTATTTTACTGGTAACCTCTTTTGGTTTTTTTTTTGCCGGGCGCGCATGTAATGCGTAGCCCGGTTTTTTTGTGCCTTGGCTCTGGAAATCAACTCAAACATAAATCAATGCCACAGCACCCGAAGCGTTGAGAGTTGAGCGAGTCAAGATCCTGTCGGATGTTGCCCATATTGTACTCTTTTGCGCAGTTGTCGTCGCTCCTCTCGTTCATAACGCAGAAGCAGATGTTTGGCAATGAATCCAGCAACCGCCTTTAACAGGCCCATGGGAAGAAGCGGTTTGGTCAGGTATAAGTCTGCGCCTTGTTTCATGCCCCAGAATTTATCTGCTGGCTCACTCTTGCTGCTCAAGAGGATGACCGGGATATGTTGCGTCTCTGGGCAGGATTTAATGGATCTGCATGCCTGGAAGCCGTTTTTTTTCGGCATGAGTACATCAAGAATAATCAGGTCAGGCTTTTCAGACAAGGCCTTTTCTACGCCTTCCACGCCATCAGAAGCAGTGATGATTGTATAGCCAGCTTTGCTGAGAACCTTATAGATAATCTGCAATTCGACCGGACTGTCATCAACAACCAGCAGTTTCTTTGTCAGATTACTTCCCTGATGAGTAGGCGTGCTCGGCTTCTTTCTTGATTTTACCACAGTCTTTCTCCTTTTTGACGCCGCTTTTGCATAACAAAATCAAGTGTTTTAATTCGGATTCAGCTGATATCTTCCAGGAGACCGAGTTTTGCTGCATAACGAACCAGATCGACCGTGCTGTGCAGATCCAGCTTGCTCAGGATGTTGGCGCGATGGTTGGTCACGGTTTTAGCACTGATGCAGAGTTTGTCCGCGATATCAGCCACAGCAACGCCCTGGGCGAGAAGCCGAAAGATTTCCTGCTCCCGAGCAGTCAGGTTACCATAGGTTGAATCGGAAAGGTCCGAGGATTCAGCGGCTTCAAGGAGGCGGATGGCAATCTCACGGGAAAGGGCTGAATCCAGGTAGTACTCGTCCTGAAGGGCAGCTTCCAGCGCATTGTGCAAACAGTCGGAAACCGACTCTTTGACGATATAACCGATGGCTCCGGCCCGAAGTGCGCCGAGAATATAATCAATCTTTGAATGCATACTGACAATGATAATACGGGTTTCCGGTACTGCTCCCTTTAAAATCCTGGTCAGCTGAATGCCGCTTTTGTCCGGTAGGGACAGGTCAATCACTGCGATATCCGGCTTAATGGTACGGACAGCCTCCTCCCCTTGTCGGGCATCAGCACCTTCGCCTGCAACTTCAAAGTCTGAAAATTTTTCAATGAGTTGCCTGACCCCGGCCCGAAAGGTATCGTGATCATCAATAAGAACTATTTTTTTCATGGTTTGCCGTTGCTGAGATTCAGGTTAGTATTCCCTCCGTCTCCTGTGCTACCGGACCGGGGAATTCAATGATAATCTTGGTGCCTTGTTGCGGGGCGGAAAGGATCTTAAAGGTTCCTTGCATCATCCGAACCCGTTCTTCCATACCGAGTAAACCAAAGCGCTTGTTCTCCAAGGCCTTGCGAACGCCCTGTTCAGGATCAAAGCCGCAGCCATTATCTTCTACCCGGAGAATAATATTCGGATGAGAGGCGATCAGGCGTATTTCAACCTTTGTTGCCTGGGCATGTTTTTCAATATTATTCAAAGCCTCCTGAACCAGACGGTATATATTGATCGCATGGTCAAAAGGAAAGTCTAGGGCATCAACTCCAGCCTTTGAGAACTGGATAAATATACCGGTCTGCTTGGTGAAGTCCCGACTGTAATCGGCTATAGCACTGGGGAGCCCAATCTGTTCAAGTCCAGGAGGACGCAGGTTGTAGGAAAGCTCACGCACGGTTTTGATGCAGTGATTAAGGAGTTTGGCCCAATCAGCTCTTTCTTCCTGCGTGGGCAGGTGTCCCTTTACCGCGTCTTGCAGCAGACTTTCACCGGTAATTTTCAGCGAGGAAAGGTTTTGTGCCACATTATCATGAAGGTAGAGTGAGATTTGCTGGCGTTCGGTCTCCTGCACAGTCAGAAGCTTCTGGGATAAATTATGCACCTGCTCTTCCACCTTTCTGAGTTCGTCATTGGCATGAAGCAGCTCTTTGGTCCTTTCCTGTACTTTGAGATCAAATTCATTATGATAACCGGACAGTTGTTCTGCCATCTTGCCGAATTCTCTGGCGAGAAATTCAAACTCATCACCGGAATTGATATGCACCTGATGGCTGAGGTTACCCATGCCGATTTGGCGGGTACCTTCCTGAAGGATCTTCATCGGTTCGAGCACGGAACGCATCATGAGAAAGACAACAATAAGGGTCAGGAAGATAACTGCGAGGCCAGTCAGTGCGACAACGGCCAAGGTATGCCGGTATTGCTGGCCGATAAAGGCCTCGGTTTTGTCAATTTGGAGCAGATGGAGATGGAGATGTTTGTCAATGGCGTTTTCCAGGTGGGTCAACTCTTCCTTGATGGCCTCGGAGATCTTTGCAAGATCCTCCTCCTTGGTCGGCCAACCCTTCTCTGATTGTTCCAGAAGATATTGAGAGAGCGTTGTCGCAAAAATAACATGATGGAGCATCTTGTGGGCAGCAAGCTCCTCTTGGGTCAATGACTTATGCTTATGTTTGGCATGGGTTTCTATCATGACGCTGAGCTGATTCGCTTTTTCTCTAATGAGGTCCTGATCAAATTGTTGTGCCCGAATCCCTGCATCCAAAGAAAGGAGCAGTTTTTTAAGATCCAGCATAGCAGAGGCGTTCATTGTTGCCTCCTGTTGCAGATGCGCGAAGTGACTATGAACGTTTGAGAACGTCCAGACGCACCACCCGCCTTGAATGAGAACACCAAGGAGCAGGGGGAGAAAATAGAGAAGGAATCTGTTACGCAGGCCGATTTTCAGCATATCTTATGAGGTGGTTATGCCCGAAGCCTGTTTGCATGCCGTAGAAGTGCTTACTGAGCACGTCTGTCCAACAGAGGTTCAGGATGTTTTTACAGGAGGTTATTGTGGTTATATGCGGGAAGGAAACCAAGCGCCCGTCATATTTAAGAGAATGCTCAAAGACCGTATGAGAATCTCTACGAGACGGTGATTATAACGGATTCTGTCCGCTTAGACAAAGGATATGAAAAAATAGTTTGTGCTGTCTTGCGGACGGGTATTTTGAATGAATTTTGTAATTTTGAACAAAAAAAGGGAGGGTGAATCAGATTTGGAAAAATAATCGTACGAAAAGGTCTTTTTTTGGGGAGAGGGGGGGGAGAACAGATGAAAGAATTTTTTAATCATATTGAATATGAGATAACCACTTGTTTTGTGACGTGTATCGCAACTTCAGTCACGAAAACAAGTGATATCTCTCGTAGAAAAATCAGACTTCTACGACACGCGGACTACGGTAATTCCTGATCAGGAATTATTGAGCAGTGACATTATCTGCTGCCGGTCCTTTAGGGCCGTCAACAACGTCAAAGCTCACTCGTTGTCCTTCCTGCAGGCTTTTGAAACCCTGGGCTTGGATGGCTGAATGATGAACAAAAACATCTTTGCCGCCATCCTGCTCGATAAAACCAAAACCCTTGGAATCGTTAAACCATTTTACTGTCCCTTCTACCATTTTCGTGCTCCTTAAAGCTGATTTCTCTATGAAATCTTTATGTTAAAACGGATTGCAATATTTGCGATCCATTGTGCAGGCCTGCATAGGTGCCGGACTGCGGATTATTTTGTCTAGCTTGCAGATAAACCGAAATCAAACGAGTTTGAACGCTGCTGTTTCGGTTTCCCTTTTGTTTTTCTACGGGAAACGGGTGCGCCCCTTCTTTTCTCATCAGTACTAGCTGAGGGCGCTGCTGTTGAGGCGTTATGATCCTGATTACTGAGCGGCGCATCAACTTTTTTGCGGGTGATGTTTTGCCCCAGGCTGCGTTCAACTGACAGAATCATTCTTGCATCTTCTCGGGTTGCAAAGGTGTATGCATCACCGGTCTGTAACGCTCTGCCGGTTCGTCCGACTCTATGCGTGTATGTCTCAACAGTATCTGGCACGTCGTAATTCACAACATGAGAAATACCTGATACATCTATGCCTCGTGCAGCGATATCTGTAGCAACTAGGATGTTGAATGTCCCTGTTCTGAAGCCGTCCATAGCCTTTTTGCGTTGGTTCTGGGACAGATTACCTTGAAGAGAAGTTGCTTTAAACCCAAATTGTTGCAGCTGTCGGGCCAGATTCTTTGCCTTATGCTTGGTCCGGGTAAAGACGAGGGTAGTCGTCATGGGTTCACTTTGCAGAATGTGCTTTAACAAGGCAGTTTTCTGTGTCTGTGCTACCTGGAAAAGGGCATGTTTAATGGTTGCTGTCGGTTTTTCATGATTCACCCGAACCGTGACCGGATTGGTGAGAATCTCTTCAACAAAGCAACGAATTTCTTTCGGCATTGTTGCTGAAAAAACCATGCTCTGCCTTTGGCGCGGCACCTGCTTGAGGATGCGGCGAATGTCCGGCAGAAAACCTTTGTCGCACATCTGATCGGCTTCGTCCAAGATCAGAACCTCAATGGAGGAAAGATCAACGGTTTTCGAGTTGAGGTGGTCAAGGAGGCGACCAGGACAAGCCACGACAATATCAACGCCTTGTCTGAGCTTCTGTATCTGGCCTGCTTTGCTCACGCCGCCGTAGAGCGTACAACTTTTCAGGCGGGTACCCTGACCTAACATTTGAATATTCTCATGGACCTGCTCTGAGAGTTCTCGGGTCGGGGTCAAAATTAATGCTTTTACTTTTTTCCCTGCTTCGCCAGCAAGGCGTTGCAGAGTTGGCAGAACAAATGCAGCTGTTTTACCGGTACCGGTCTGGGCAAGCCCTAATAAATCGAGGCCTTGCATAAGATGCGGCATGGCCTGCTGTTGGATTTCTGTAGGGGTGGTGTAGCCACTTTTTTTGATAGCAGCTACGATAGCCGGTTTGAAATCGAATTCTGTAAAATTCATGTAACCTCTTGATATAAGCTCAATGAGCTTTTAAGTCCCTGCCTTTTTTTGTTGCTCAAAAAGCAACCGAGGCAGAAAGAAAGTGCTGGTAACCTGTGAAAGAGAGAGACCAAGGGGAAGGGAGCCCGGTCGTATACTTCAAAATATCGACCGCTTCTTCCGAATGAAATATATCTATGAAGGCTTATCCGCGCCGAAATTTTTTCTTTTTGGCCGGTTTGGCCTCATTGCAGACAAGTTGTCGATGCTTATATTCCTTTCCATTCAAATCTTCCATTGCCTTGTGGCCTGCGCTTCTGGTTTCCATTTCTACAAAGGCAAAACCTTTTGTTTGCCCAGTAAAATGATCTTTCACAAGGTTTGTGTCGACAACACTTCCGTATTGGCCAAACAGATCAGTTAATTCAGTTTCAGTCGTGTTATAAGGAAGACTGCCGATAAAAAGTTTCATGCTTCTTCTCCTGAAAAGATGCTCTCGTAAAAAAATAACGTCGGTAGAAACAACCCGATGTATCAAAATGGGTTACGAAGTAAACAAGCATCTCTACTGCAAATACTTGCGATGTTATCTCGATATGGTAATAAGCGGAAACTTTAAAGGTACCAGAATGTGTACTGGAGTCATCGTGTAAGACGATGATGAAAAAGAAAATGCTGAGAATTGCCAAATGATATATTTTTTGCATTATACTCTTGTTTGGATTAATTGCAAGGTAAAAAGCAAGAGTGTAGTGAAAAAAATATTATTTCTTTTTTAATACAGGAGGTTGGGTCAGTAAGTTGCAGGGAGTTTTTTTCGTTTTTATTCGGCACAGGGTTATTGGGTTATTCTTTGAGAGGTAAGGGCAGAAAGCAGAAAAAGTCACTCTGTTTGTTTGAGCCAAGCGTCATCTTTCTCAAAAGGCTCCGTAAAGGCTACCTGATGCAGGGAAATGCCTTGCACTGTTCTCAAATTGGATTAGGCTGAAGTTCCCTCTTTTTCGTCATTTATCCTCTGAGATATATGGCCTAGCCGCTTCTTCTGACCAGGATAAATATGGATTGCCCCCTGCGTATTCGTTATCAAACCATTGAAGTCGGTAACATCGACATCCATTTATGTACGCTCCGCGATAGACAGCAATTCAGCGACCCTAACAGTGTGGCCCATGATCTTGGTATTTCCTCTGCCACCTGGCCGATTTTCGGGGTAGTTTGGCCATCAAGTCTTGTGCTTGCCAACTATATGCTGGGGTACAAAACTCAGGGGAAGAGAATTTTGGAGATAGGTTGCGGGATGGCACTGTCCAGCTTACTGCTCAATGAACGACTGGCTGATATTACTGCTACTGACTATCATCCTGAAGTGGAACATTTCCTCAACAGGAACACGCTGCTTAATAACGGAAAAAGCATTGCCTTTGAGCGGGTGGACTGGGCCGATGACCGGAGCAAACTGGGGCTCTTTGATGTAATCATTGGTAGTGATTTACTTTACGAGGACGAACATGTACGGCTGTTGTCTGATTTTATTGAAAATCATGCCAGTCCTCAATGCGACGTTATCATTGTTGATCCTGGCAGAGGAAGGAAAACCAAGCTCAGCACAAAAATGAGTGGCTATGGTTTTACAAGCAGTCATGTTCAGCCGATGCATACTGATTATTTAGAGCAGAAATTCAAAGGGTATATTCTTGAATTTTCTCGGGAGGGCTAAGCACGTTTTCCTTGCTCATCCTAATACGCCACCCCCTCATAGTGGGTGAAGTTTTATAACTTTTTTTGTCCTTTGACATGCGGGCAGTCTTCTGGTGCCAACGTGACAGGAGAGCGTTGCGGTGGCGGGTAAAAAGCATTTATCTGCGCGGTGGAGAGCTGTTTTTCCGGCAACAGCTTTTGTTCAATGATTTCAGAAATTGTTCGGCTTTTCTCCCCCTGCGGGTCAACCTGGTGAAGGAACTCAAGGTATTCCAAAAAAGTCTGAATCTCTCCTGGCGAGCTATGGTTAACTGTACCGTAGACACCAGAGTGCATAGTGCTGAAGACTTTTTTTGCTGCGTTTGCTTCAAGTAAGAAATGGTGGGCGAGCCACTTCCGTTCAATACCGTTATAGGTGCCAACGCTGACATATTCATTCTTGCCTTTTTCAGGTTTTGGGTCTATTTCAACCCGACCAACCTCACCGTAGTTAGCAAAGCCGGAGCATGTATTGTAGATGATCGCATCGGGTAGGGCACTCCTACTTATTTCATCGTTCATACAGCCAGATTTAACAGCAGGGTCCAGGCGTTGTAGTTTTGTGGTGAAATCGGTCAAGGTGCCGTAATAGCTTTCTGAACCGTAACAGGATTCATAGTCGTGCCCGCCTACTTTGACTCGCCACGCCTCTGCTTCCTGCCGGGACAGAGAGGAATAGCCATCCCAGTTACCATGCCAGACACTGTGGTGATGTCCTGCTATTTCGTGACCGTTTTTTTTCCAGCGTTCCACCGCAGCGACTCGCTCTTTGTCTGACAAGAGAAAGTCTACCCATGCAGGGGCAAACATGAGGGTGAGCTTGATGTGATACGCATCAGCCTGAGCTATCATCTTGGTTAGATTGCCATAGGCTCTTTCAGTGAAGTAATGGTTCCACTCATGGTTGTACGGCTCGCTGTGGATAGCGATAAAGTACCAAGGGATGTTGTTGCTTTCTTCTTGGTGTTCCGTTGCCCCACAGTAGCTGGCTCCTGTCAGGAAAACGAAGAAAGCAAGAAGGGCTTGGTGTGCTTTTGTTTTTATATTCATTTGGATACGGAAGATGAGGTTGTTCTTTCGGGCTGCTATGGTTATTTGTAAAAAGGCACCTTGTAGAAAACGTGCCAACTACTCTTGAGTTGCTATGAGGGATGTAAAATCTTGCACCTGAATTTGTTCGCTAATAGTTATTATCGTCAGGTCTTCCGGTGGTTGCAAAGGGCCGTTATAGGTTCTGCTGACTTGTTCAAGGAGTCCCTCGGTGTTGGGTGCGTGGGAAAACACCGCCAAACCGGGTTTAACCCGTGTGAAAATTTCTCCTGCCTGCTCGGCAGTCGTATGATGAGCCATGATACGTTTTTCTACCTCTGTTGTATGGAGAGCAGCGGCACGATCCTCACCCTCTGGCCTTTTCTTTTGACTTTGAACAGGCAAGGCTTCGTGAATAAGGACGTCTGTTCCTTTGGCAAACGTAATAAGATGTTCAGACACCCGAGTGTCACCGGAAAGAACAACAGAGTGGTCGCCATAATCAACCCTGTAACCGAACGCCGGTATGACCGGCCTGTGGTCCACTAGAAATGCTGTTACCTTTACGCCATCCTCATTGAAAATAATTCCTTCCTGTATATCATGACTCTGCACTCGAATACCTTCACTAGGAAATCTTTCATCGACATCACGCCGAATATGGATATCAAATGCAAAGGCCTGTGTGAGAGCATTCATCATGTCACTGGTACCGGTCGGTCCCCAGATCTTTAAGGGCTCATTTCTTCTTCCCATCACCCAACCTGCAAGAAAAATATCGGGAAGCTGGATAAGATGATCCGAATGCAGGTGCGTCAGGAAGACTTTATTGATTGATCCTATCGAAATTCCCAGTTGCCTGAGTCGAATTGTCGAACCTCGACCGCAATCAAACAGGAGGCGTTTGTCTCCTGCCTCAATAAGAGTGCTTATTCCGAACTGCTTCAGTCCCACCGGAGGGCCAACAGCAGTTCCAAGGAGCGTGACTCTGAGGGCACCAGGAGGTGGTGCGCTTAATTTAATCTGTTGAAGTGGCTCTACTTTCGCCCATCCGGGAACAGTACTGACGAGGAGAGTGCAAGCAGTGAAGAGGAAAAGGTACACTGTGGTAAGGTGTTGTTTTGAATATTTTTTCATATGGATATTGTAACGTTAACTTTGAAATGCCAGGAGCCACTTGCGGAGGCTCAGCATGTGGTGTTCGTCTTTGCGGTAGGAGAGATTGCCACTGCCGCACAGGACTAAGCCGTGTTGAGCTATTTTGTGGGCGGTGTTTATGAATGCGTTCATATTGGCTTGAAACCAAGCTTTTGTAATTTTGCAATTCCTTCTTTATTGCTTTCCGGGATTGCCCATGCAAGCAGGTACTTAGGACGTGAGCTGGCAACGTAAGCAAATCTTGCATGTTCACCCTCAACAGCAGAATCATCAAGCCATTCGCTCCAGTGTCCTCCTTTGCCTCCCCGTTTGTCAGGAGACGAAACTAAAAGCGTGGCATCATGAGTTTCACCTTTAACTTGATGTATTGTTGTAATTCTTATATTGGATGCTTCTTGCTCTTCTGAAACTCCGTTTATGTCATCCATAAGGCGTATATTGGCTTTGCCCCGAGGACATTGATATTTAAACGTTATGCTGCTAAGTCTAAATTCTTGTCGCTCTGCTGTTTTAGAAATGATTTTTGGGAAATGTTCCCTGAATTTTTTCGACCAGTTTGACCAGAGCATGTCGTGATCTACCAAATCAGAATTTTGACCACATGCCTTTAACAGAGCAGCAAGAAAAGCACGCCACTGAATTTTTGAAGTGATAGCTTCCGGGCAATGCTGGTTTCTCGAATCCAGAGAGTTTTTAGAGAAGTATGTTGTAGCGATATATTTTCCCATATGTTGCAATGCTGTTTTTTGACGATCCCAATCCCCAGTATTCCAAAGCAGAATTGCCTGCACTGGTAGCTCTCCATTTTTAAGAAAGTTTTCGTTGATCCCTGCTCGTAATTTGCCGATCAATGTTTTGCCTCGTGCAAGAATTGCTGACTTGCTTACATCCAAAGCATTTGTTGTCAAATAATCGGAAAACTGCTGAGGTAGATCACTCAGCCTGTCTGGTGAATACGTGAACAGGACACAACTTGGTTGAGAGTCTTCTTTATTTTTTTGGCATCCAGCTATGGTTCCCTGAGTGCAGAGCGTTCCGCATAAGTCTACAATTGGTTGTGTACTTCTGAAATTTTCATTGAGAAGCATTTCGGTAAAACTATTATTATCAGCAAACTTTTTGACTTTATAAGGGGAAACTTTTTTAAACGAGTAGATAGCCTGATTCAAATCTCCAATAAAGTGCAAAGCCGACCCTTGTTCCTGTAATTTTTTCAGTATACTCAGTTGTACCCAGGATAAATCCTGACATTCATCAATGATGACTAATGGAAAACGTTTGGATAGCATGATTGTGACATCGTTTTTATTACCGTCAAGAATCCAGTAGGTCAAGGATTCAATATCCTGATATGTGCAGAACCCAGCCTTCCAGAATTTCAGCTTTGTGTCACGGAACCCCTCATAAAACTTCTCTGTCGTCAACCACGCCTTGTCACTTCTGAATTTTGTAAACTGAGCTGAGTTATAGAGCGTGGTGTGTGCAATCCATTGCCTTCCTCCCAGCGGTCGAATGTAAAACAAGTCTGTTTCTGCGTCCAAATAATAATTATTTGCATATATCGGTGTGAATTTTCCTGCTCCTGAAGGGTATAGTGTCGGTGCTTTGAATGAGTTTAGCCAGTCAGCTTGATAGCCGGTCTCAATGATCCGTAAACTTCGGTCACCATCTTTTCCAGGAAATTCAGTCCATAAATGAGCAAACGGATTTGCAACATAGCCGTGAAGCCAACCATCAATTGTTCCGACAAAATGAGGGTAAACGGTTCCGTTGACACCGGCGAACTGTATAATGCGTTCCGCAATCTCATTCGCAGCATTGTTGGTGAAAGTAAGGACTGCAATCCCTTTGCTTGAGTGCGGCCATGACTTGATTTCATGAGCAGCCTTCAAACCAACCGCTTCCGTCTTACCGCTTCCCGGACAGGCACGAAGAAATGTGTTTTCTATAGCGGGTTGATGAACATACTTTAGCTGTTCAAGAGTTTTTTCGTGAAGTCGACATTTCCTGTGATCACGGCATAAGGAATTTGAGGTCTGGGAGAAGCAGTCTTCAGCGGAAATTTTCTTCGGTTTATTGCAGACCTTGGCTGCAATGGTATGGAAAAATTCTTCGTGGGTCTCCATCAGTTCCTCCCGCATGCCCAAAGGACGGCTTTCTTAATGTAATCCGGCACGGCAAATTGTTCAGATGGACAACTCAGTTTCATCGCCAACCTTTGAGCGAATTCGCCCTTGCCAATCTTATCAATCCTTTTCAGAAGGTCGAATGCGACTTCTTTTTTATCATCATCTGTCGTACTTGAAGCAGACCAGCCAATTTGATTATATTTATTGAACGTTTTTCGGATATCCCCGTCTGTATCCAGTATCTTCAAAAAAACAGGTATCATCACATTTAAGTTCCCACCTTCCATGGCTAGATCGTATTCAAATGTTTTGAGATTGGTATACAATCGACAGTTTGGTGATTTCTTGGCTTTATCGATCAGGCTCAAAGCATGATTTTTCCCCTCAGCAGGATTGTCCTTTGTCGGCTTTTCTAATTTTTCTGAATCAGGATCATTATCGGTAAGCCCGGCACATCTGAGCGGCAACGAATCAGAATTTTTATCTGTGAGGTCACAGAAAAGCTGCATGAAATGCTTGAAGTAAATTCCGTTTAAATTGATCACCGATACACCACATTCGGAAAGTGTTACAGGAAGTTTGTCTTCCGGTTTGGCGATATTATTATGGTTGATAAGCACACGCTTTGCCAGTTCTGGGAACACTAAAGCTTCCGCAATGCCCTCAACCATAATCACACCTTTTGCAAATAAGAGCGTTGATTTGGTTACGTCAAGCCATCTTGAGATGAAGTCTTTGCTCTCTTTACTCAAACCACAATCCGCAAGTGCAGTTGCTTTGACCTTCCGAGATGAATCTAAGGCCAAATGCACCGTCGTATCTAATGATACAGAAGATGCCAAAACTGGAGAATGAGTTGTAACTATAACCTGAATGCCGGTCTCCTTAGCTTTCTCTTCAAGAAACCTTAAAAAACGAATTTGAAGCTGCGGATGCAAGTGTGCTTCAGGTTCCTCAATCAGAAGAATGCGTAGATTGTCTTGCTGTCCTTCTTCGCTCGTTAGTTCAGCAAGAACCGTTGCCATATAGATGAGGTTGTTGTAACCAAGACTGTTTTGTCCAAGGTCTCTGAAAAAGTCCTGATCCATATTCGAATCCACCTCTGGGTAAAAGAGGATACGCAGGCTTTCCACAATGCGGTTAAAATTTGTTTCGGAGACTGAATCAGCGCATCCTGTCCAAATACCGAACCAAGGGAGTCTTTCAAACGATCCCTGATGAGTCCTTGCGCATCTGCGATTGGGCCTTCTTTTGCCAAGTCTTTATTGAACGCATTGACCTTGTTTTCTAGTTCATGAGGTATACGGGATTCTTTGGCTTTTTTTAATGCTTGGCGATTGAGATTCTTGAGAAGCCTTGCAAGTCTAGAGCCTCTCCCTTCCCGCAATTTTGCTTCCGCATCACGCAAAGGAGGGAGGTAGATGCAGTTGATTGTATCAAGTAGTTCCCATTCGAAAACGCTGTTCCTGGATGCTCCACCCCATAGTGTTCGTTTGTATCGACCGCGCCTGTTCTCTTGATTGTCTGCATGTAAAGTGAGGGTGGCAGTATCACTGCCTTCAGTCCACGGTAAAAAGGCAACCCGTTCTTCTTCGTCGAGATCAGAGAATACTGCCCGGATTCGAAATGATTCGCTGGGCGTAGCGTTTTCCCCAAAAGATTTATAAAAATGTGATTCAGCTATCCCGTTTCTCCCGTATTCATCTTCAAGTAGAAGCAGGCGGATAGCATCAATAATCCCGGTTTTACCAACTGCATTTTCACCAATTAGAACGTTGAGACCACTTGTTAACGGTAGTTGGAAGTCTTTGAATCCTTTAAATCCTTTGATTTCTACTCTTGATAGATGCATCATTGTCACGGTGCTCCCTATGGGATTGGGTTGCAGAATAAAATTCAGAAGTGTTTTTTAGGAAAAATGCAGCTAAATTAAATGGTTGTTCTGGATAGTCTTAACCTAATCATGTTGAGTGGAAAAGTAAACCAATATCCTTATTTTGTTAGGAAAAATATTTACCCTGGTGCTCTACCATAAGCTTAACTTCACGCCACCCGCCGAACCCCAGCCCCCTGCACAACACTCTGCCCGCCCGTCCCCGGAACCACCTCCAACTGACAGGCGATCCGTTCCTTGAGAGCCGCCACATGAGAGATAACCCCAATCAGCTTATTCTTCCGGTGCAACCCGGCCAGGGTTTCCAAGGCGGTTTCCAGGGCATCCTCATCCAGGGCACCAAAGCCCTCGTCAAGAAAGAGCGAATCCACCCGCACATTACCGCCCACCATCTCGGAAAGCCCCAGGGCCAGGGCTAGGCTGACCACAAAGCTCTCGCCACCGGACAGGTTCTTGGTGGAGCGGACTTCTCCGGCCTGCCAGGAATCAATCACGTTCAGTTCCAAGGGTTGCTGTTCATCCCGTACCAGCAGGTAGCGGTCGGTCATGCCAGCCAGCTGCTGATTGGCACGGGGAGACCATCAGTTCAAAGGTCAGGCCTTGGGCGAAGTTGCGGTATTTTTTGCCGTCTGATGAACCGATCAGACTATGCAGCTCTTTCCAGCGCAGGCATTCTTTCCTCTGGGCCTCCAGGCTGTTCAGCAGATCCCGTTGGCGAGCACGCTGCTCTTTATCTGTCTCCAATTGCTGGCTCAGGGAACCGATCCGCTCTATTTTCTGCTTGCGGGTTGTAATCAGCTCGTTGTGCTCTGCGCTGAGTTCTTCCGGACCTGCCTCAGTGAGCTGAAGCTGTTTTTCTTCCTCAAGGCGGGTCTGCCGATCTTGAAGCCGCTCGTCCAGGCGGGCTCGGCGATTCTGCAAGTCCTCGACCTTTTTGTGGAGGATAATCCGCTCGCTCTCAGGGATACGTGCTGCCTGCCAAGCCGCCTCATCAGCATAATTATTTTCCTGAAGCCGCTGACAGAAGGATTCCTCCAGCTGGACCAGGGTCTCTTGCCGCTTGGTGACGGAGGTCTCTTTCTCTTTGATTGCGGCCTTGGTCAGCTCGCATTCCCGGAGTAAGCGGGTCTGTTCTTTTTGCTCCTTCTCCACTCGCTCTTCCGCCTGTCTGAGTGCAGCAGCAAGCTGCTTTTCCTCAGTGTCCGGGTTGTTCTCGCCAAAGAGATCAAGCCGCTCCTCTACCAAGGTCTGTCGTTGCCGGTTATTCTCAGCTATGCCCTGTTCCCCGTTTGCCAGCTGTGTTGCTCGGGCGGCCATGCCTGCCGGAGTTCCCGCAGCTCGCTTTGCAGGCTGGTCATTCTTTCTCCTGCTGTGTTGCATTCCTTGTGCTGCTGGAGCCAGAGATCCTTGCGGGCAGTCAGATCGGTGAGGAGTTGGGGCAGGGCAGGGAGGCGAAGCTCGGTGATCCCATACACGGCCAGCTCTTCCAGGGCAAGTGTGCGGATTTTTTTCAGCTCCTGGCCTGCATCCTGCTGCTCTTGTATACGTCGTTGTTGGTCCTGCTCAGCCTGTTCCTTTGCATGAGTAGCCCGCTCCTGTTCCTGAACAGCTCGATTTGCCTTGGCCTGTTGTTCTTCCAGGGCCTTGCTGATCCGGGCCAGTTTTCTATCTAGCTGATCCAGGATATCCAACTGCTGTTGATTTTCGGCAAGCTGTTCTTCAAGCCTGCTCAGGCGTATGGTCAGAGCTGAGGGCTTTTCTCCATGCAGGTGGTTCTCCGGTCCCGGTGCAAGGGCGACAAATGCACTGCATTGCTCAGTGATCCTTTCCTCTGCCTCCTGCACAGCACCCTGTTTTTCTTTGATGCGCTCGCCAAGGTTCTGTGCATCCTGGACAAGTCGGGCTGCCTGGATCTCTGCCGTGTTGAAGTTCTGTTCCGCCTGCTTTTCCGCTGTCAGGGCGGCGTGCAGATCTTTTTCATACTGGTGGAGCGGCGGGACATTGCCCTGGGCATAGGGATGATCAAGGGAGCCGCACAGGGGGCAGGCAGTATTATCTTGCAGGCGGGTCCGCTCCTCCTCCAAATTACGGATACGGTTGGCCTGCTCAACCAAGGTGCGCCGGATGTCCACATCCTGCCGGGCCTGATCCCGTTGCTTCTGCAACAGACTGAGCTGCTCACCCTGTTTTTTGTTTGTCGCAGCGAGCTCTGCCTGTCGGGTGTGGTGGGTGGTCAGCTCCTGTTCTATAGTGTCTTTCTTTTGATGTATTTCCAGCAGGTTTCCCAAAATATTGCGTTGTTCAGCAAGGGGGAGCTGATCCCGGCGCAGTTCCTCCAGTTTGCGTCCGTCCAGCTGGTCTTCGGCCTCTTGCTGGACCTCCTGCCGTTGTTGGCGGATGGTGGTCAGCTCTTTGTCTGCTGCTGTACAGGCCTGCACCTTTTCCTGCCAGCTTTGCCCGGCTTGGACAGCCTGCTGTTCCGCCTTTTCCAGGGCCGGGCAAAGGTCTGCCTGTCTGTTTGCAACCTCCTTGAGGCGGTCAAGGGTCTTGCGGATTGCAGCAAGATCGCTGATCAGCTGTTCATCAACCTGATGTTTCTCCAAATAGGCGCGGCTCTGCTCCTGCTGGGCTTGGGCAAGGGTGAGGTTCTGCTCAAGCTGCTTGACCTGTTTTTGCTCTGCTGCATTTTTTTGCTGGAGATCATGACAGACAGCCTGCTCCTTGATGATCGCCTGATTTTTTTCCCGGATACGGAGGTCCAGCTCTCGAACCTGTTTGATCAGGGCATGTCCCTGTTCCCTGGTTAGCCGGGATTGATCAAGCTGAGTCTTGGTTGTATTCAACCGCTCTTCTGCCTGACCAAGTGCGCCTTCCTGATCCGGCAGCCTGCGTTGTAAGGCTTCGATCGCCGTGCTTTCTTCCTTCTGTTGTTTGCGAATGGCGAGAAGTTGGGCATAATCGCCCTCCAGCACTAGGGCTTGCTGCGCCGCCTTGAGTCGTTGCGCCTCGTCAGCAAAGATCGACTCTTCTTGCTCCAGTTTCCCCTGTTCTTCCTTGATCTGGACCAGTTCGTCGCAAAGGCCCTTGATTCTGTTCAGCCAGGCCAAGGCCGCCGCCTTTTCCTCTGCGGCCTTGTTGAGTCGGATTTCCTCCTGTTGCTCTTTTGCCAGCTCTTGCTGAATCTCCGCTGCTCGGGCAGCAGTGAGCAGCTGCATGGCCCCTGTTCTTTCCTCTATTTTTTCCTGGGCCGTACGCTCTGCGGTAAAACGGGTATGGACTCGTTTGGAGATCTCCGTATAAATGCCGCTGCCGGTGATCTGCTCCAGGATCGGGGCCGCGTTCATCCTGGCTGGCCTGGAGAAAGGCAGCAAAGCCGCCCTGGGCCAGAAGCATGGAGCGAGTGAAGCGGTCAAAGTCCATGCCGGTGCATTCCTCAACCTTGGCTGCCACTTCATTGGCCTTGGAAGCAAGGATGCGCCCGCCTTCCACCTCGGATAGCTCCCGCTTGGGGGGTTGGAGGGCACCGGCTGCCTGCTTGCGGCCCTTATGTTGGTACCAGGAGCAGCGGTAGGCCCCTTTGACGGTGACGAATTCCACTTCGGCGGAGCATTCACCGCTCTGGCGTGACATAATCTCGTTGCCGCCCTTGGTCACTCGATCCAGCCGGGGGGTGCGACCGTACAGGGCCAGGCAGATGGCATCCAAGATGGTGGTCTTGCCTGCGCCAGTGGGGCCGGTGATGGCAAAGA
>MTKO01000093.1 GCA_004028505.1 Candidatus Electrothrix aarhusensis
TAAACCAAAAAAAGCCTTCTTTCGAGCCCATTTATGAGAAAATCAGTGAATACTAAGTAGTTATTTCAAGCCAGGAAAGGAGGAAGATGTATGAAAATGAACAGGCGTGATTTTATTAAGGCCAATGCTGCTCTGGCTGCTGCCGCAGTCGCGGGTACACAGCTTCCGGCAGCTGAAAAAGCCTTGGCTGCTCAGGGAGACGACGGCATCAGATGGGACAAGGCACCCTGTCGTTTCTGCGGCACAGGTTGCAGCGTTCTGGTAGGTACGAAGGATGGCAGGATTGTGGCCACCCTGGGTGATCCTGATGCCCCCGTGAACAGAGGACTGAACTGTATCAAGGGCTATTTTCTGACCAAGATCATGTACGGCAAGGATCCGTCTCACCAAACCGTTGCTGCGTAAAACGAACGGAAAATACGACAAGAACGGCGAGTTCACCCCGGTCTCCTGGGATGAAGCTTTTGCGATTATGGCGGGAAAATTTAAAGAGGCGATTAAGAAAAACGGGCCGACCACGGTGGGGATGTTCGGTTCTGGCCAATGGCAGGTCTGGGAGGGCTATGCAGCGGTAAAACTTTTCCAGCTGTGCCGTTAAAGATGATATCTCGGATATCAAAGATTCGATTCGGCAGCCACCACTGAATCAGTTCGTCTATACCACCAGCAATCCAAACCAGTAGGAAAGGGATAAGCCAAATGAGGATTTGATGGAGGAGCGGGTTTTTGAGCCGTGCTTTTAAGAATGCTAATCTTCTTGCTTCCAGACTCCAGCAGATCAACCAACCGGCAAGGCCATAGGTAAGAAAATGGAGGCGTTCCTCTGGTAACGCTGATATGAGGAAGGCACAGCAGAGCAGGGTAATGATCAGAAGGATTCGGAGGAGAAACTTTTTCTGGCTGATCAGCCTGTATCGCCAGAACAGAACAAGGGGCAGACAGCCGCCAAAGAGGGCAATGATCGTGGGGAGCAGTATCCCTGTTGAACGAAGATATTCGGCAAGAGGACGGGCAATGCCGAGGGTGGTGTAGATACAGAGGAGGTAGGCAAGCGTCAGGGTTATGCGCAACTTGGTCGATATGTTTCTCTCACGCATAACAGACAAAGAAGGTTCAGTGCAGAATTATAGGGCAACACTTTGTATTTGGCAGAAAATTTTGTGTTCCGGTAGGGGCACGGCGTGCCGTGCCCTTACAGCTTGTTGAATCCCTAATTCCCTACTTTTTCTTTCCCTTCATCTGGGCCTGAAGAAGGTCCCAAATGTGCCCATAGATTGCGGAGCGCTGTCTTTGGACGGGGTGTACTCGTTCTTTGCCGCCTTTTCTTCTTCCGCTTTGGCAGTGTAATCCTCTGGTACCAGAGAAATACGTTTCTTTTCCAAATCTACACTGTCTATCTTGACCGTGATCTCCTGGCCTGCCTCCAAAACTTCGCGAGGATGGTTGATGCGGCGACCGGAGCCGAGTTTGGAAATATGGAGCAGGCCGTCAATGCCAGGTTCCAGGGTAATAAAGGCCCCGAATTGAGCAAGTCTGGAGACAATACCGGTATGCACACTGGCCGGAGCATATTTTTCTTCCACCTGATCCCAAGGGTTTTCCAGCGTATCTTTCAGGCTCAAGGAAATACGGTTTTTGTCCCAGTCCATTTTTTTAATAATGACTTCGACTCGCTGCCCTTGACTGAGCACGTCTTCTACGAGGTCTGTCTGCCCCCAGGCCAGCTCGGAGATAGGGATCAGGCCGTCCACACCGCCCAGATCGACAAATGCACCAAATTTTTGAAGAGAGCTGACAGTTCCTTCAACCTTATCGCCTTCACATAAGATTTCTTTGAGTTTCTCCCGCAGCTCTTCCCTTTCTTCTTCCTGTATGGCCCGAGCTGAAAGAATGATATTGCGGCCTTTATTACCGAATTCGATAATTTTAAAAGCCATACTCTGCTCAAGATACTCGTCAGGATTATCGACCCTGCGCAATCCCATCTGTGAATAAGGGCAGAACCCGCGCTGGCCAGCAACGGTAATTTGGAAACCACCTTTGATTTCAGAGGTAACTTTGCCCTGCACTGGAATATGGTTATGAAAGGCCTGTTCAAGCTCTTCCAAACCGACTTGTCCTGCCCCGATCTTTGTTGTGAAGACCTGTTCGCCTCCCCGGTTTCTTAAGAGAAAGACAGAAACCGTATCCCCTATTTCTACCGTCAACGCATCGTGTTCATCACGAAGTTCAGATGTTCCGAGAATGCCTTCACTTTTTCCGCCCAGATCCAGAAAGATATTTTCGCCGTTGATATCGGCAATAACAGCGTCAATCTTGTCCCCCGGCTGAATTTTCGTGCTGCCGGTTTTATCCTGAAAAAGGTCTGCAAATTGTTCTTCACTCATGTTATTTGATGATTCGGTTTGTTTATTGGGAGGTTCTTCCAAACGGTTCTTGAGATAAGAAGGTTAGGGAAAATATACTGTTATTTATAAGACATTATATCGATTTTCGCTAACCGATTGATTTTGCGTTGTTAGCAAAACAACAACTTCCAGTTAAATCGGCAGGTTGGAAAAGATCGGTATAATGTCTATAGTATTATTGTCTGATGATTTCCGTATCAGAAGGGAGGTTTAACCGGACCAGTTCAGAAATTGTTTGCGATGAATCTGCTGGCAATTCATTGAATTTGATATTCTTGAAGATGAGGTCTGTTGTTGTTTCAAAATGGTCTTCCATAAGAAGTCTTCTGATTTTTAAATCCTTATCAAACCAGAAATGGAGCGATTTGATCTGGCCGTGGGGTTGTTTGGGGATCAACTGAACTGCAATGTCTGACTGAGCATTCATTCCTCTGGTAAAGCGGGAGTCTGCGGGCAGGAGGTTGAAATCCTCTTTGAGATCACCCTGCCCAACAAAAAAAGAATAGGTTATATCAGATTGCATTTTTTTTGCCGACATAATGAGCAGCTGCTTGTCTTTCTTTGTATAGATAGAAAGTTCTTTGCCGTCATTCAGGATAATTTGTTTGCCAGGTTTATTGTAATCCCAGCGCATAATGCCGGAACTTGTTGAGGAGGAACGGTAAAATATGCTGTTACCTGCCCCTTCTCTGGTTCTGCCGTTGCTGTTGGTGATTTGTTTGAAATCAAAGCTGAGGCTGGTTAGATTGCGATAGAATTGCTGTATTTTTTCGAGCTGTTCAAGCGGAACGTCCGCAGCCTGGCTTTGCGGTGAAAGAGCAAAGAGAAAAAAGCAGATGAGAGGAGCAAAAGTCCAGGGTATATTTCGCTTAAGCATTTGTTTTAATCAGGTTAATTTTTCGACCAAAAATTCCGTCGGCCAGCTTTTGTAAGGGCGGGGTGGAGTCAGATACAAAAAAACGGTTGTTCTCAAGACAGTGAGGTTGATAACCGTTAAATTTTTCCTTGATATTTGATGTTATTTCAGGTGAATTGTCAAGGAAAGATTTTAAGTGTTGAGCTGTTTCAATTGACGAATCAATAAGCTGTACTTTTTTGCCTATTTTTTTCTGAATAAGATGAGTCAAAAGGGGGTAATGGGTACATCCCAGAATTAAGGTGTCAATTTGGTGTTGCCGGAGAGGATGGAGATAGCGCCTTAAAATCATCTTTGTTTCCCGCTTATTGAGCCATCCTTCCTCAATTAGAGGAACAAGTAAAGGGCAGGCTTGACCGTATATTCGGTAGTCAGGAGTAACCCGTTTGATTTGTTTTTCGTAGATACCTGACTGGATAGTAGCACGGGTACCTATAATCCCGATTCTCCCGTTTAATGTTCCGGCAGCTGCCTTGCTGCTTGTTGCCGTGATGACATCTATAATGGGAACAGAGTATTCCGCACGCAGAACATCAACCGAGGTCGCGGCTGCTGAGTTGCAGGCGACAACGATAACTTGGGCACCTTGGTTCAGCAGAAAATCAGTGTTGCGACGAGAGTAACCAATTATTGTGTCAGAACTCTTGGAGCCATAAGGGGTATGGGCCACATCTCCGAAGTACAACAGAGGAAATTGCGGGCATACTTGCTCAATCTTCCTAGCAACGGTCATCCCGCCGACGCCGGAGTCGAAAATACCGATCATAAAAACGTAGATTATTTTTTATATTTTTTCGACCTGTTGCCAAATGTTTTGCGCAAGTTCGGGTGAATACCTCGCTCCTTACTGGCTTGGGAGCGCTCTTCTGAAAGGGCTTTTGCACAAAGCGATTGCGTACTGCTGAAGCCGTATTTTTTGCGGTACTCTTTTGATGTCATATCGTGTGACTTCAAATGTTTGGTGAGCATCTTGAAGGATTGTCCGCATTCGAGGCAGACTATTTTATTTTTTTGAATAGATCTTTTGGGATCCATTGCCGGTTTGTCCTCTTTTTCTTCAAGGTCGGTTCCGGCTTGCTCGGCTTCCTGTAAATCCTTTAGGGCCTGATAGGTATCGTTGAGCGCTGCTTTTATCTCTTCAGTGCTCATATTTGAGCCGCTTATTTGTGATTGGATAATGTCTGCGGTCATTTCAACGAGTGTTCTACTCATATTATACTCCTGTGGATAAATATATTTATGGTTGATAAACCATATATTTTATATTTTTTACATAATTTATTATAAAAAAATATAAATATATATGATAGACCTGGAGGATGCAATATAATATTTTTTAGATATGAAGGGCTATTTGCAGTACATTGGTGATTTTTTCTTTAAAATGGTGCGTTGGCAGAAGAGAGAACAAGATAATCTTGTGCGGTTTTTGCTCTTTGATGTTTCGATGGTTGACAGCCCGAGGGAGGAAGGTTATTTTATTCTCTCTGTAAAGAGAGATTGTCTTTTTTTTCGTATTATACTAAGATTATTTACAAAAAAATAGAGGTGAAAGATGCCGATTTACGAGTATGAGTGTCCTGCTTGTGAGAAAGTGTTTGAAGTACACCAAGGGATAAATGATAAACCATTGACATCATGTTCTGTTTGTGGTGGGGACGTGAAAAAAATTGTGTCCATGAGTTCTTTTCATTTGAAAGGGGGAGGGTGGTATTCGGATGGATATGCATCAGGTACCTCAGCTGCTCAGGGGAGTGCCGCTAATAAAGCGGTGGAGAAAAGCACGAGCACTACGGGTACGAGTACTGATTCGACAAAAAAAGCACCTTCGTGCGGTACCGACAGTGCTTGCAAGGGATGTTCTACTGCTTCTTCCTCCGCTTCTTCCTGATCTCGAAGTAAATTACGTCCTCCCTTTTTTTGTGGGGAGGACGTGATTTTAAAAAGCATGCTTTTTCGGTGTGTGTAGAGAGTGCTGTTTTTTAATTGACAGGTTTTTGTTTTCGTTGGTAGTCTGAAAAGAAGATCTGATGGTAGTATTATATTTTGAACAAGGAGCAGGGTCATGGCGGGTGCGGAAGCGGTTGCAAGCAGTACATCAGAAGGTTTTTTTGCAAAAATAGGTGCTTGGTTGCAAAGTACGCATGTTCCTGAGCAGGTAAAAGATGTTGATATTGTTGGTCTTTTTACAAACCCTTGGTTTGTTGTCCCTTTTGCCGCTCTCATTGGCTATTTGATCTGGAAGCAATCATTTAATGAACTTATTATTATCGCTATATTTATTGCATTCTGGTGGCTCAGCGGGACAGAGTATATGCAGACCCTTGTTGTTGACGGAGAGCTTCAGATTAAAAAGGTTCTGCCGGTGTTGGCCGGTGCTTCGGTGGTTCTTGGTTTTATAGTTTATTTGTTTTTCGGGAGATCATGAGGGGTTTTGCCTGCCAAAGCTTGGCAAGACGATAAAAGGACGGAAGAGCAAGGTGTAGCGGTCGGCGCGTTTGTTTTCGTTACCTATGTATTTTTAAAATCAGGTTAATCAGCATGGAATATCGTAACGCTGTTTTTGTTGTTACCTCAGAGGATTCATGCCCTATCTATAATGTAGGTGAAGAAATCCAGATTCAGGACTCGGCGGTTAGTGTAGACTATGAGAAGCCTGTTTGTCTGATTTTGGTGCGTGAACTTCATAAAGCGCTTGCTAAAAAACCAGGGGAACAGCGATTTACGCAGATGGCTATGCAGCGAGCATCGTTTCGTTGCCCTGGCTGTACAGGTTCCATGCGCTTTGAGTACAAAAAGGAACGGGGTTTTTCCACCCTTCAGATGAATCTTCTGCGAATCGCTGATAAAAAGGCGAGAAAACGACATGTGGAAGCCCTGTTCAAACATCTCCGCACCATGCAGGTGTTTGAGCTTCTTGAGGACCATGACTTGTTGGATCTGATTTCAATGTTGAAGTTGAAACAATTTGATCCAAATAAGGTTATTATCTCGGAAGGAACCAGAGGTACTCACCTGTACATTATATTGTCTGGCAAGGTCGCTATTGTAAAAGGAGATAATGAGATCATCGCCGAAATCGGGCGCGGTGAAATTTTCGGTGAGATGAGTCTGCTCTCAGGAGAACCGGCCAGCAGCTCAGTCCACTCTCGAACCGTTGTCAAGTTCGGTACAATTAATGGTAAGGATCTGAAATTTATTCTCAATCGGTATCCGGTTCTCCAAATCTTTTTTTATCGCCTGCTGGTCAATCGAGCTCAAATGAATATGGCCCGAGCCGGTAAAATCAGTTCCGGCATGAGCGGCGAACTGATTTATATCAACCCGGTTGAGCTGTTTCAGTTGATTAACAGCGGTGGCAAATCTGGAAAAGTCGATTTGATTTTTCATGACGGGCATGCCACTATCCTCTTTAAGGAGGGAGAAATTATTCACGCCTCCTTTGGGGATCTTCAAGGGAAGGAGGCATTATTTGCTCTTTTATCCAAAAAGAAGGGGTCTTTTAACTATAACACCGAGCTTGCTAAGAAGTACGAAGAGCTGCCTGTGCTTGGCGGCTTTATGGGACTGCTGATGGAAGGCTTACAACGGCTGGATGAGGAACAGGGAAAATAATTTTTTTACAGAATGAAGCTGTTGAGTAGGAAAGGGGAGCGCCCCGCAGCCTGCAAAATTGTGCAATATTGCGGCAGGTGATATTCGAATAAGACAGGGTGGAAATGTATGGAATATCGCAATGCTGTATTCGTTGTTACCGAAGAGCACGCATGTCCCATATATAATGTCGGCGATGAATTTGTCACCCATGATTCTACTCTGACCATTGAACGAAATAAAGAAGTGTGCCTGATGTTGGTTCAGGAAGTACTCAAGGCGTTGACCGGTACAAGGCCCTTGCAACCCCGTTTTACCCAGACTGGGGTGCGGCGAACTAAATTCGAGTGCGGCGGATGTACGGGATTGATTCGTTTTGAGTATAAAAAGGAGAACGCCTATTCCACCTTGCAGATGAATCTTCTTGAGGTAGCGAAAAAACGGGCAAAGAAACAACTCATTGAAGAGTTTTTCGGCCTGCTCCGAGAGATGGAGATTTTTGAGCCGCTGGATGATTTTGACTTGCAGGATCTTGCTCTTCTGATGAAGCTGCAAAAGTATCCCGCCAATAAGGTCATTATTGAGGCCGGAGAGCTTGGTACCCATTTTTATGTTGTGTTAGCGGGGACAGTGGCTGTTGTCCGAGAGGATAATACGGTCATTGCAGAGATCGGGCCCGGGAATATCTTCGGAGAAATGAGCCTACTTTCCGGTGAATTAACCTACCCTTCCGTCTATTCCAAGACAGTTGTTCAGCTCGCTGCTCTCAAGGCAAAAGATTTTAAGCATGTCCTGTCCAGGTATCCTATCCTGCAAATTTTTTTCTATAGAGTCTTGGTGGACCGCGCTCAAGAAAATACAATGCGAGCTGGCAATATCAGTTCTGGCATGAGCGGTGAACTGACAGATATCAATTCAGTGGAGCTTTTTCAACTGATTAATTCCGGTGGTAAGACAGGAAAAGTTCAGTTTGTTTTTGATGAGTGTCAAGCGGTTACCCTGTTTAATGAAGGAGAAATAGTCTTTTGTAAATACGGTGAACTGGAGGGGAGAGAGGCTATTTTTTCCTTGCTGGCAAAGCAGAAAGGTCTGTTTACCTACACCAAAGGGCTTTCTGCTGAGGAAAAAGAATTTCCTGTTTTAGGAGGATTCATGGGGCTCATTATGGAGGGTCTGCGTCGTATTGATGAAGAGCAGGAGGAAGGTGAATGAGAGGGCGAATTTTCCTTCAGCTGTTTACATATCCCGATATTTTTGAAAAACAAGACAGGCATTGGTGCCACCAAACCCATAGCTGTTCGACATAACAGTATTTAATTCCGCCTGACGTGTCGCCCTGACAATATTCATACCCTCCGCACCTGCTTCCATGTTATGAATATTGGCACTTGCTGCGATGAAATTATTGTTGAGCATCAGCAGACAGTAGATAGCCTCATGCACTCCAGCAGCACCTAAAGAATGTCCTGAAAGTGATTTGGTCGAACTGATTTGAGGTATGCTGTTGCCGAAGACATGACGGATGGCCTGTAATTCAATCATATCGCCGATGGGTGTAGATGTTCCGTGTGCATTGATATAATCAATAGAATGGGGAGCTGACGCAAGAGCAATTTTTATACAGCGAGAGGCTCCCTCACCTGATGGAGACACCATCTCATGGCCGTCTGACGTTGCCCCGTATCCTATGAGTTCACCGTAAATTTTCGCCCGGCGCTGACGGGCATGCTCAAGTTCTTCTACAACAATCAGGCCAGCACCGTTAGCGACAACAAACCCATCTCGATTCACATCATATGGTCTCGACGCTTGTTCCGGTGTTGTATTGAATTTTGTGGATAGGGCACCCATCGCGTCGAACATTGAGGTCTGGGTCCAGTGCTCCTCGTCACTACCGCCTGCAAAGACAATATCTTGTTTCCCTAACTGGATCTGTTCCATTGCCGCACCGATACAATGAGCACCTGTGGCACAGGCCGAAGAGATGGAGTAGCAGGTTCCTCTAATTTTAAAGGGCGCCGTCAAGCCTGCTGAAACAGTGCTGGACATCGTTCTTGGTACCATGAAGGGGCTGAGACGTCGCAATCCTTTGCTTCGCATGGTGTCGGCAGTGGCAACGACATTTTCTGCCGAGGTTCCTCCAGAACCTATTATGAGACCGGTGCGTGGCGAAGATACTTGGTCAGGGCTGAGTCCGCTATCATCTATCGCCTGTTGCATGGCTATATAGGCAAAGGCCGCCGCATTACCCATAAAACGGAGTATTTTTTTATCGATATGCTCTTGGCAGTTTATTTGGGTAAAGGCACCAACCTGAGAGCGAAGTCCGAGTTCTTTGTAGGGTGCCCAATGCCGAATGCCAGATTTTTCTGTTTGCAAGGAGGTAAGAACATCCTCCACTGTATCACCAAGGGAGGAAACAATTCCCATCCCTGTTATTACCACTCTACGCATTATTTTTTTTGCTTTTTTTCTAAAAAATTGTTCTGCTGCAGGTATCAGGTGGTCATAGAGTTGATGGACCTGAAAAAGGCTCTTGTTGGCGCTGAAGCTCCTTGTGAGAGATCGCCTCATTGAGGTTATATTGAGATAGTCCTTTGCTCTTGCCGCTTCACGCTCCTGTAAGAAAACAGATTCATGGTAAAAGAACAATAGTTTTTCAGATAATTATAGACTTTCCCGGAGTAAATCAATTCTCGTGCTTTATCCTTGCTAGCGTGTCTAACTCATTATTATATTTTATATCTCGTCGCTTGCAACAAGGGGCTTTCCTCCTGATGCACCGATGATAGTCAAACGCTTTTCGGTGGAATACAAGCGTGATGTTTCAATGAGAATACAGGAGAAAAAGAAATGTTAAAAAAGAAAATGCTGAAAGCCTTAACTCGACAAATTAATGAAGAGATGTATTCAGGTTATCTTTATCTGTCAATGGAGTCTTATTTTCACTCAATCAGCTTGTCCGGTTTTGCAACCTGGATGCGTGTGCAGGCCCAAGAAGAGCTTGCTCATGGGATGAAATTTTATGATTATGTCAATGAGCGCGGGGGAAGGGTGATTTTGGACACGATTAACCGACCGGATTCGGAATGGGAGACCCCCCTTGTTGCTTTTGAGCAGATCATGGCCCATGAGGAAAAGGTGACTGCTTTAATCAATGGCTTGATGGATCTCGCGATTACTGAGCAGGATCATGCCACCAAGATTTTTTTGCAGTGGTTT
Organism: Candidatus Electrothrix aarhusensis; assembly: GCA_004028505.1. Lineage (GTDB taxonomy): Bacteria > Desulfobacterota > Desulfobulbia > Desulfobulbales > Desulfobulbaceae > Electrothrix > Electrothrix aarhusensis. Next base: position 10,141 of record MTKO01000093.1, read on the forward strand.
GTCTCTGAACAGGTGGAAGAAGAGTCTTCTGTCGGCGGTGTGCTGAACAAACTGCGCCTGATTCAGAACGACTCATCGGGACTTTTCATGCTGGATGCTGAAATGGCCAAGCGGGTCTTTGTTCTTCCTGCGAAGGGGTAATTCTGGCCAGTTATGGGAACACGAGCAATTAAGCAACAGGTGCTGGGGCTGTTGAAGAGGGACGATCTTGCCGGTATTGAAACGGAGCTTGTCCTGTTTCAGGAAAAGGAGCTGATTAACGCCCTCTTTTTTGGGATATGCCATTCCGAAGAACGAATTCGTTGGCATGCGATTTCGGTCATGGGCAGGGCTGTGGCCAGACTGGCTGAGCAGGATATGGAAGAGGCACGGGTGATACTTCGTCGTATGCTGTGGAGTTTGAACGATGAATCCGGTGGTATTGGTTGGGGAGCGCCGGAATCTATGGCTGAGATCATGTGTCGTCATGAAGGACTGGCTGACGAGTATATCCATATGCTGATTTCATATATGCGACCAGACGGTGAAGAGGAATGCCAGGACGGTAATTTCCTTGAGCATGAAATGTTACAGCAGGGATTGATGTGGGCTGTGGGGCGATTAGCTCAGTATCGAAAAAAACATTTGCTGACCCGAGGAGTAGAGCATGATTTGCCCCCCTATCTGGAATCTCCTGATGCCACAGTCTGTGGGCTAGCTGCACGGGCAATCGGTTTACTGGGGCGTACAGAGGACATGGGGCAGTTGCGGCGACTGCGGGAGCTGGCAAAAACTGACCAAAGGAAATTGCGTTTGTATGATCAAGGGCATTGCAGTACGGTTTCTGTTGCCGAGCTTGCCGAGCTTGCTCTGCTGGAGTTACAGGAGGTCGAATGATGGAACGGATCTTTCCGCGAGTTGCCTGCTTGCAGATGTCTCTTCAGCAGGGTGATGTAGACGCCAACCTGAAAGAATTTCAGAGAATGCTGGCAGCTGCCAGCTTTGCTCCAGATACCCTGGTTGTTCTTCCTGAACTTTGGGCCACCGGCTTTGATTATGCGAATATCGAGCCCCTTGCAGAGCTAACCCCTCAACTCCTTGTTGAGCTTCAGCAAAAAGCGGCTCAGAGCAGGATATGGTTTGCCGGATCATTGTTGGACAAGCAGGAGGGCGGAGGGATATGTAATACTCTGTTTGTCGTAGGACCTGATGGGGTGGCGGGGAGCTATCAGAAACAGCATCTTTTTCAGCTCTGGCAGGAAGACCAATATCTCGCTGCCGGAAAAAAATCGCAAACGGTGCTGACTCCTTTCGGCCCGATAGGTGCCTTGGTCTGCTATGATCTTCGATTTCCAGAACTCAGCCAGAGACAGGTTTTTTCAGGATGTGAGTTGATTATTATCTCTGCACAATGGCCTGCAGTCCGTTCTGATCATTGGAGGATTTTGCTGCAAGCGCGAGCCATAGAAAATCAGGCCTTTGTTGTGGCCTGTAACGGAAGCGGCAATATTCCTGTCGGTGATTTGGCGGGGCATTCGATGATTATTGCTCCTTCAGGCAAGGTGTTGGCTGAAGCTGATGAAAAACCGGCGGTGATCAGAGCAGAACTTGAAGTAGCGGATGTGGAGGCTGCCCGGTCCCGTTTCTGTTCAGTTGCTGAACATCCGTGGTATGGTCAGGACAGCGACAAATTCGTTACACAGGAGATTCTCCAGGAGCGACTGACGCGTATGCGGGCTCAAAGAAGCAAGATTGTTTTTACTAATGGTTGTTTTGATATTCTGCACGCAGGCCATGTCAGTTATTTGGAGGAAGCTCGTCGCTGTGGAGATTGCCTTGTCATTGGATTAAATTCCGACCGCTCAGTACAGGCTTTAAAGGGCCCTTCACGACCGGTGAACAGTGAGCTTGAACGGGCTCGAGTTTTGGCGGCACTTGGCTGTGTGGATTTTGTCGTACTTTTTGATGAGGACACTCCGCTCAGACTGATTATCGCTCTGCTGCCGGACATCCTGGTTAAGGGAGCTGATTGGTCTGAAGATCAGATAGCCGGTGCAGCTGAGGTGAAAGCTGCCGGGGGAAAAATAGTGCGGATACCCTTCATTTGCCAGACTTCTACCACCGGTATTATTGATAAAATTGCTGGCTCCACTTCTTCTTCGGACTGAGTGTGAGCTCGGTGCCCACCGTTAAAACACTGGGCTCTCGACTGAGGCCCTCCAGGGCTGCGGAAAAAGAGTGCCCCCAAGGGACTACCAGAATAGATCTCGGTCTTTCTATCCTTCTGTAATCTCGTTTCAAGGATGATATCTGACAAAGAAAGTTAATAATAATTCTTTTCATAATTGCAGTCAGGATGTATTTTTTATAGGAGAGGTGTATTATGTTTTCTCGGGAATTCACAAGATAGTTAACGAATCCTTTCAATACTGTTAAAAAAAATTGATTTCAATTTTAGATATGCTATCTTAGTAAGGTGATGGAGTTCGGGTGCTGATACGGTGGTCGTTTTTTTCTCGGGATTGCTTGAAAAGCATACTTGCGTACGTAAATGAATTTCCTTACCAATTGAATTTGTTTTATGATTCATGTCTGATATATCAAAAATTCTCATTGTTGATGACGATCTGACCTTTGTCAATGATCTCTGTGACGTTTTGTCCGCCTACAGTCAGTACGAGGTGCTGACTGCCACGAATAAGGGTGATGAAATATTTGCGTTGAAAAAAGAGAAAATAGCTGTTCTTGTTGTTAATCTCAATGCTGAAAATATTGACGCACTGGCTCTACTCTCCCTTGTTTCCTCTTCTTATCGACATATCCAATGCATTGTAATGATCGCGGAGAAGCATCGTTCTGTGGAATCGGTAAGGGAATGTCATTTTAAAGATTCTATCTACCGTTATCTAGTCAAGCCGACAAACCTGGAGACCATTGGTTGCGCCGTTCTTGAGGGACTGCAGCGTCTGGATGAAAATGATTATACCCCAGGTATATTTGTAGGGAAAATAGTTTGTTTTCTTGAAGTGTTGAATAAAACCTGTCGCATCCGCGTGCATTTCGGCAGTAAGAAACAGGGCGTGTTGTATTTTGAAAACGGTATGCTCGTAAATGCTTCCTGCGATAACAAACAGGGGGTCGAGGCGGCATTGGAGATATTTGATTGGCCTCCATTGGGATTCACTGAAGAGCCGCCAGAGACTGAGATACAAAAGCTTATTACCCCAAAGGGATTGGAAACTATCCTCATTACAGCTCGGCTGAAAAAAGAAGCAGCAGACAGCCCTGTCAGCGGAGGAATGGGAGGAAATTGCCCTATAAAGGCTGGTGCTCAGAAAATAAATTTATTTATTGTCGATGATTCCAGGATGATGCGTAAGGTTATCGCCAATATATTTAAAGACCATCCGGTGGTGGAAGTTGTCGGAGAAGCAGAGAACGGAGAAGAGGCACTGCAAATTATTCCCCAGCTTAAACCAGACGTGGTGACCCTTGATGTGGAAATGCCGGTCATGGATGGTTTAACCACGATCAAACATCTGATGATCCAGGCACCCACTCCTACGGTCATGCTCAGTTCTATGACAGTTGAGGGCTCTGATGTGACTTTTGACGCTCTCAAATATGGGGCTGTGGATTTTGTCTCCAAACCCTCAAATACCGGGGAAGCCAATCTGGAAGAGCAGACCAGCGAAATTGAGCGTAAGGTGCGCTTGGCAGCGGAAGTTGAGCTTGAGTCGGTGAGATACGTCAGAGCAGTGAGTCACGAGAAGAAAGATGCGCTTGCCCTTGCTGGCAAGAAATGCGAACGGCTTGTCGCTTTGGGCGTCGCAGAAGGAGGTTACGGTTCTTTACTGAAGATTCTTCCGCATCTGGCCGCAAAATTTCCAGCAGCCTATCTGGTGGTTTTTTATACCCCTTCCCGGCATCTTGACTCTTTTACGAAGTATATCAATAAATTGTCTCCTTTAATTATTCGTCGGGCAGAAAATAATGCAAAGGTTGAATCTGGGGTCTGCTATTTTGCCTCTGGAGAGGAGTATCTGACCGTTCATGAGCTAGAAGGTGAATTTGTTCTCCATCTCTCTGCGGCACCCTTTGCCACCCGGAGAGGTTCCATAGATATGCTCTTTTTCTCTGTGGCAGAGCGGTTAAAGGAGAAAAGTGTGGCCGTTGTCCTGTCCGGGATGGGCGAGGATGGGGGGGAAGGTATGGAGGAAATTTTACGGGTGGGTGGTACCGGAATTGTTCAGGATCCGGCAGGTAGCCTCTACAGGGAAATGCCTGGGGCTGTGGCCGCCCGCTGCCACGGAGTAAAACTGCTGCCGGATACGGGGATTCCTAAGAGTATTGAGGAAGTGCTTGACGGTTAGGGTATGGTATGTATTCTCATCCGAGAAAAAAATACGGATCTCATTGCAAGATTTAAGATATACCGATATATATAAAAAAATAAGATAAATTTCATCAGGAGGTATGGAGGCATGCTCTTTGGAGTGCGGCAGAACGAGGCCCGGTACCGGACAGTATCATCCGGTCGATCGGTACTATCGGAAAACAGACAGGAGGAGGGAGAAGTATGAAAAAAATGAAGATGAAATCTTCAGGAATAGGGTGGGGGCTGCGAGGCAAGCTGGTTATGCTGCTGCTGCTCGTTGGTCTTATTCCATTCCTTGCCAACGCTATTATTGATCAGATGCAGGCGGCAAGCGCTTTGACGGATCGTGCTCAAGCTCAGCTGGAGTCTATTCGAGAGATTAAAAAAAATCAGGTTGCCGCCTTTGTTAAGGAGCGTTCAAGTGATACCGAGGTTTTGGCACAGATTGTTCAGTCGCTTCGTCGAGATGCTATTTCCAAACTGAAAGCTATTGAGGGAACAAAAATTTCGGCGATTCAGCGTTATTTTGGAAAACGCGAGGCAGACGTTACTGTGGCATCTCGAAGCTTGACAACGGTTAATGCTGTTCAGGAATTTGCTGAGGCCATGCGCGAGGAGGGCGGTAAAATCGGCGGTAGCCTCTGGAACGGCTATAAAGAAAAATATGATCCGTGGTTTTCCGGCTATCGGGAAGAGCATGGTTATTACGATATCTTTCTGATTTCTGTGGAAGGTGATGTTGTCTATACTGCTGCCCGGGAATCCGACCTCGGGCAGAATCTTGTGAACGGAGGGTTGCGGGATTCCGGTTTAGGAAGACTTTACTCCAAAGTACTCAAAGATCAAAAGACGCTGATTGAAGATTACAGTGCGTATGGGCCTTCTGGCAACAAACAGAGCATTTTTGTCGGTGCCCCTATCCGGGATGGCGACAGGATAGTTGGGATCATGGCGATGCAGATTTCAACAACGGAGATTAACAAAATCGTTCAGGAGCGTGAAGGTCTGGCTCCTTCATTTGAGTCCTTTCTGGTCGGTGATGCAGATAATCCGAAAATCCATTCTGATCGTGTGGTCAAAGAGGGTAAGATCGGTGACCCGTATTCCGATATTGATTCTACTGCTGTATTGGCCGGGAAATCGGGAACCATTTATAAAGTCGGCCCGACAGGTCTCTTTGAGCTGTCTACTTATGCGCCAGTTCCGATACCAGGGTTGCAATGGGGTATGCTGACCACAGGAGCGCTGACCGATGTTGTTGTGCCCAAGGCGGAAGGCGAAGCGGATGATCTGTTGAAGCAGTACCAGAAAGCATACGGATATTATGATATTTTTCTCTTTGATCCGAATGGTTACTGTTTTTATTCCGCTGAAAAAGAGGCGGATTTTCAAACCAATATGGTCACCGGCAAGTACAGCAACACCAACCTCGGGCGTTTGGTCTCCAAGGTAATGAGCAGCAAGAAAACCGCGATGGTTGATTATGAGCGCTATTCACCATCAGGAAATGCTCCGGCATCGTTTCTTGCATCTCCTATTATCGAGAGAGGCGAGCTTGTCGCAATAGTGGCGATCCAAATTTCGGATAAGGATGTTCAGGAAATTCTGAACGAAACAACTGGTCTGGGAAGCACCGGTGAGACCTTTCTGGTAGGTTACTCGGATTTTGTTCCCCGCTCCGATTCTCGTAAAGGACTCACCCTGCTGCAGGAAAAACCTCTAAAAACTGAGTTGATCGATGCAACCTCTGAAACAGGACAGGCGCAGTTCCGACGTGCTCCTGACTACGTAGGCGATGAAATTTTCGGTGCGGCTGTTCCTGTAAACCTGAAAAAAGAGTTGGGAACAGACTTCGACTGGATTCTGATCGCTAAGATCGACGTTAAAGAAGCGTTGTTGGCTGTTACGCAGATTCGTAACCGTGCTATCGGGTTTGGTTTCGCCCTTATCGTTGTTGTGGCGCTCATTGCTTGGTTTATCGGTGGAGCTTTTGCCTCTCCTATTGTTGCTATTGCAGACGTTGTTCGTCAGGTTGCTGCGGATCGTGACCTGACCCTGTCTGTTCCGGTCACATCTCAAGATGAGGTCGGTCATATGGCTGAAGAGTTCAACACCATGCTGCTTGAGTTGAACGCAGCGTTCTCTGAGGTTCAGACGGTATCCCAGGCTGTTGCCGCGAATGCTGAGGACGTGTCTGGTCGTGCTTCTGCTAACAGAGACCGTGCCCAAGTCGAGGCCCAGCAGTCTGAGAAAACAAGAGAGCTGCTCCAGACAATGGGTCAGACAGCTGGTCAGGTTGCTGATGGTGCCAAGGCGCAGCAGGTTAGTGCGCAGAGATCTCAGCAAACCATTGCTGAGTTGCTCCAATCAATGGATACTGTGAGTGACGCTGTTATCAAGCAGTCTGAAGAAGCTGAAACAGCTACTGATCGTGTGGGTGCGATGGGTGAAACTGGTGCCCTTGTTGTGGCCACATCCAATCAGCAGGGTCAAAAGGTTATGCAGATGACTGCATCCATGAACGAGATCACTGCTGCCGTACAAAACATGGGCCAGGCAGTAGACGCTGCTACCCAGCAGGGTCAAGAAGCTCTTGAGGCTGCTCATGACGGTAGAACGGCTGTTGATAACACGGTTGCCGGTATGCGGGCTATTGCGGAATCCTCTGGACAGATCTCAGAAATCATCGGCGTTATTACAGAAATCGCCGAGCAAACAAACTTGCTGGCTCTGAACGCTGCCATTGAGGCTGCCCGTGCCGGTGCGCATGGTAAGGGTTTTGCGGTTGTTGCTGACGAGGTTGGTAAACTGGCTCAGCGTTCATCTGAAGCTGCTAAGGAAATTACCCAGCTGATTAAAGATTCTACTGCCAGTGTTGAGGCAGGAACAAAGTACTCTGAAGAATTGCAGAGTGCTCTTTCTAAGATTGACGCTAGTGGTCGTAACAACATGCGTTCCATTGAGGAAATTGCAGCGGTTGCTCAGGTTGTTGAAGGTGATATCCAGAACGTCCAAACCCTTGTTCAGGAGCTGAACAGGATGGCGGAAGAAATCTCCAAAATGGCTGGTGAGCAGGGTTCTCGTCGTCAGGCAGCTGAGACAGCACTGTCTTCTATGGTTCAGCAGTCTCAGATCATTAGCGCACTGGTATCTGAAGCGAGTGCCGGTTCGAGTTCCATTGACTCTGAGATGCGCGAGATTGTGGGACGTACCGAGCAGTTGAGTGAACTGGTTGCTGCTCAGGGTGAGCGTTCCCAGAATGCGGTTAGGATTGCCCAGCAGTCCTTTGAAGGTGCGCAGAAAACAGTTGAGGGCGCTGGTGTGGTTGTGTCCATTACCGATGAGTTGCGGGCTGCTTCTGATAGACTGCGCCATCAGGTTGAGCAGTTTAAGCTGTAAGTTCATCCTTTGTCTGTTTTTTCTCGTATTCTCTGTCGCTGTATCGCTCTTCGTCCCCTTTATTGGGGACGTAGAGCGGTATATTTTTCTTTGCTGGACGATGAAAACGGGACTGGAAATCATAAAATTTGCAACGGCCCGTAAGGACGAGCGTCTGTTGAGCAGTTAATCGTAATAAAGGAGAAGATACATGGCTGATACTTTTGCAGCCGATAAAAAGACCGATCAGGAAGAAAAAGAACAGCTTATGCAGCTGGTCGGTTTTACCATTGGCAATGAACAATTTGGAGTAGATATTCTCATGGTACAGGAGATTATTCGTTCAGCTCCTATTACATCTGTACCGAATTCACCCGAATTTATTGAAGGTGTTATTAATCTGCGCGGTAATATTATTCCTGTTATCGAGTTGAGGAAGCGACTCAATCTGTTTCAGCTGGGTAGTTCTTCCAAGGAATCTTGGATATTGATTCTGGATATTAACGGCAGGGTGACTGGATTCATAGTGGATTCTGTAACCAGGGTACTGAAAATTTTGGAAAGTACTATTGAGCCTCCGCCGGAAGTTGTTGTGGCTGGGCTTGCCAATCAATATATCCGAGGCGTCTGCGATATCGGTGAAGGCCTGCTTATCATGCTTGATTTTAACCGTATTCTTCTTGCAGATGAACTAAAGCTGCTTAAGGCAATAGAGGGAGAATAACCAGATGAGTAAGCGAGTCTTGATAGTCGATGATTCATCTATGATGCGTAAGATGATCGCGAAATTATTGCAGCCGCCGGGCCATATTGTGGTGGGGCAGGCGAAAAATGGACTGGAAGCTATTGAGCTGTATAAGTCCCTGAAGCCTGATATCGTTACGATGGATATCACCATGCGTGAAATGGACGGTCTTGCTGCTGCTGAGGAGATTTTACGGTGTGATAGCTCCGCACATATCATCTTCCTTTCAAATCTTGATGAAGATATATATCGGGCTGAGGTTGAGCGGCTCGGAGCACGGGGCTTTGCCAGTAAACACAAGGCCAGAGAAATTCTTGATATGATAGAAAAATCAGAAGAAGACGAGTAGGTTGATGATAGCCGGGGCAGAAAGTGTACCGACATCTATCTTTACTGTATTCAGTTCATGGCTCATAGAGAAGAATACTTTTGCTTAGAGCTCACGTTGAACATGGGGAGACTTGAATATCATTATACATGCAACGCCTCATGATCTTGGAGAAAATTGCGGGCAGTTTGGTGGGAGACGGTTTTAGCTGTTCGTCATAAAGTTCATCTTAAAACGGATTTGTCGCCTATGTCTACTTTGTTAAAGGCAGCAAACGATGTGAGTTTGAAGAAAAAGGCACAGCTTTTTTTTGTACTCAATTTTTTGCTGACCATGATTGCAGCAGCAGGCCTTCTCTATGTATTTGTCAAACACAGTAGCGAGACGTCAAGAGTTATTCATGCCTCATTATGCGTTACCCTGTTTTTTTTGTTGAGTGTTCAAATTGCCGCCATGATCTATTTCAAAAGCAATATTGTAAAACCCCTGGCTGAAATGCAGGCGGCAAGTAGACTCATGGCAGAAGGCCATCTTGAAACATTGAATTATATGAAAAGGGCGGATGAGATCGGCTCTCTCGGCGAGAATATTAATGACTTGGCTGTAAACATGCAAGAAGTTTTACTTTTTGTATGGAATCATAGTCAGCTAAGTGAGATTTGCTGGAAAATATTGCCAATGATTTGAATTTTTCATTGGAAACGGAGAAATCCGCCGGTTCCAGAATAGAGAATGGTCTACAAAAAGATATCAGCAAAATGCACCGAAATAATGAGGACCTTAAAGCTATTGTCATGTCGTTTAGTTATTTTGAAATTAAGCTGGAAGATGAGAAAATGGTTTCTGATTACCAGCAGGAGTCCGGAGTAACAGCCTCCTGAACTGAAAAAAGTATTTGGAGCTGACCAGCTATAAATGAGGCAGAGAGGTACGGGAAACTGAGCTGGTCAAGCAGGGGAAGGAAGGCGCCGGATAGTTGCAAACGTGTCCTGAATATAAGAATAATCAGATAGTTACAAGGTGGAGAATATGATAGACTCATCAATGTTACCGGATTTTATTGTTGAGGCGGCAGAACATCTTGAAGAGATGGAAAGCAGTCTTCTCCGGCTTGAACAGGATTATGAAGACAAAGAGGTCTTGGATGAAATCTTTCGTTCCATTCACACAATAAAAGGGGCTGCTCAGTTTGTCGGTATTGAACGGGTCTCGGAATTGTCTCATAAACTGGAAAATTTGCTTGATCTTATTCGCAGGCACGAGATGACGCTGAACACAGCGATTACGGATTTGCTGATTGCTGGTAAAGATCGATTGACACTTTTGGTTGATGAGCTTGAACGCACTCAGGTTGAGGAAACCGAAGTAGCCGACCTCGTGGAGCAGGTACGGAAAGTTGTTGAAGGTGATGTTGATGCGGGTGAAAATGAGGCAGCAGCAGACATTGCCTCTGCTGAAGATGAGCTGCATCTGCATCACGAAGAGTCCGATGAGGGGCGCTCGGGCCTTCTTACTGAAGAAAATATGTCCGATGAATATGATGAGGAACTCTACAATATTTTTCTTCAGCAGCTGAAAGAAAACATACCCTTTCTTTACGCCCAGACAGTTGAACTGTCAATTTCTGTGGACAAGCAGGATGTACTGTATCGCTGTAGCGATTCAATCAAGAGTCTCAAGTCCTCTGCCAACTATATGGGGTATGAAAAGCTTACTCAGCATTACTCCAACTGGCAGCATGCTATCGAGAATGCGGTTGAGCAGCTTTCAAGCGGTAAAATGCCCAACCTGACTTTTATGCAGGATTATTTGGACGAGATTATACGGTCTTTTCCTCAAGCGATGGAAGGCTATTCGCAGGATGATGCGGGCGCACTTGCCGAGAACTCTGGAGAAGATCAACATGATTCTGCATCCATTGATTCGGCGTTGAATTCTATTTTTGCCGATGATGAGCCAGCAGCCGCTTCAGATAGTCCAGTTGATATTAATGAGGACTTAAGTGGAGACAGATCTGCCCAGGAAAAAGGAGAAACGCAGGGTATTGATCTTGATCGGGCATTAGACTCCATATTTTCCGACGAGCATTCCGGTATTGCTGAAACAGAGGAAGAGAGTGCAAGTGTTCTTAGCTTTGATAGTGAGAGTTTAAGCGAGAATGTATCCTTGGTTGCTGCAATAGATGGTGTTTCGTTTCAGGATGAGGCTGGTGGGGTTGATACGGTTCCTCTTGAGTATGAGCTTTCCGATGACGAGTATGATGAAGAGCTTATCTCTATTTTCTTGAAGAAACTCAAGACTGATATTCAATATATTCAAGCTCGGATTGCTGAATACACTGCAAGCGGTGACAAGAGAACAATACTTGAGAACTGTCACGATGCTATCGGTCGCCTTGCATCATCAGCGAATTATATGGAGTATATCAGCCTGACGGAGTTTTGCGAGACATGGCAAAGTGTTGTAGATGGCTACCTCGCTGATATCGATGCAGGTGTGGCCTCTGATATCGCTGCCGGCTTACAGGAATTTGTTGACAAGGTTATCGGTGTATATCCCCAGATTATAGAGGATGGTCAACAGGAAAAGCTTGAAGCTTTTTCCGATGATGTTGATGAGCACGAAAAAAACGATGATATGTTTTTCGCTTCAGATGAGATATTTGCTGATTCTGAAAGCTCTCTAAGAGGAAGTGAGACCTCTGAGACCAAAGAGGAAAAAAGAACAGCTGATGAAGTGAAATTTGAAAAAAACATTGATGAAAAATCAACAGCCCATGCTGAGCACGAAGATGAGGATAACGGCGTTGAAGATAAGGCACTTTTTGATAAGCTGAGTAGCGCGTTGGATGTGTCTGAATATGCGGCCGGTGTATCGAGGGATTCCATCGACAGTGTTATAGAAGAAATTATGGAAGCTCCGGGGCTGGAAGACGAGCATATCGAAAAGATACAAGCGGAAGCGAATCAGGGGATGACCACGCCTGATATTTTCTCTGAAACGACGAACAGTGAGCGGGGTCAGAGCTCAGGCGCTCATTTATTGGACAAGGTTGTGGCTTCAGAGATTGAAGTCGCATCTTTTGAAGATAAAACAGGTCAAACGGATGAAACCAAAACCGACGATTCTGATTCTGATTTTGATGTTCAGGAGGAACCTGTAACGGAGAATGCAGCACCAGAAGGGGATGGTGTAGATGTTTCTGCTGAGAACGAGGCGGATTTTGGGCAATTTGAGACTCTTGAACAGAAGGTATCGCGGGAGGAAAGGGAGCAGACGCCGGTCAAGCAAGCAGCTGTTCGGAGCAGTATCAGGGTTGATGCGGAAAAAATTGATTATCTGATGAATCAGGTCGGAGAGCTGGTTGTAAGCAGGGCATATTTTGCTCAGCTTGTGAACGAGATGAGAGGTTTAGAACAGTTACTTCACGAATCTTCCGGGATTGCTAAGAGTCAACTGAAGCCGCTTCATGAGTTTGCTTTCCGTTTGAGCGAGGCCGGTGTTCATCTCGGTCGAGTGTCCAACGAACTTCAGGAAGGTGTGATGAAGGTCAGGATGCTGCCGATTGACCAGCTTTTTAAACGCTATCCCCGTTTGGTGCGAGATTTAATCCATAAAACGAATAAGGATGTCAAGCTGATCACCAAGGGTGAGGAGACCGAGCTTGACAAGATGGTCATTGTATCCATCTCAGACCCTTTGATTCATATCATCAGAAATTCAGTTGATCATGGCATCGAAACTGAAGAGGAACGTCTGCGGGCAGGAAAACCGGCTCAGGGTTCACTGGTCCTGGAAGCTTTTCATGAGAGTGACCATATTGTTTTAGAGATCACCGATGACGGCAGGGGAATTGATACAAAACGGATCCAGGCAAAGGCTTTGGAAAAAGGCCTTGTTAGAAAGGAAGAGCTGGAGCGGATGTCTGATCAGGACTTGACGCGCCTGATTATGCTGCCCGGTTTCAGCACCGCAGAAAAAGCAACCAAGACCTCGGGACGAGGTGTTGGAATGGACGTGGTCAAGAAAAATATCGAGAAGCTGAATGGTACTGTTGAAATTGTTTCCGAGAAGGGAAAGGGAACAAGGCTTCGCATCAAGATTCCTCTGACTATGGCTATTATTCAGGCTTTGATGGTGCGGGTCGGCCTGGAAAAATTCACCATTCCTCTAACCACGGTCGAGGAAACGCTGAGGGTCTTCCGACATGAGATTTCTGAGATAGAAGGTGTTGATGTTATTCATCTTCGTGAAAGTACTATGCCTATTTTTCAGCTTGCCAAAATTTATGATATTGACCGTCAAGGGCAGGATGAAGAAAAGATGTTTGTCGTTGTGGTGAGCACCGGAACCCAGGAGTTGGGCTTAGTTGTTGATGAACTTCTTGGACAGGAAGAGGTGGTTATTAAACCACTTGCTGACTATTTAAGAGTTGAAAGTGGTTTCGGCGGAGCAACGATTTTGGGTGACGGCGGTATTTCACTTATTTTGGATATTCCTGAGTTAGTAAAAATAGCAAAGGAAAATCAAGTTGTCAGGCAGGAGCAACGTTCGATGAGTTTTAAGCGAAAAAAAGGCCGTGCTGTGGAGACGCAGACGGTTCATTAAGCTTTCTGCCAAGAAGGTCGAGAAAGATCAGAACCGAATAAAAACGGCAGCGGAATAATATTGTTACGTGTCGAATTCCTGAATGAGGGGGGAAGCTGCGGAATGGGTAAAAAACTTAAGGTTCTTGTCGTTGATGATGCAACCTTTATGACCAAGGCGATCAGTGACCTGCTGGAGTCGGATACTGATATAGAAGTGGTCGGCGTTGCGAATAATGGTCTAGAAGGTCTTGAAAAGATAAAAGAACTCCAGCCGGATGTTGTTACTTTAGATATAGATATGCCGGTTATGGACGGGCTGCAGGCTGTCCGCCACATTATGATTGAGTCTCCGGTTCCTATTGTTGTTCTCAGTTCGTTGTTCAGTGATGGTTCAATCACGTTTGAGGCTTTACGGCTCGGGGTTGTTGATTTTGTAGCAAAACCCTCAGGTGCAATATCAAGTGATATTCATACAGCTAAGCAGCATATTGTTGATCGTATCAAGCTTGCTTCAGCTGTTAATTTTCAGAATATACGCCGAGTTCGGATTAATAAACAAAAAAAGAAGGAAGGTCTTGCCGACTTATACGGGTTCCACCCTCTTGATTATATTATTGCCATAGGAACTTCACTGACCGGACCCAATACCTTTATACGTTTGATGACTAGGCTTAATGCTGGCCTTCCTGCCGCCGCTGTTATTCTTTTGGAAATTTCTCCTAAGATACTTGCTGCCTTTGCTGAAAAATTCAATGAATTTGTCCTCTGGAAAATACAAGTGGCTCGCCAGGGAACAGTCTTAGAGCAAGGTGTTTGCTATATTCAATCAAATATGGCTTCATTGACTGTTGGGCTGAACGAAAACGGAGATCCTTGTTTTCAGCTTGGTGATCGAGTTGAGAATCCATTGAATACCTTTTTTCGATCAGCAGCAGAAGTCTTCAGAGAAAACACTGTCGGGGTGTTGCTCACAGGATACGGAGATGACGGATCAGACGGATTTGCCGCAATTCAGGAGAAATCTGGTAAGACCATAGCACAGAGCGTCGAGAGCTGCGTTTATCCCAACCTGACTGATATTGCAATTAAACGAAATAAAGTGGATTTGGTTGTTGAAGAAGCGAAGCTTGCTGAGGCGATTGAATCTGTTATTTGATAGCAATATTTTTACAAAAGTAAAGAAAGATCCATACAGCTCATAAGAATAATTTTCAAGATAGAGGCAGCAGCGAGCAGATACCTGATGAAGATCGTGAAGGAAGAAGAGGAGGCTTTGCTGTCCTGTGTAAGAAGAAGAAACACAGAGATTGATTGAAAAGATATAAATATTCTATATATTAGGGAAGTACACTATGATTATTACATGCGACAATTGCAGGACCAGATATAAGGTTGCTGACGATATAATTAATAAACCGGCATTGAAGGTGCGATGCCACAAGTGTAATAATAGATTCACAGTGTACAAGAATGACCCGTCAGACGACTCATTTCTTCTGCAGGACGAGATTTCTCCTGATGACCATCGTATTATCACCATGAGCAATCAGAAGGGTGGTGTTGCTAAAACAACCTCCTGTCTTAATTTAGCAGTGGCATTGGCACGTATGGGTAAGAAGGTATTGCTGGTTGATTTTGATGTGCAAGCCAATCTTACCATGCTGTTGGGCTTTAGAAAAACACGATCTTTTTATGAATTACTGAATAGGGAAGTCAAGGAGATACGTGATATTATTCTCCACACAAAATATCCCAATTTATCATTACTGCCCTCGAACAGCAAGATGGCCCTGCTGAAAAAGAGGTACCTGGCGCAGCATAATTTTGAGTATTTGCTGCGAAACAGATTGCAGGAAATAGAAAAAAACTATGATCATATCCTGATAGATACCCCACCATCCATCGAGTTTTTTACCCTAAATGCCTTGATAGCAGCACAACTTGTTATCGTACCGACCACATGCGAATATCTTTCAATGCACGGCGTGTCGCAGATAAGCGAAATAATTAAGGTGCTAAGAGGGGTTGATCATGATGTCGAATACAAAGTTCTTATCACCATGTACGATGCAAAAAAGACATCGGAGAGAGTGATCAATGAAAAAATTCGGCGAAAATACGGGACGATGCTTTGCAATACAGTTATTGAGCTCGACGATAAGATGCAGGAATCACATATTGTCAATCTCCCCATTCAATACTATGATGAAAAAAGTAGATCTGCGGAGCAATATCAGGCCTTAGCTCGGGAACTTGCCGGATAAACAAAAGAGTGGAGTTGTAGTGATGATAACAGAAACACATTCAACATTGACGAAAAGCATTGCTCCGGTTCTGTCATTCACAGTTCTGGTTTTGGTCTGGGAGCTTACAGTGCGTTTCAGTGGCTGGGATACCAATGTGCTGCCAGGACCGTACAAAGTGCTCGTCAGTATGATTGAACTGATAACCACCGGTTCTTTGTTCAAGCACACTGTGGCTAGTTTATTTCGTGTAACGTGGGGATTCTATCTTGCGGCGATATTTGGTATTCCTTTGGGGATTATTTTGGGAAGGAGCCAGCTTGCCTCCATACTGCTGAACCCAATTATTCATTTTCTTCGTCCCATATCTCCCTTGGCCTGGATACCGTTGGCTATGCTCTGGTTCGGAATCGGTGATCAGCCAGCTGTTTTTTTGATATTTTTGTCGAGTTTTTTCCCTATTGTTGTTGCCACAACCGTTGCTGTTCGTTCGATCAATCCTACCTATTTTTACGTTGCGGCAAATTTTAATTTCAGTAGAAAAGAAGTTATTCAAAAGATAGTTATTCCTGCCATCATTCCCGATATTATTACAGCATTGCGCCTGACTGTCACCATTGCCTGGATTGTTGTGGTTGCCGCTGAGATGATCGCCGTTCAATCCGGCCTCGGATATTTGATCCTTGATTCAAGGAACGGACTGCGTTTGGATTATGTTATGGATGGAATGATAGTAATCGGCCTGATCGGCCTGTACTTGGACTATATTATGCGCCGTCTCGGCAGGATTGAGTCTGCATCCTGGGGCATCGGGCAGGCATAGGGGAAAAAATGGGACATATTCAAACAGAGAATCTGTGCAGAGAGTTTGTCAACCACAGAAAGAAGAAAGACGAGGATGGCAAATTTCTCCCCGACGAAAAGGTGTCTGTGCTTGAGGATATCAATATTGAAGTGGAAGACGGAGAGATGGTCTGCTTGCTCGGTCCTTCAGGCTGCGGTAAATCGACTCTTCTTCGTATCATCGCCGGTTTTGACAAACAGACATCAGGATCAATTCTTATTGACGGTAAAGAGATTACTGGCCCGAGTTCGGATAATATTTTTGTTTTCCAGCATAGCGGACTGCTGCCCTGGATGACGGTCTGGCAGAATGTTGAACTGGGATTGCGAAATATGGAAGAGGTCGAAGAAAAAAGAGTTGAGATTCAGGAGTATATTGAGATGGTAGAACTGGACGGCTTTGAGGATCATTATCCGCATCAGCTGTCAGGAGGGATGCAACGCCGAGCTGAACTGGCCCGAGCCTTGGCTGTAAACCCTGATATTTTGATCATGGATGAGCCCTTCAGCGGGCTCGACTTTCTCACCCATATGAAAATGCGGGAAGAAGTGGTCAATATGCATCAGTTCCTGGGTAAAACGATTTTAATCGTGACCCATGATATTGATGATGCCCTCATTATGGGGGACCGGGTGGTGGTTTTCAGCAAGAGGCCCTCACAGGTGAAAATGAACCGTAAGTTGGACTTTCCTCATCCGAGGATTGTTTTTAATAAACAAACAGAGTTGAGCCAACTCCGAGACGAATTGTTCTTGATGCTTGGAGTAAGCTATGCAGTCTAAGCCATCTAAAGATGAAAAAAAGAAATTTATCTTGACGAGAACCTGGCGTTTTGTTGTAGGGAGTATTGTTTGGGTTGCGCTCATATCCGGGCTTCATTGGTGGCTGAATTTTGACCACGGCCATCGAAAGATCGTTAAAATGGGCTATATGCCCGTTATTACCAATATGGCGGCACCCTTGCTCGATTATGCCAGCGCCGAGGGGGATGGTATTCGTTTCAAGGCCTTGAAATTCAGTTCATTTGCCGAAATGGGCGAAGCGCTTCGGAATGACGAGATTCAGGTGGCATTCATCATTGCTCCTCTGTCTATTGTTCTTCGTCAGCAAGGGGTGGACGTGAAGGTTGTCTATATAGGTAATCGGCATGAGAGTACCCTTGTCACACGAAACGATTTGAATATCCAGAATATTCAAGAGCTAGCTGGTAAATCAGTTGCTGTCCCCATGCGTTTCTCCGGCCATAATCTCAGTCTGTTGCGATTAATGGAAGAGAATAATATGCGTGGGGAGATTAATATTGTGGAGCTCAATCCTCCTGATATGGCTGCTGCTTGGTAACCGGTTCACTTGATGCCTACTATGTTGGTGAACCTTTTGCCGCCCAAAGTTTGAAAAACGGCAGTGCGAACCTCCTTTTTAATGTTGAGGAGGTCTGGCCGTCATTCATTTGTAACCTTGTTATTGTGAAGCAAAGTCTGATAGAAGAGGAACCGAAAATTGTTGAGAGGTTCGTTAATGGGGCGGTTCGATCAGGTATCTGGGCAGAAAAACATCCTGATGAAGCTGGCGAGATTGCAGCGCGATATTGGTCTCAGCCAGCAGATTTGGTGCAATACGCATTACATGCATCAGGGGGACGAACACTTTACGACCAGTACCTTCCTCGAATTGAAGAGATGCAGGAGATTGCAGATTTGATGGTACGCTATAAGCTGATTGATAATAATAAAATTGATGGACTTGTCGATCAGCAGTTTGCAAAAAATGTTGATACAGGTCATGTTGAAGCAATAGAAGATATTTTCCAAGGGAATTAGAGAGCATTGTCGGTATGCTTTCTTTGCGCAAGTAGGGTGACGGATTTGCGATAATGCTCATGCTTCAATAAGGCGGATTGTTCCGATGATTCAAAATGAAATGACTGATAAAAAGACAGAAAAATGCAGAAGGAGCTCTCGGCGGGTCAATAAACAGGTTAAGCTGAGTATCAGCAAATTGCAGTATCCGATGACCAATGTGGATGTGAACGTCGGATATACCAGTAATGTTTCTGAGACAGGCCTTTGCTTCGCCACTGATGAGCTGTTTAAGAACGGAGCCATTTTGCAGCTCGTTGTTGAGTTGGTCGGGTGGCAGCATTACTTGCGTACAACTGCTGCAATTATTGATGTACAGACAGCATCAAAGCCACTGACTGCTGTTGCTGAGGTGGTTTGGTCGAAAAAAATGACGGATAATGAAGAAAAATATGCTGTCGGCGTCCAATTTAAGGATATTTACGAGGACGATCTTCAAGCTTTTAAAAAATTTCTAAGGAGAATGCTTGATAAAAAAAGTTGACAAGGTGTTTCGCAAAAGGTTTTTGCCGAAAAGCGGTTTGCAGCGTCAGTTAATTTTTTATATCGTCTTTATTGGAGTTGTTTTTTTGACGATGGCTGTGGAAATGAATGGCTTTCTTCGCGGTGAGAAAATTCTCGGCACGTTGAACGGCCTTGTCTCCCCAGACATATCAGCTGAGCTTGTCGAGCATATTCTCCTGAAAGTTCGTGTGATGCTGGGGAATCTCCTCCTTGCCATCGGTCTGGTTATGATGCTTTTCACGAAGAGAATCATGTTTCCTCTGGAGCTCATTATTGAGGGAACCAGAGCAATGAGTGCCGGTGATTTTTCCACGACTTTACCGGAACAGAGCAAGGATGAACTCGGTGAACTCGCTCGACATATTAATGAATTGAATGCCAATGAACAGGAGCTTATTCTTCTGACCAAGGGAATGGCTGATCAGATTCGGCAGACCTTGATAGAAGGAGAGGATGCAACAAAGATCGCTGAAGCTGTCGAGATTATTGATGAGCTGGAAGAGGCTCTAGCTGAATTCGGCAGGAGCTTTTACCAGTGTTAGAGGCCTTTGCCTTTTGGCAGATGTTGCCTATCGGTGTCGTGATTGCATCAGTAGCCATGTTTTTTGGACTGGGTGGCGGCGTTCTGTGGATGCCCATTTTGTTAATGAGCACGGACTTGGACCCGAAAGAGGCGGTGGTCTGTACTATCATGATTCAGTTTTTCGGCCAGCTCAGTGCATCATACAGTAATCATCAAGCCGGGCTGATTGATTGGCGGCTTGTTCGGTTGATGAGCACTTTCGGAATCCCCGCCGTCATCGGTGGAGTGCTGTTATCTTTTCTTCTGCATCCGGTGTGGATAGAACTTTTTCTCGGGCTAACGATTTTTTTTATTGCCTATGTTTTTCTGCGCGGAGATGATTTTTTTATTGCAGGATCGGACAAGGCAGACCTTGAAGCTGCGCGAAAAGGGCGAATTATAACCTTGCTCGGGAGCATCTTAACCGGATTTCTTGGAATAGGTGTAGGGGATTGGCTCGTGCCGTTTTTTAATATGCGTTGCAGGCTTGCCATGGTTCGATCGGTTTCGACCAGTATTGCGCTGATGATGATCCTTTCACTCACAGCGTTCAGTGTCCATGTACTGTTGGGCCGGACCGTGGAATGGGGGGTTGCTGTCCCTGGAGCTGTTGGTGTTTTGATTGGAGCACAGGTGGGGTCGAGGCTATTGCAAAGAGTTCCAGAAACTCATTTTAAAGAATTCTTTGTTCTTATGTTGGTGTTTATAGCAACACATGTCACCTTTAATGCGTTATAAGAGAATTTTGTCTATCTGAAAAAAGTACCTGTATATGAAACATCCTGTTGGAAGCGGTTTTGTCGGTGAGATTGAAGGCCTCGGGTTAGTGGATCTTGTCCAGTTTGCCTGTCTTGCCGGAGACGACAGAAAATTAAGTGTACTCAGCGAAGATAATCGAGGGGTTCTTTATTTTTCTGATAATGAAATTATTCATGCTGAATTCGGCGAGTTATCTGGAGAAGAAGCCTTTTATCGTATTATGAGCTGGCCCTCGGGCACCTTCAGCATGCTGTTTGCCTCCAACAATGTGCGGACCATTGACTCCTCTTGGAATTTTCTTTTATTAGAGGCGGCTCGACGTATTGATGAGCGGTACAAGAGTAACATGCCCACTGATGAAGGATCTGCCCTGCCTAAGGTTTTGGTGGTAGATGACTCCCGTTTTTTCACCAAAGCGTTTATCAAGCTCTTTGAAGAACAAATCAATGCTCAGGTGGTTGGAACGGCAACAAACGGAAGGGAGGCTTTGAAGTTTCTGGAAATGCAGGTTCCAGATCTTGTCACCTTGGACATGACCATGCCGGTTATGAGCGGTGATGCCGCGCTGAAGCATATCATGATACGTTCTCCTGCGCCGGTGGTGCTGGTCAGTAATTTTAACGATCAGCATTATTCGAGAATGATGGACTTTATGCGGTACGGTTGCGTGGATATGGTTGCCAAACCGACCAGTCCGGAATCCTGGAATCTGATTGGTGAGCGGCTGCAATATATTCTACTTAATGTCAAAGAATTTAGTGTTGATAACGTTAGTAGAGCAAAAAAATTGAAACCGGTTGATCCTAAATCAAAAGAGCAGCCGGAAAAAAAAGCGGAGAAGTTGCTGCTGATATTGGGCGGCCTGGGCGGAATGCTGGAGTTGCAGAAAATTATACCGGCATTGCATTATGATAGTGACATGGCTGTGTTGCTCTTGCAGAATATGTATCCGGGTATCGTTCATTTTCTGTCCTCATACCTAGATAATTTTACCCCGTATACAACAACGACCTTGCTCCAAACGAATAAATTGCTGGGAGGGCAATGTTTGGTAGGAAATAGTCATGGTCGAAGAGAAATTATTCTCTCTGAAGGCATCCCCACACTGGTGAGCTCGGAAAGTGATGATGGAATCCAGCTCCTCAATACAGACAGTTTACTTCGTTCTGCTGCTGAGATCTTCGGCTCTGCATTAACTGTGGTTTTTTTGAGTGGTGTAGAGCAGGATCTGAAGGAGGGAATGGAAACGGTTGTCACGCAAGGGGGAAAAATAATTTTGCAGGATCCAGCTTCTTGCCTACTTCCCCGTTCTATTGAGGAAATTCGGACATTAGGCATGGAAGAATGTATCCTGAAGCCAGAAGAAATCGCCCCATATATTGGTGAGCTTACCTGATCTGTTTCTGAGCGGGTTGCTTCTGTCGCTTAATAAGGAAGGGATAATAATTCCTTATATATTCGTACGTCTTCGGGTGTCTCTTCGTTAAGAGACTCCTTGGCTTGATGCCCTGCTCCGTTGGAGCAGGGCGATGTATCCCAAAGGATTAACTCTTTTCATGAGACTAAGTTGTTCGCCTATGATTCACCAACGTTTTTTTTGCAAAGCGTATTTCGCTGTTGCTGTTATATTTTCTGTGTTGGTGGTCGGGCAATGTCTTGTGCCGACCTCCTCCCAGGGGTTCAGTATCGGAGAAGAAAGGGATATCGGCGAACAATTGCTGTTGGCCGTACGCGGCGAATTTGAACTTCTTGATGATCCTGATATTGTCCAATATATCAACAGACTCGGTCAGCAGGTACTTGCCATAGCTGGTCCGCAGTATTTTGATTATCATTTTTTTGTGGTCAAAAATAAACAGTTCAATGCCTTTGCTGCTCCCTCTGGGTTGATTTTTTTTAATTCTGGGCTGATTAAAACCATGCAATCCGAGGATCAGCTGCTCAGTGTCCTCGCTCATGAGGTGGGACATGTTGTGAGCAGGCATCTTTCCCGGCGTATTGCCAAGCAGGAGAAGATCAGCGCAGCAAGCATGATTTTTGGCCTTGCTAGTCTTGCTGTGGGGAACCCAGCTTTGACCCAAGGACTTTTCAGTGGAGCCCTTGCCGCTAATCAGACAGCAGGACTTAATTTTTCTCGGCAAGATGAGGAACAGGCGGATCGGCTGGCATTTGGCTGGCTCAGAATCATGGGGCGTAATCCGACAGCAATGGAAAGCATGTTGAAATCCATGCGCAGGATTACCCGGTATCGCTCAGAGCAGCTGCCCCCTTATCTCCTGACCCATCCGAATCCTGAGGACCGGCTGGACTATGTACAGTCCTTGCTGGAGCTTGAGCGAAAAAAGATGGATAAGCCCTTTCCTGATGATGTAGGAAAGTTTCCCTTTTTGCGTTTTAAGTATCGGGTGCTGAGTCAGTCTGTGGAGCCCGAAGATTTACGGGTTCACTGTGCCAATACCTTGGCATCAACTGATAATGGGCTGAAAACGGCAATGGCCCATTATGGCCTTGCGTTGCTCAGTGCCAAGGAAAATGACTTTCAGAAAGCGCATAAGCATCTGGATATCGTTCGAAATGAATTCCCTGGGAGAGATATCCTGGATATCGATCTTGCTGCTTTGTATATTGACTCAGGTGAGTTGGAAAAGGCTGTGCGCCTACTTCGTCGTTCGTATCAAAGGGATCCTACAGATATGTACTGCACGTTTAAATATGCAGAAGCTATGGCCATGAAGGGGCAGCTTGAAGCAGCAGAAAAGTTCTATCTGGAGGTTGCAAAGAACATACCGGAATATTCTCAGGTCTATTATGAACTCGCACGGGTTAAATCTGGACAAGGAGAAAGAGGGGTAAGTACATTTTATCTGGCAAAGTACTACCTGTATGAAGGACGGATAAAGTATGCAAAGCAATATCTCAGCAGGGCGGAGAAAGACTCTGATATCCCTGCTCCATTGCAGGAAGAAGCAAAGGCGATTTTGAAACGGTTGAAGGAGCTTGAGGACGCGTAAAAAGAGATCTCCTTCATAAAGGTATGTATCAGCAACCGGATCGGATAGACGAAGTATGTTAAAAAGATTTTCTGTCTCATTGGAGAAGCATCTCCTTGATCAATTTGATGATTATATCACCAGTCACGGTTATTCCAATCGTTCCGAGGCCATTCGTGATCTGATCCGCAAGAACCTGGTGGATCAGCAATGGCAGCAGGACAGCGAGGTAGTAGGTGTTGTTACCCTGGTGTATGATCATCATCAGGCCCAGTTACAGGAACGCATTACAGATCTTCAGCATAGCTACTATCGACTCATCACCTCGACGACTCATGTGCATATGGATCACCATAACTGCCTGGAAGTGACCATTGTTAAGGGGAATGCCTTTGCTGTGCAGGAACTGGCAGAAAAAATGGTTGCATTACGCGGTGTAAAAAGCGGTAATCTGACCATGTCAAGCACTGGCGGCGATCTGCATTGATTGCGAGGTAGGAGAATAATGGAGAATCATGGAATATAGAACAGGATCAGTCGGTCGGGTTGTGACCATTCGTTTTGATCACGGAGATGATTTTCTTGAAGGGTTACAGGAGATTATCCTGAAGGAAAAGATCCGTAGCGGCTGGTTTCAGGTTATCGGTGCTCTGGATAAAGCCGGGGTGGTGATCGGCCCGAAAGATCCTGTTGTTCCGCCGGACCCCATGTGGCAAGAAGTGGATGGCGTGAGCGAACTTATCGGTTGCGGGTCCGTGCATATGGATGGCGAAGAACCGAAGATTCATTTGCACGGGGCCTTGGGAGAGCATGGCGAAACGCTCACCGGCTGCATCCGTAGAGACAGCAGGGTCTATCTCTTGCTTGAGGTGGTTGTTTTTGAGTTGCTGGGGATGAATATTGCTCGCCCGTGGGATGAGGCAGCTGGGATCAGTCGGTTGATTTTTCAATAGGTGGGTTGTCCGACCCTCTGCTCTCAAGGGGGGAATATGGCGGGAGCGACTCTTTTTATATTGACCGAATCCTCCCCCCCAAAAAAAATCAGATTGAAATAAAAATCGGGGTCTGTATTACAGCTTTGATCTGTTTTGAACCTTCACAAATGAAAAGGGCCGCTAGCAAATAAGCTAACGGCCCTTTTTTGATTTTTACATGTTATGCGAACAAATTGACATCATTTATCGGGCAATCCACGAGGAGAAGAATTGCGATCCCAGCCACACTCATCACAAATCAATATTAAATTTTTAGATTTTTCGGCACATTGAGGGCAAATATTTTTCATTAAACATTCTGGACAGTCCTGGAAAGATGGCTTGCTTAAATCCTTAAATATACCTTTTCCTCTACAATTTTGACAATAGTTAGGAAAACTCTCTTCGTATTCCTTGCGGTTCATTGCTCCCCCTCATCCTGAGAATTTCCTGTTCCCGAAAATAATGTTAGGTTTCCATCTACAGCCTCACCATTTTTACAAGGAACTGAAGAGCTTTTATCTACAGCTTCACCATTTTTATAAGAATTTGAAAAACTCTTATTAATCGTCTTCATGTTTCCTTTCATAGCAAATACTTTAGCCGTAAGATCATGAATGTTATTTTGGTCAAAATTTAATATTTTATAAAAAGAATAATCATCTATATGGTTAACTGCACTTTCCCCTACGAAACCTGCTGAAGCCAAAAAAGAACTATGAACACTTTCAATATAATTTAGCTGGTAATTCTTCTTATTATCGTTAATATGTTTATTTAATGCTCTTACTGTTGATTCTTCACTCTCTTTCAATATAGCAATAAAACCCTTACTCGTACCCATAATCTTACTTTTCATTTCTCTCCTTATCATTAATTCATTCTTTCGAGATCTAAGTACCCGACCAAAATTATTCTAACAAAATAACTTCATCC